>JANNKV010000292.1:0-13913 GCA_031396485.1 Polaromonas sp. | reverse complement strand
AATTCCTTCGGGGACGCGGGCGAGCTCAATGAACGCTTCGCCCAGGCCTGCCCGCAGGTCAAGGAACTGCTCGGGAAAATTGAAACCTGGAAAATGTGGGTGCTGTGCGACCGCGAACCAGTCAGGAACTGGACCGACCGGCGCGTGACCTTGCTAGGCGACGCGGCACACCCCATGCTGCAATACCTGGCCCAAGGCGCGGGTCAGGCGATCGAAGACGCGGTGGTGCTGCGCGAGGCCTTGCGCTTCACGCGCGGCGATATTCAAAAGGCCTTCCAGAAATACCAGCAGGCCAGATACCTTCGCACCGGACGGGTGCAACTCACCGCTCGTTTTTATGGCGACATCTACCATGCATCCGGGGTGCAGCGCGAGCTGCGCAACCAGCTGTTCCAGAGCGGCACCGAGAGCGCCGGCTTTGCCGGGCTGAAGTGGATGTACGACGGTATCGAGCCGTCAAAACTGTTCCAATAAGCGGAACATCCACAACGGTTTCCACCACGGTAAATGGCATGAAAAAAGACACCCTGCAAGCGCTTCCGCGCAGACTCGCCAGACTGGCAAATGCTACTATTTTCATAGCTGCTTGCGCAGGTACTACCTGGGCTACAGCCCAAAACAGCTTGAAAAAAGGCGCTGGCGACGGCGTTTGGCCGACCAAACCCGTCCGCATCCTGGTGGGATTCCCGGGCGGCTCCACACCGGACATGGCCGCACGTACGCTGGCCGAGCCGCTGTCGCGTGCGCTGGGGCAGCCGGTCATCATCGAAAGCAAGCCCGGCGCATCAGGCAATATCGCGGCCGACCAGGTCGCCAAAGCCATTGACGACCACACGCTGGGTGTCGTCATCAACGGCAACCTTACGTCGGCGAAGCTGCTCTACAGCAAATTGCCTTATGACCCGGCGAAAGACTTCACACCGATTTCATTGCTGACCACTGCTCCTCTGGTACTGGTGGCACCGGTTGATCAGCCTTCGGGCGGCGCGTTTTTTGCAGCAGCCCGCAGCGGCGGTGACCAATGGAATTACGGCTCTGTCGGCAACGGCTCGGTCGGCCATCTCGGCATGGAACTGCTCAAATCAAAAGTGGCCGGGCTGAATGCGGTTCATGTGCCTTACCAGGGCAACCCGCAAGTGGTGACGGCCCTGCTGGGCGGCCAGATCCAGATGGCGCTGGTGCCGCCCGGCATTGCGCTGCCGCAAATCAGGGCTGGAAAGCTCAAGGCGATTGGTCTGACCAGCGGGCGAAGTTCGCTGGCCACTGAGGTTGCACCACTGGCCGACGCCGATGTGCGCAACTTCAGCCTGGAAGTGTGGACCGCGCTGGTCGGCCCGGCCAACCTGTCTGCCGCAGCAAAAGCGCGGCTCAACGCAGAAGTTTCCAGAATCATTCGCGACAACGACACGCGCCAGAAACTTTTCAATCAAGGCTGGCAGGCCGTGGGCACCTCACCTGAAGGCCTCCAAAGCCGGATTCGCAGTGAGACGGCCATCATGAGCAATATCATCTCTCTGCGCGGCATCAAGATAGAGTAGTTCATGACAACGGGCGCGTCATCATTCATGCTGGAGCCCGCGCGCGCACTGCCAATCTTTGGCGAGTTCGATGTGGTCGTCGCTGGCGGCGGGCCGGCTGGTATTGCGGCGGCGGTTAGTGCGGCGCGTCATGGCGCCAGCACCTTGCTGATTGAACGCTACGGCTTTCTCGGCGGCATGGGAACGGCTGGCGGGGTCACCAACTTTGCTGGGCTCTACGGCCGCAGGAATGGCGAGATGCGGCAGGTGGTGCATGGCGTGGCAGACGAACTTTTGTCGCGCATTGATGCGCTGGGCGGGCTCAATGCGCCGCAGGACGGTATGCAGGGCCGGATTCGTGTGCGCTCCTACGATGTGTCGGCCTACAAGTGTGCTGCAGACCAGTTGCTGGTGGCAGCGGGCGTGACACTGCTGTTTCACGCTTGGGCCGCGGCCGTGATCATGGAAGGTCCGACCATCAGCGCGCTGGTGGTCAAAACCAAATCTGGCCGGCAGGCGATTCGCGCGCGGTCTTTTATCGACTGCACCGGCGACGCCGACGTGGCGCACTTCGCCGGCGTGCCGTTCGAGCTGGGAGACGGACACGGCAGCGGGCTTTTCCCGACCACTATGTTTCGCGTCGGCCATGTCGATGCCGCGCAGGCGCTTGCTGCGATCGGCGACTTCAAGGCCATCAACACGCTGATGATGCAGGTTGAAGCAGACCACCCGGGGCGCTACCGATTTCCGCGCGAAGGCGCCATCGTGCGGCCCCAGAAAAACTCCACCGAGTGGCGTGTCAACGTGACGCAGATTTCTAATGCCAACGGCACCGCCATGGACGCGACAGATGCCCGGCAGTTGAGCGATGGCGAACTGGAAGGCCGTCGGCAGGTCGCCGAGTACTTCCGGTTTCTGCAGGGCGAAGTCCCTGGGTTCACGCACGCGTCGATTGTCGATATTGCGCCGCAGATCGGCATTCGCGAATCGCGTCGCGTGGCGGGCCTGTACGCCCTGACCGGCGAAGACATTCTTTCATCACGGCGGTTTAAGGACACGATTGGCATCAATGCCTGGCCGATGGAATTGCACGCCGCCGGGCGAATCGACTGGCAGTTTCCACGCAATATCGACGACGCGGAAGGACGCGCCTACAACGACCTGCCCTGGCGCATGCTGGTGCCGCAAGGGGCGGACAACCTGCTGGTGGCTGGCCGCTGCGCTTCGATGACGCACGAGGGCCAGTCCGCCGCGCGCGCCAGTGGCGCCTGCTTTGTGATGGGTCAGGCGGCCGGTACGGCGGCTGCGACGCGGCAAGCCGACCAAACCTTCGCCGGACTGGACGTCGGTCGCCTGCAAATGCTGTTGCAGCGTGATGGCGCCTGCTTCGACACCGAACCCATTTAGGAGAACCTCATGGACATGACACCCCCTCTCCAAAGCCGACAAGGCACCTCGGGAAACACCTCCAAACGGAGGGCTTTCTACGATGCAATCTCTGCGCACAGCATGACGCCGCTGTGGGAAGTGCTGCACGCGCTGGTGCCGCCCTCACCCGCCACGCCGTGCCATCCGGCGCTGTGGAAGTACGCCGACGTTCACCCCTTCCTGATGCAGTCGGGCCAGCTGATCACGGCCGAAGAAGCGGTGCGGCGCGTGCTGATTCTCGAAAACCCCGGGCTGCGCGGGCAGTCGTGCATCACGCAGTCGCTCTACGCCGGGCTGCAGGTCATCATGCCAGGTGAAGTGGCCCCCAGCCATCGCCACACGCAAAGCGCGCTGCGCTTCGTGGTGGAAGGCCACGGCGCATTTACGGCAGTGGACGGTGAGCGCACACGGATGAAACCTGGCGACTTCATCATCACGCCGAGCTGGACCTGGCATGACCACGGGCATGTTGGCGAAGTTGACTCTGATACGCCAGTGGTCTGGCTCGACGGGCTGGACATTCCGATGCTGCGGTTTTTCGATGCCGGCTTTGCCGAAAACGGCACAGCGAAACAGCAGGCCGTGACCAAGCCGGAAGGCATCAACATCCATCGCTACGGCGCCAACATGCTGCCGGTACGCTACGACGCACCGTTTGGCCCCACCTCGCCGATCTTCAGCTACCCCTACGACCGTACCCGCGAGACGCTGCACCAGTTGGAGGCACATGCCGACATCGACGCCTGGGACGGCACGAAGCTGCGCTATGTGAACCCGGCGACTGGCGGGCCGCCGATGCCGACGATGGCGACCTTCATGCAGCGCTTGCCGGCAGGGTTTGACGGCAAGCCGTATCGGCAGACCGACGGCGCGGTCTTCAGCGTCGTCGAAGGCGTGGGCGCCGTCGACATTTCACGCGGCGAGCAAACCTGGACGTTCGAGTTCGGCCCGCGCGACCATTTTGTGATTCCGTCGTGGCACACTGCGCAGTTGCGTTCGGCGCAAGGTTGTGTGCTGTTCAGTTTTTCAGACCGCCCGGTGCATCAGGCCCTGGGCATACACAGAGAAGAAAGGTTGTCATGAGTTTTGTCATCACTCCTCCCGCCGTCGTTTCGGTGCCTGTTGTTGGCACCGCGGACCGCTTCCCCGTCAACCGCGTGTACTGCGTCGGCCGTAACTACGAAGAGCACGCCAAGGAAATGGGCTTTACCGGCCGCGAGCCCCCGTTTTTCTTTCTGAAACCTGCCGATGCGGTGGTGGTGGTGAACGCGGGCGAAACCGGCCACATCCCTTATCCCAGCCTCACAAAAAACCTGCACCATGAAATTGAGCTGGTGGTGGCGGTGGGAACCGGCGGCAAGAACATTGCAGCGGCTGACGCACACAAACACATCTACGGTTACGCCGTGGGGCTGGACATGACGCGCCGCGATTTGCAGGGCGAGATGAAGAAACAGGGCCGTCCGTGGGAGATCGGCAAGGCCTACGACCACTCGGCGCCGATCGGACCGATTACACCGGTTGCGCAAGCTGGCGATGCCGAAAACGCCGAAATCTACCTGCATGTCGATGGCAAGGATCGCCAGCGCAGCTCGGTCTCCAAGCTGATCTGGAACGTCGGCGAAATCTTCGAGCACCTTTCGGCGGCGTGGGAGCTGCAGCCGGGCGACCTGATCTACACCGGCACGCCAGAAGGTGTGGCCGCGGTGGTGTCGGGCAACACCATGGTCGGTGGTGTGACAGGCCTCGAAACACTGACGGTCAAGGTCGACTGAAGGCCATGCAGGGCTGGCCGTTTTTTTGCGGCATGGCCTTGTCGTTAAACCGCGTCGGAGAACCTGCTTGAAATTACTCGATCAACTGGCGCGGCTTTGTGCCGTGCTGGCCGGCATTCTGCTGACGGGCGTCACGCTGATGACCTGCGCCAGCCTGATCGGCCGCAACACCACCGGCGCCACCATCGTCGGCGACTTCGAACTCACCGGCGTGGCCACCGGCGCCGCCATCGCGCTGTTCATGCCGTTTTGCCAGATGCGACGCGGCAACATCATCGTCGATTTTTTCACCGCCAAACTGGCCGACAAAACCAATGAAGGCCTGGACCGCTTCGGGGCTTTTCTACTGGCGCTGGTGTTCGCGCTGCTGGCCTGGCGAACCGCACTGGGCGGGATCAACTCGTACAGCACCCATTCCGAAACACAGATTCTGGGCTTTCCCGAGTGGGTCACGTACGCCGGCATGGTGCCTGCTTTCGTGCTGACCAGCGTCATCGGGCTCGCGCAGGCGCTGTTCGGTTTCGCCGAAGGTCCAAAGGCCCACGTATGAGCCGCCGGGCCGCTCCCAAGGCGAATGGCGCCGCAGCGCGTAGCGTGGAGGCTAACCAATGAGCGCGATCACGCTGGCACTCGCCATTTTCGGCATCATGCTGGTCTTCATGGCCGTACGGGTGCCGATCTCCATTGCCATGTTTGTGGCTGGCGCCACGGGCTATGTCATGCAGACCGGCTGGGCACCTTTTTCCAGCTTTCTCAACACGCAGGCCTTTGCCCGCTTCGCCAGTTATGACCTGTCGGTCATTCCGCTGTTCATCCTGATGGGCCACTTCGCCACACAGGGCGGCATCAGCAGGGCTCTGTTCAAATTTGCGGCCGCGGTGATGGGTGGATTCAAGGGCGGCCTGGCCATGGCGTCGGTGCTGGCCTGCGCAGCGTTTGGCGCGATCTGCGGCTCGTCGGTCGCGACCGCAGCGACCATCACCAGCGTAGCGCTGCCCGAGATGAAGCGCCATGGTTATTCAGGCCGCCTGGCTACCGGCACGCTGGCGGCTGGCGGAACGCTGGGCATCCTGATTCCGCCTTCCGTACCGCTGGTGATCTATGCCATCCTGACTGAACAAAACATCGCCAAACTTTTCGCCGCCGCGATGGTGCCAGGCGTGATTGCCATGCTCGGTTACATCACCGCCATTGCGATTTACGTGCGCGTGGTGCCGGGTCAGGCGCCTGATGTCGATGATGACCGCGAGCCGCTCAACTTCGGTCTTTTCCTGGGCATCGCACCGATCGCCGTCATCTTCCTGCTGGTTTTCGGCGGTATCTATGGCGGTTACTTCACACCGACTGAAGGCGCGGCAGTCGGCGCCGCAGCCACGCTGCTGGCCTCGCTGCTCAGACGGGAACTGACCTGGGCCAAATTTGCACAGTGCTTTTACGCCACCGCCGAAAGCTCGGCCATGATCTTTCTGATCTTCATTGGTGCCGACCTGATGAATTCGGCACTTGCCCTGACGCAGGTGCCCAACCAGCTGGCAGCCGTGGTCGGCGGCTGGGGCCTGTCGCCGCTGATGGTCGTGACCGCCATTTTGCTTTTCTACGTGGTGCTGGGCGCGGTGATGGACGAGTTGTCGATGCTGCTGCTGACCATTCCGATCTTCTTTCCGATGGTAATTAGCCTCGACTTCGGCATGCCCAGGGAATCGGTAGCCATCTGGTTCGGCATCATGGTCTTGATGACCGTCGGCTTCGGCTTGCTGGCGCCGCCAGTGGGCTTGAATGTGTACGTGGTCAATGGCATGGCCAAAGACGTGCCGATTCGGGAAAGCTACCGCGGCGTCATGCCTTTTCTGATCAGCGACACGCTGCGCACCACGCTGCTGCTGATTTTCCCGGGGATTTCGCTCTGGCTGGTGAAGTACGTTTCCTAGCGTTTAGTAGTTTTTGAGAGCCAGGTCAGGGCATTCACCGGTTCCGGGCCCGCACCGATTCCGATAAATTCAAGGCAGTTATCTCAACGTCTACTGGAGCTTCTAAATGATTCAACGTCGCACACTTCTTAAATCCGGCGCCGCTGCGGTATTGGCCGCCCCGGCGCTCTCAAGCCTGGCCCAGCAGGCCGTTACCCTGAAGTTTCACACCTTCATGTCACCGACCTCCAATGTCTGGCTTGGCATGCACAAGCCGTGGATGGACAAGGTCGAAAAAGAATCGGGCGGCCGCATCAAGTTTGAAGCCTATCCGGCCATGCAGCTGGGCGGCACGCCGGTGCAGCTGTACGACCAGGCCAAAGACGGTGTCGTCGATATCGTGTGGACCTTGCCAGGCAATACCGCCGGCCGTTTCCCCCGCATTGAAGCCTTTGAGCTGCCGTTCATGATGAACAACGCCGAAGCGACGTCGAAAGCCTATTGGGAATACGTGCAGACCATGGCCCCCGATGAATTCAAGGACACGCAGGTGCTTGCCCTTCACGTGCACGGCCCGGGCGTGATTCACACCGTGGACAAACCCGTCAAGTCAATCGCAGACATGCGGGGCCTCAAACTGCGCGCGCCGACCCGTCAGGTCACCAAACTGATGGGTGTGCTGGGTGCCACGCCGGTGGGTATGCCGCTACCGGGCATTCCGGATGCGCTGAGCAAAGGAACCATCACGGGTTGCGTGATTCCGTGGGAAGTCGTTCCCTCAGTCAAGGTCAACGAACTGACCAAGTTTCATGCCGAGTTTGATCCGGCCGGGGGCAGCCTGTACACCACTATGTTCGTGATGGCGATGAACAAGGCGAAATACAACTCGCTGGCACCTGACCTGAAGAAAGTTATCGACAACAACTCCGGCATGGCCACCTCAGCGTGGCTGGGCAAGACGCAGCAGGGCAACGACGTGCCGGGCCGCAAGACCGCCAGCGACCGTGGCAACACCATCTACACCGTGAGCCCGGCAGAAGCGCAGGAATTCCGCCGCAAATCCCGCACGGTCGAGGTCGAGTGGGTAGAAGACATGAACAAGAAGGGCTTTGACGGCAAGAAGCTGCTTGACACCGCACGCAGCCTGATTGAAAAACACGGCAAGACCACCAAGGCGTAGGCTGCGAACGTTGGACGTGCTGCGCAACCCGCCAGTCTGGTTGCGGAGCGGGTCGGGCACTTTTTTTACGATATTTTTGTGCCTTTCATGCCGCTAGCCCAGGAATTACCTGCGCGAGCAGCTATTAATTCAATAGCGGTCAATCCTGTCTTTTTCAACGTTACAAGACGCGTTGCATTGACCACCGGTGGTAAAAAAGCACTCAGCTTTTGAAGTGCATGCCTCGTTAACCTGCAGAAAACCATATCGTGTCCGCATCCGCCCCCACACCAGCAAAAAACTACCGCATCGGCCTGATCGTGCCCAGTTCCAACACCACGATGGAGACGGAAATCCCGGCCATGCTGCGGGCCCGCGAACAGATACTGCCTGAACGGTTCACGTTTCATTCAAGCCGCATGCGGATGAAGTCAGTCACCAAAGAAGAGCTGGCAGCGATGGACCGGGACTCTGACCGCTGCGCGCTGGAGCTATCGGACGCGCGCATGGACGCGATGGGCTACGCGTGCCTGGTGGCCATCATGAGCATGGGCAAGGGCTACCACCGTGAATCGCAGCGCCGCCTGCATGAAGTGACGGTGGCCAACGGTGCGCCGACACCGGTCATCACCAGCGCAGGCGCTCTGGTCGAGGGATTGCAGGCCATCGGCGCGAAACGGGTGGCCATCATCGCGCCTTACATGTTGCCCCTGACCCGTATGGTCATCGACTACATAGAGAACGAAGGCATTGAAGTGATCGACAGCATTTCGCTGGAAATTCATGACAACCTCGCCGTCGGCGCGCGCGACCCGAAGGCGCCTGCCGAATTATGGAAGCAGCTGAACGTCAAAGGCGCCGATGCCATCGTGGCTTCGGCCTGCGTGCAAATGCCATCGCTGGCTGCGGTGCCGATGATTGAGGCGGCTAGCGGCCTGCCCGTGGTCTCCAGTGCAGTGTGCACCACTTACTCACTACTGAAAAGCCTGGGCCTTGAACGACGGGTGCCTGATGCCGGCGCCCTGCTCTCTGGACTCTACTAACGCCAACTCCTCCCCAAAGAAACCTACCCATGAAGATGCAACCCACCCAAACCCTTCAGCACCTGCTAGCTGGTATGACATTCGCGCTGCTGGCACCACTGCTGACTAGCGCTGCGCTGGCGCAAACCTACCCGAGCAAACCGATCAACCTGATCGTTCCCAACCCGCCTGGGGGGTTTGTCGATGCGTCTGCCCGAATCCTATCGGATTCACTGGCCAAAGTCACAGGCCAGCCTGTCGTGGTTGACAACCGGGGCGGCGGCAGCGGCAACGTCGCATATCAGGCGGTGGCGCGGGCGAATCCCGACGGCTACACGCTGTTGAACTCGTACTCGGCCTATCACGTGGGCAACCCCAACCTGACACCGAAACTGCCTTGGGCTCAAAAGGACTTTGTACCGGTCGCGCTGATCACCGTAGCCACCAATGTGATAACAGTTCACCCCTCGATACCAGCGAACAGTCTCGGCGAATTCATCACTTACCTCAAGGCCAACCCGGGCAAGCTCAGCTATGCGAGCCAGGGTAACGGATCACTCTCGCACATCGGCACCGAGATGTTCAAGCTGCAAACGCAAACCAGCATGGTGCACATCCCTTACCGCGGCTCTGGGCCGGCGCTGCAGGATGTGTTGTCGGGTCAGGTGCAGGTGTTCATCACGACGCCACCTTCCGTGATGGGCCAGGTTCAGGTTGGCAAGCTGAAAGGCCTGGCTGTCGCCGGCAAGGCCCGCCATCCAGGCCTGCCCGCTGTGCCAACAACCGCGGAGGCGGGCCTCAAGGGTTTCGAGCTCGAAGCGTGGGTTGGCATTTTCGCTCCGGCCGCGACACCACCGGACGTGGTCAACAAGCTCAGTGCGCAGATCAAGGCGGCACTGGAGCTGCCAGAGACCAAAACCCGCGCCGATGGGGCTGGTGTCGAGCTGCGCTATCTTGCGCCCGCAGCGCTCGACGCACTGGTCAAAAAGGACACGGAATTCTGGGCAAAAACCATCAAGACGGCTGGCATCAAGGCGGAATGATTGACAAGATTTGAGACGCAGCGCAGGGACGGGCTTCACGCGCGGTTCCTGGCGCTCTATGCGTTGGCCAGCTAACGCACCGAACTAGCGGCCCCCGGGAGGGGCAGACAGTAATTTGGCGCAAAGGCTGATCAACACCAGATGTGGCAGAGTCAACGCTGCCAGGGCAACAACCAGCCAGCGCAGGCTAACCGCTTCTGTTGAAAATGCATAAGCATTGAAGTTGAGCATCGCCAACAGCACTGCCCCGAGCAGGAGCGTGACTACAAAGGTGACGATTACGTTGATCAGGCTGAGCGAAGATGCGGTTTCTTGTGCATGTCCAGACGCAGTGACCTGCAGTGGTCGGGTACGCCACACTCGCCAGATATGTACCGGTGAATGGTAGAAACCAAAGTACAGTGCGAAAGCCATCAGGGGCGAGAAAACCAGATTGAGCGCGATCGCACCGGCGAGCTCATACCAGGCATGACGCGCTGCGCGGTAACGCGGAATGCCGCACAGCATGACCCAGCCTATAAAAAGAGCCAACCATACCGAGGCAAGCCATTGCCACACCTGAGCCTCATTGCCTTGCCACGCCGCCTTCAGCAAGTCGACCATGGCTTCCGGCGACAGCCATATCGGCAGCATGACAGGCGCACCACCGACGATAAACCGTGTGAGGATCCTGGTGGCGGGATGCAGAGCGTCCCAGCGTGCGTAGGCTTCGCCAAAGTGCCACACCGACAGGCCCAGCAGTAACCACAATGCGCCTGCGACGGCGTGACTGAGCGCCCATCCCAGCAAAACTACAACCAGCAGGTAAACGCCAGCCAACGCCAGCGCCTGTGAACGCGACGGAAAACGTCGCAGCAGAAGATGTGCGTCGAGCGCGCCGTGACCGAATCCCACGGTCACGCTGACGATCATCAATAACCACAAACCTGCGTGCGCGGAATTCTGGTCCAGCAATACCAATGCCGCGACCAACACACAAAAACCAGCCAGCAATGCAAGGAAGGCCGGGAAGCCGTAGGGCTTCAGACCGTTCACGATACTTCTCTTAGCGCGTGTCGTCCGGCAGCGCGCAGGAAATGCAGCTTGGGAAGTTGCATGGCTACTTTCAAACGTTGCACGAATGCAGGCCTGCCCGCCAGAAAAGCCACCAGCGTCTCAGCATCCAGTCCTTCGAACAATGCCATGAAATGCTCTGGCGCCCGCTCCCAGTCCGCGCTCAGTCCCTCGAAGAAAACCCTGTCCATCTGCAAATCCAACGCGTCACGGCGATAGGGGGAAATGCTTGCCAGGTCATTGGCACCCGAGGCCAGACACCGCGCAATGCGCTTTGCGTCAGCAATCGTTTCCAGAAAAGCGAATCCCGTCGACGGTCGGAGCGTGCCTGCGGTACGCCCGAGCGGCACGATACGCGCGCTGGACACCAGTGGAGGCGGCACCTGCAGATTCAGACAACCCTGTTCCTGGTAGACCTGACGGTGCTGCGTCACACCATAGCGCTGCTGCAGGTAGTCACACAATTCCGCTTCGTAATCGTGTTGATGCGAAAAAGGTGATAGCCAGGTGCTCTCCACCAGTGCATGACGAGGTCCATAAGGCAAAACATAGAAAAAATGAAGCCCGTTTGACGCTCGCTGAAAATCCATCAGTTCGACGACATCGGTATCAAAGCAATCAGTCTGGGTATGGATTTCCCAACCCATAAAGCGCTGACATAGCGCGTCGGGGAGTGGTGTTCCGGGAGGTCGGGCATCCATAACCCATTGCGCCGACAAACGGCTTCCGTCCATCAGGTTGATCTCTGGCACTGGTGCATCAATGACGTCCGTTGCAGTAACACCCATGCGCAGATGCACGTGTGATGCAGCAGCAATCTGCAACTGCGCAAACTCATAGAACGCGTCTGCGTCAATCGTGCAATAGTCGGTGCAGGACAGCTGTTCGGCGCGACGCCCATCGAGCATGACAGCCCATTTGCTCCAGCGTCGGCGCTCCAGGTGGGTGTAGCGGTGTGGCTGCCTGGCCCAATAGCTCCAGGTGCGATCCCTTTCGTAGTGCGTGCGCTTTTCCAGCACCAGCACGTTCAGGTGCGCAAATGCAGGTTGCGAGAGCTCCACGGCGAGCGACAAACCGCCCAGCCCACCTCCGACAATAACGACATCCCAGTCGGTTTTTTGCATCCGTGACACCATTCAGATTCAGGCAGGAAAGCCCGGTACGCCCCGGAGATGCGACAAGTCGCACGCCACGACGTCACGCATTGAAGAGGCAGCATGCGTCTTCGGAAACAATAGCGCACCCAACATCAGACTCCACTTTTCGAGCTTACCCAGATAAGCGCGACCTTTCCAATACTGCGACGGTCCTTCACGCAGTATCTTGCGGCCAATGCCACGGTAGAACACCAGGGCAATCCGGATCGCACGCCGATTGCCGGAGGGAATGTAATGAAGGCCAGTTTCAGCGTAGGCATAAAAGTCCTCTGCCAGTGCCAGCAACCGCTCAAGCATCGCGAAGGCGTGCCTGCGCTGCACATCGGTTTCAGGCCTGACCACGATCTGCGAGTCGGCTCCCCACTGGGCGGGCAGGTAGCATCGGCCACGCGCGGCATCTTCGACCACATCACGCGCAATATTGGTTAACTGCATTGCTACACCCAATGCCATGGCATAGGGTTCTGCTTGCACTGGGGCTCCGAGTACAGGCCGCAACATTTGCCCGACTGTTCCCGCAACCCCGTAAGCGAACCGCAGCAGTTCATCCTTACTTTGTACATGTCGCGCCTGGCTGTCTTCGCGCAGGCTATCGAGAAAATATAACGGAACGCAGAAACTTACACCGTGTTTTAAAAGTATGGTGCCCACAGTCGTAGCCGTTGGGTTGAAGGATCTCGCGAAAGCGGGCTCGGCGGCCTTCAGCATGGCCAGGCGTAGCGCAGAGAGCATTTGCATTCGCTGATCGCGCGTACCTAGCGACTCTTCATCAGAAAAATCATCAGCTGCCCTCGCAAACGCGTAAAGAATCGCCGAATTACGTCTGGCTTCCGGGGAAAGAAAGCGCGCAGCCCACGAAAAAGATCTTGCATGCGTATTCAATACGCGCTGCGACCGCCGCGCGATAGCATCGAATTGATCTTCTCGCTCACTCACCGCAACGCCTCAACTGCAAACACAGACTCTCGGAAGCACGATTCTGCCGAGTAGCACTAGCAAAACGCCCCGCATGCCCCTGTTCAGCGAAACGCCGCGGGACAGGAAAGCTGGAGAGTCCGGCTATGCCGAGCACAGTCTGCCGGATACACACAGCGAGTGGCCGATTAAAGTTGCGCCATTGCTTCGCGAATCTTTTGCTCGCGCACAATTTGCCGTACTGTATAGATCGCAACCATGCCAAAACCCACTTTGTTGAACAGATCGGCGACGTTGTATACCAGCTCGCGGCCAATGCGCACATCAGGTGAATTTGAGATCAGCGTGAGCAGAAAGCCGAGCGGGTAAATCGCCCAGCCCAAAACGATAAACAGCTTCAGGCGGCTCAAGCCCACCTTGACGGGACCCAGCTTGTTGGCCGTCGCATTAGTCACTGCTGTGTAGAGAACAAAAATGATGAACAACCATGCCAGACAGCTGACGCCGAACATGGCCCAACCCACTACCGTGGCGCCTTTAGCGGCGTTGATCGACGACTCGCCGGCCAGACCAAACAGAATCATCAACACGTCGGCAACGATCACCAGGATAGCGACCGCAGGCGCCTCATCACCGCCCAGCATTTCAGGGAACTTGAGAACCAGCAGCGGCGTGGTTACCAACCAGTCGATGTAGCGCAGCACTGTCGGATAATCGCCTTTAGACAGCGCGTCGGTGCCAATGCCGTACTTGTAATTGATGATGCCGTACATGATGGCGGCCATCAGACAATACACTGCCGAGGTCACTGCATTGGATTGATGTTCAAGCGGCAAGGTGCTCTTGATCAATGAGAAGTAGTAAGTACCCCCCACCATGCCGATAAAACCCATCAAAAATGAAAACTGCGTTGCCATGATCAGATCGAACTGCATTT
>JANNKV010000247.1:0-2376 GCA_031396485.1 Polaromonas sp. | reverse complement strand
GGCGAGCAGTTGAAATCCGCCAGCGGCGCGCTGGTGGTCGCGCCTGAAACGGCTATTCCGTTGTTGCCCCAGCAGTTGCCTGAAGGTTATTGGCAAGCGCTGACAGCACGTTTCGCACAGGGGCAGCAGGCTGCCCTGGTCGGCGTGCCGCTGGGTGACGCGCAAACCGGGTACTCGAATTCGGTCGTCGGCCTGAAGCCGGGCATATCAGGCGAGAAAGGCGAGCCCTACCGCTACGACAAGCACCATCTGGTGCCCTTCGGTGAATTCATTCCAACCGGTTTCCGCTGGTTCACCAACCTGATGAACATTCCGCTGGGCGACTTTAATCGTGGTGAAGTCGGTCAACCTTCGTTTGAGTGGAAAGGCCAGCGGCTGGCAGTCAATATCTGCTACGAGGACTTGTTTGGCGAAGAACTGGCGGCCCGCTTCGTCGACCCTGCGCTGGCGCCCACGATGTTCGTCAACATCAGCAACATCGCCTGGTTTGGCGACAGCGTGGCCATTGACCAGCACTTGCAGATCTCGCGCATGCGCGCGATCGAGTTCAGCCGGCCCATGATCCGCGCCACCAACACCGGCGCCACCGCCATCATCGACCACCGCGGAGTGGTCGCGCAGGCACTGCCCCGCCTGACGCGCGGCACGCTGACGGGCGATGTCGAAGGCCGCAGCAGCATGACGCCATACGCCTGGTGGACAGCCCGCTTTGGCCTGTGGCCCTGGTGGATTCTGGGGTTGGGTGTGGCTGGCTTTGCATTTCTGAAGCGTCGTTGATCGCAGCCGGGCCAGTGATGCGCAGTCAGGCTCGGCCCGCCGCGTAAAATCAAAGGTTTTGCGATTGCTCCGCGGACATTCTCTTCATTCGTTTCGCGTCGGCGGCAGCACCCAACTTCACGCTTATGCTCACTTTTCAGCAGATCATCCTGACATTGCAGTCTTACTGGGCCGACAAGGGCTGCGCGCTTTTGCAGCCGTACGACATGGAGGTCGGTGCCGGTACGTCGCACACCGCCACGTTTTTAAGAGCACTCGGCCCCGAGCCCTGGAAGGCCGCGTATGTGCAGCCCAGCCGTCGCCCGAAAGACGGCCGCTACGGCGAAAACCCGAACCGCCTGCAGCACTACTACCAGTACCAGGTTGTGCTGAAACCGGCGCCCGCGAACATTCTGGAGCTGTACCTGGGCTCGCTCGAAGCACTCGGCTTTGACCTGAAGAAAAATGACATCCGCTTCGTCGAAGACGACTGGGAAAACCCGACGCTGGGCGCCTGGGGCCTGGGCTGGGAAGTCTGGCTCAACGGCATGGAAGTCACGCAGTTCACCTACTTCCAGCAGGTCGGCGGTATCGACTGCAAGCCGATCACCGGCGAGATCACCTACGGCCTGGAGCGCCTGGCGATGTACCTGCAGGGCGCCGACAACGTCTACAACCTGACGTGGACTGAAGGGCTCAGTTATGGCGACGTGTACAAGCAGAACGAGGTTGAACAATCGACGTACAACTTCGAGCACAGCGATGCTGATTTCCTCTTCACCGCTTTCACCGCGCATGAAAAGCAGGCCAAGCACTTGATCGAAGTTCAGTTGGCCTTACCCGCATACGAGCAGGTTCTGAAAGCCGCTCACAGCTTCAATTTGCTCGATGCCCGCGGCGCCATCAGCGTCACCGAACGCGCCGCCTACATCGGCCGCATCCGCAACCTGGCGCGCGCCGTGGCGCAAAGCTATTACGAAAGCCGCGAACGCCTGGGCTTCCCGATGGCGCCGCGCGAGTGGGTGGAGCAGATGACTCCGACGACGAAGAAGGCGGCTTGAGCGAGATGACGATGACCAGCAAAAACCTTCTTGTTGAACTGTTCGTTGAAGAGCTGCCGCCCAAGGCGCTTAAAAAACTGGGTGATGCGTTTGCCGGCGTGTTGCTGGAGCAGCTGAAAGCGCAAGGGCTGGCCGCAGCCGACTCAGTATTGACCGCTTTCGCTTCGCCGCGCCGGTTGGCCGCGCACATCACGGCAGTTGCGTCGCAGGCGGCCGACAAGGCAGTCTCACAAAAGCTGATGCCGGTGGCGGTGGGGCTCGATGCATCGGGTAACGCCACGCCCGCGCTGCTGAAACGACTCACCGCATTGGGCGCAGGTGCCTCTGCCGTGAGCGGCCTCAAGCGTGCGCAAGATGGCAAGGCCGAGGCGCTGTTTTACGACAGCACCGTGAAAGGCGCCACGCTCACCGAAGGCCTGCAAAAAGCATTGCTGGAAGCCATTTCCAAGTTGCCGATTCCCAAAGTCATGACTTACCAGCTGGAGACCGATTGCGAGCTGCCGGGCTGGAGCAGCGTCAGTTTTGTGCGGCCTGCGCATGGGCTGGTGGCGCTGCATGG
>JANNKV010000216.1:0-3926 GCA_031396485.1 Polaromonas sp. | reverse complement strand
CGAAAACGCGCACCGTATCTTCACAAAGCCCCGCTACGGCGCCGCGGTCACCTTCGCGCGCATGTAGCGCTGGCCGCCGCGCAGACGCACACCGCCCGCGGAGTGGGTATGGCAATCATCATTGATGGCCTGCATCGCGCCTGCGTGGACGCGCAGGAGAAACTCGGTATCAGCGCTTCGCTGATCATGTGCTTCCTGCGCCATCTGAGCGAAGAAGAAGCTTTCGAGACGCTGGAGCAGGCGATGCCGTACGGGGACAAGATCATCGGCATCGGGCTGGATTCTGGTGAAGTCGGCAACCCGCCAGAAAAGTTTGCGCGTGTGTTTGCGCGATGCCGCGAACTGGGTTTTCATCTGGTCGCGCATGCGGGTGAAGAAGGCCCGCCCGCCTACGTGTGGACGGCCCTTGACGTGCTGATGGTCGAGCGGATTGACCACGGCGTGCAGTCGAGCAAAGACGCGTTGCTGATGCAGCGCCTGGCCAGAGACCGCATCGCGCTCACGGTGTGTCCGCTGTCGAACCTCAAGCTATGCGTGTTCCCCGATCTGGCCAGTCATAACCTGCGCGAACTGCTGGATGCTGGGCTCGCTGCAACCGTCAATTCCGACGACCCGGCCTATTTCGGCGGCTACATGAACGACAACTTCACGCAGACTTTTGCGGCATCTCACGCACTGAATGCGCAGCATGCCTTCGACCTGGCACACAACAGCTTTGAGGCGAGTTTTATCGACGCGTCGGCCAAGCGGCGTTATGTGGATCAGTTGAAAGAGGCATTTGAAACGTTTCAGTGATTGACAGGTTAGTGGGTGTCCCGGTGAGCATGGCACCATGTAGACCATGACAGCGACGATCACCAGAGACGATTTGCCCGCACACGGCCCTTGGGCCATTGCGCTGACCGGAGCGGTGGCGCTGGCCGTGGCCATGGGTATTGGCCGGTTTGCCTTCACGCCGCTGCTGCCGATGATGCTGGCCGATGGCGTCATCGACCTGCCGCGTGCCAGCTGGCTGGCTAGCGCCAACTACCTGGGCTACTTTCTCGGCGCACTGCTGTGCACCTTCCAGCCGTGGATCTGGGCGCGCTTGCCGTTCCTGCCTTTGCTGGCGTTCTCGTCGCTGGTGCGCGCGGGTCTGCTGGCCACAGGCGTGCTGACGCTGGCGATGGCCTGGCAATTTCAAGCCGCCTGGCCGTTGCTTCGCTTTGCTGCGGGTGTGACGAGCGCGGTGGTGTTCGTGTTCACGTCGGGTTGGTGCCTCAGCCAGCTTGCGAAACGCGGCGTGCCCGAAATGGGCGGCGTGATTTACATGGGTCCGGGCGCCGGCATTCTGGTCAGTGGCCTGTTTGCCAGTGGCATGGTGGCCTGGCACTGGACGGCGGCCAGTGGCTGGCTGATCTTTGGCGTGCTGGCTTTTCTGCTGACGGCCACCAGCTGGGCGGTTCTGCGCGGCGGCGAAGAACGTCTGGCTGCGCGCGGTGCGGCTGCTGCCCAATCGCGCCAGGGCGCCGCATCGCCGGGTCGGGCCGAGATCGGCCTGTTGACGTTGGCCTACGGGCTGGCCGGTTTCGGCTACATCATCACCGCGACTTTCCTGCCGGTGATTGCGCGCGCCGCGTTGCCGGGATCGGCCTGGCTTGATTTGTTCTGGCCGCTCTTCGGCTTCGGCATCATGGTGGGCGCGCTGGGGGCGACGAAGATTCCGGCAACGTTTGATCGGCGTCGTTTGCTGGCTGCCTGCTATTTTCTGCAGGCCCTTGGCATTGCCATCCCGCTGGTAAGTTCCAGCCTCGCCGGATTTGCACTGGGCAGCCTGCTGCTCGGTCTGCCCTTCACGGCAATCACTTTCTTTGCGATGCAGGAAGTTCGCCGCCTGCGCCCGGCTGCGGCAGCAAGCTTCATGGGTCTGTTGACAGCCATGTACGGCATGGGGCAAATCGTTGGCCCACCGCTCGTCGCATTGATGCTCAGGCACAGCCGCAGCACGGGTGAAGGCTTCACGCTGTCACTGGTGATTGCGGCTGCAGCGTTGCTGGTGGGCGCGGCGCTGTATGCGTGGATGGCGCGGGCCTATCCGGTCTTGTCAGCGGGGTCGGCAGGCCCTGTGGATAGTCCGGCGAAACGGCGACGAAAAGCCACGCGTTGAGTCTTTGGTGGCTGCAGCTGCAGAACCGGTAAAATTGGGATGCATCCAAGCGCTGCCCCGGCGCCATGCTCACTTCTTCCGGGGCCATGTAGAGGACCACCATGTATAAAAACCTCGTGACCATCGTCGCTCATATCGTCATTGATGCACGCGTGGCTGCCAGCTTTCTTTCTTTTTCACATCCTTCGATTCCAGTCACCGGGAGCCCCGGGTGAGCTACCAGGTCAAGGAAATTTTCTACACCCTGCAAGGCGAGGGCGCCAACGCCGGGCGACCGGCAGTGTTCTGCCGCTTTGCCGGCTGCAACCTGTGGTCGGGCCGCGAACAAGACCGTGCCACGGCGGTCTGCAGGTTTTGCGACACCGACTTTGTAGGCACCGACGGCACGCTGGGCGGCAAGTTTGCCAGCCCTGACGCGCTGGCCGACCAGATTGCCGCGCAATGGCCCACGCCTGATCAAGCCAACCGCTTTGTCGTCATGACCGGCGGCGAACCGTTGCTGCAGGTCGATGTAGAGTTGATCGACGCCCTGCATGCGCGCGGGTTTGAGATTGCGGTGGAGACCAATGGCACCATCGCCGCGCCGGCTGGCATTGACTGGATTTGCGTCAGCCCCAAAGCCGGCGCGCCGTGGGTGCAGCGCGCAGGCCAGGAGCTGAAGGTGGTGTGGCCGCAGGCCGGATTCGAGTTGGCTGAGCTGGAAGCGGCTGATTTTGAGAACCGCTATCTGCAGCCGATGGACAACATCCTGCGCGCCGACAACCTTGAGAAATGCATCGCGATGTGCCTGCAGAATCCCCAATGGCGACTCAGCCTGCAAACGCACAAAATTACAGGCATCCGATGAACTACGAAATCAGCCAGAAATTTTTCTTCGACGCCGCGCACACGCTGCGGCGCGAGATTGAAGCGGAAGGCAGCCGGCGGGTGCATGGGCACACTTACCACGCCGAGATCACGGTCGCGGGTCTGCCCGACGCAGCGACGGGCATGGTTTTTGACCTAGGGCTGGTGCGGCGTGCCATTGAGCAGCTTCGCCCGCGGCTGGACCACCACATGCTCGACGACATCGGCGGCCTGGGTCCGGCCACGCTGGAGAACCTGTGCGCTTTCATCTGGCGCGAACTTTTGCCCGCGCTGCCTGCGCTGGCCATCGTGCGGGTGTGGCGTGACGGCATGGGTGACAGCTGTACGCTGCGGCTATGAAGGCGTACCGCGCGTCGCTGCTCTACTTCAGCAAGGCTGACGCCGCCGCTGGCGAGGCGATTTATGAGCAGGACGGCTTGCTGGTCGTCGGCCCGAACGAGCAGGGCACGCAGGTGGTGCAGGCGATTGGCAGTTATCAAAGCCTTCATCACGCACATCAACACCTGACCGTCGAACACTTCCCGGGCCGTCTGATCGCACCAGGTTTTGTCGACATGCACCTGCATTACCCGCAGCTCGATGTGATCGGCTCGCCTGCCGATGGTTTGCTGCCGTGGCTGGAGAATTACACGTTCCCGCATGAAAAACGCTTTGCAGCCCCTGAATACCGTGCGCAGGCAGCTACGTTTTTCATAGCGGAACTACTGCGCAATGGCGTGACGACCGCGCTGGCTTTTGCCACCTCGCATGCGGGTTCTGTCGATGCGTTGCTGGGTGAAGCGCAGAAGCACAGCCTGCGCCTGATGGCCGGCAAGGTGCTGATGGACCTGTACTCGCCCGATGGTGTGAGGGACGACACCGAGCAAAGCCTGGTCGACACCGAAGCTCTGATCAACAAATGGCATGGCGTGGA
>JANNKV010000163.1:0-13042 GCA_031396485.1 Polaromonas sp. | reverse complement strand
ACCACGCCTTCGGTGAAGTACAACCACACCAGCAGGCTCAGCCAGCGGTAGGTGTACATGCGGTTCTTCAGAACACCGGCCAGCGGCAAGCACAGCGGCAGCACCTTCAAGGCCAGCAGCGAGCCGCCCGGGCGAATCGGTGCCAGCCACAGCTCCCAGGCGAGGCCGAGTGCTATCAGGCCGATCAGGCTGCTGAATGCCAGCCAGCGGGTCATGTCAGTGGGGGTTACTTTACTCATGTCGATGGCATGATACCGGGGATGAGATTTGAGCAAACCTTGCAGACCCTGCTGAGCGACCTGTCACGTTTCCCCTGGCGATACACCCTGCTGACCTTGCGTGACCGCTTCCGCGAAGATCGCATGGGCCTTACAGCCAGCAGCCTGACTTTCACCACCTCCATTGCCCTGGTTCCTTTTTTTACCGTGGCGCTGGCTATTTTCACGGCCTTCCCGATGTTTTCAAAGCTCGAGGGTGCGCTGCAGGGCTGGTTGATCCAAAGCCTGATTCCCGACAACATCGCGCGCCAGGTGCTGGGCTACCTGACGCAGTTCAGCCGCCAGGCCAACAAGTTGGGCGTAGCCGGTCTGGCGGTGCTGCTGGGCACCGCCATTGCGATGATCCTCACCATTGACCGCACACTCAATGGCATCTGGCGGGTGCGAAAAACCCGGCCACTGACGCAGCGCGTGCTGATTTACTGGGCCGCCATCACGCTCGGGCCGCTGTTGCTTGCGGCCAGCCTGGCGCTGACGTCCTACGTGTTGTCGGCTTCTCGCGGTCTGGTCGGCGCGCTGCCCATCAGTCTTCGCTTTCTGCTGGATCTGGTGCAGTTCGCCCTGGTCGCTGGCGGTGTGGCGGCATTGTTTCGTTATGTGCCAAACACTTACGTGAAGTGGGCGCATGCATGGGTAGGTGGAATTTTTGTCGCTGCGGGCATTGAGTTGGCCAAAAAGGCGCTGGCGCTTTATCTCAGCGAAGTGCCAACCTACTCGCTGGTTTACGGGGCTTTTGCCACGCTGCCGATTCTGCTGGTTTGGATTTACGTGTCGTGGGTCATTGTGTTGATGGGCGCCGTTATTGCTGCGTATCTGCCCAGTCTGCTGGCGGGCGTGGCGCGCCGCGGCAGTGCGCACGGCTGGCAGTTTCAGCTGGCGATCGAGGTTCTGCAGCAACTGCATCTGGCTCACCATTCCGTGCACAAGGGGATCAGTGCCTCGCAACTGGCCGAACGGCTGCAGGTCGATGTGCTGCAGCTGGAGCCTGTGCTGGAAACGCTGTTGGCGCTGGACTGGGCCGGCCAGCTTGATGAGGCGAAAGACAACACCGAAGCCCGTTACCTGTTGATGGCCGACCCCGACAGCACCCGCCTGGAACCCCTGCTGGAGCGGCTGCTGCTGGACAAGTCTGCCTCGCTCGACCGGTTTTGGAATAGCGCAGGCTGGCCGGCCTTGCGTCTTCGCGACGCCCTTTAAACAACCGGGCTGCGTCTGTAACGCTTTTTCACGATGCGGTTTCTGGCGGTGTCCAGTACAAAGAGCCCGCAAATCGACCTTCAAATTCACACGGCCATGTCTTACAGCCTTGTTGCAGCGCACCATTCAGCATGAATCTGGCGTTTAAATCTAGCTGTGGAGGAATAAACCCGTGCCTTACACCGTACCCCTTGAGGCCTTGCCAACAGAGGCGCTGGTTCGCCAGCCTATCGACGTCACTCATGAAGAGTCCGTCAATTACTGGTCATCGGCCTTAGGCTGCAGCGAATTCGATCTGCGTGTCGCCGTCGCCGAGGTGGGTCCGGCTGCCAGCGATGTCGGCAACGAACTCGGGAAGCCACTATGAGCGCGTTCGTGCCCCTGTCGTCGCAGCCCCTGCTGGTGCGGGTCAAAGAGCCCACCGCCGGGCTTTTTTATTGGGTGGTTACCCAGCTGGCTGAAAAAGAGGACATTCCCGATGTGCGCGTCGATGCATCCGATCACCCGTATCCGACGCATGAGGCCGCCATGCTTGCGGGCTCTGCTTGCCTGAAGGCAATCAGAACCCTTCCGGCGCAGAAGAGTCTTTGACTTCTGGTTTTTTTGCCGAGGTGCTCATGGTGCGGGCCGTCAGGCCCGCAGGCAGTTTGTAAGGGGCATTGGAGCCAGCGTGTGCGTATTCGCGCATCAGGCCCCATAATTTTTCCTAACAACCGCAACCGGCTATGCGCATGATGAAATTGCAGATTGACAGCACGACCACCCTTGACGCCAAGGCCTGGGTGGTGTGCCTTTGCGCAGACTGGTGCCGCGCGTGCAAGGACTACCGCGGCGTTTTTTCGCAGATGGCGCAGGAGCTGGCAGAAAAGTATCCCGACAGCCGTTTCGTCTGGATCGACGTGGAAGACAGCGCTGCTCTGGTGGGTGACCTGGACATCGAAACCTTTCCAACGCTGCTGGTCGGCAATGATGACGGACTGAATTTTCTGGGCGCCGTGACGCCGCAGCCGGAAGTGCTGTCCCGACTGCTCCATTCGCTGCTGGAACCAGGCGCTCGGCGAATGGCCCATCGCCCGGCCACGCAGCGGATCATCGACCAGCTCGCGGATTTGCCCGAATTGTGGCTGCAAACCGAGCTGTTGAGCCGATAGCTTCGAGCGGGTGGCTCTTGTCCGTTAGCGCAGCGAAAAAGGTGCGCTCAAAAAACCTCTGAATCGTGCGCGCCTACCGCGCATGGGCGCACCGGTCAGTTGAAAGCGCGGAAAGCGCTGAAGGAAACGGCCCACGGCAATCCGGCCTTCCAGCCGCGCCAGACTCATTCCCGCACACTGATGGATGCCGAAACCAAAGGCGAGATGGCGATTGCTCTGGCGTCCAAAGTCAAGCTGATCGGGGCGCTCGAAAACCAACGGGTCGCGATTGGCCGCACCAATGCACAGCGTCAGCAGACTGCCCACGGGAATGTCGATATGGCCGATGTGGGTGGCTTTGAGCGCGCGGCGGTTACCCAGCTGGTTGGAAGACTCAAAACGCAGGAATTCGTCGATAACTGAAGAAAAATAGGCCTCTAGCCCAGGTAAATCCTGCGCGAGAAGCTCCTGTTTTAATAGCAAGTTGGCGCGGGCTGCGGGAAATTCCTGCAGGGCAACGAGGGCGTTTCCGATCAGGTTGGTGGTGGTCTCGTGCCCGGCATTCAGGATGAACACGCAGTTCTGCAGCAGCTCGCTTTCACTCAATTGCTCACCGCTTTCCTCGAAACCCATGAGGCGCGTCAGCACATCGTGTTCAGGGTCACCAGGGTCTTTGCGGCGGCTGGCGATCAGCGTTTTCAGGTAGGCGGTGAACTCGCGCACGCTTCGGTTGCCCAGCGCTTCCTGTTCGGGTGTCAGGACCGGTTCCAGCGCGCCGAGTATCGCCAGCGACCAGTGGCGCAGGGGCGTGCGGTCGGCATGCGGCACGCCAAGCAGGTTGCCGATGATTTCCACCGGAATGGCGGACGCAAAATCTTCGATCAGGTCGCCGCCGCCGTTTGCTTCGATCTTGTTCAGCAGCGTATCGACGAGGGTGATGAGCACGGGCTCCATGTCGGCAATCGCGCGCCGCGTCAGCGCGCCCATCATCATTTTGCGCACCCGCGTGTGCAAGGGCGGGTCGTTGAAAACCAGGCTGGTGGTGTGGTGCTCGAACAGCGGAGAATCCCGGCCGTACTTGGGCTCGAACTCGATTTTCTTGTCCGAGCTGAAAGTGGCCGCGTCCCGATACACAGCAACCAGGTCAGCATGTCGCGTCAGGAAATACGAGCCATCGGGCATGCAGCGCACGGGCTCCCGCATGCGAAGCACGTCGTAAACCGGGTAGGGGTTGGCGTAAAAATCGGGAGGCAGGGCGCGAAGGTCAAAGGTGGCCGCAATGTCTTGTGCTCGCGCCTTGGATATCGGAGGCGTTGGCGGGTTGCCCGGGCTCATGACCGCAAGAATTCCTTCAGGGCGACCAGCACCGCATCCGGCGCTTCCAGCATCAGCTGGTGGCCGGCATCGACCACGACCACCTTGCCATGGGCGGCTTTGCTGATCAAGCCCTGAGCCGCCTTGGGCAAGGTCATCTGGTCGTTCCGGCCCAGAATAAAAAGTGTTTCGCATTGCACCCGCGCCATCGCCGCCTCGCCGCCTGTGTAGTCGTCGCAGGCCTTGAATCCGGTGTGAAAGACGTTGATCGATGCATTGCTGTGCAGCACCCGGCGCATCAGCGCTCTGGAGCCACCGTACAGCCAGGTGCCAGGGCCGAGCGACGAAGGCGGCGGCGCCAGCATCGAATGCGAAAACGTATTGACCATGTCGATCGCCTTCATCGGTTCGTCACGCGACAGGGCCAGCAACGCCGGTGAGACCTTCATCGGAAACGCCGTGCCCACCATGACCAGCTGGCTGGCCCGGGTAGGCGCGCTGGCCGCCACTTCAAGCGCCACCAGGGAGCCGAAGCTGTGGCCGATCAATGCGGCTTTGTCGACGCCTGCCGCATCCAGCAGCGAAAGCACAAAAGCTGCCGCGCTTTCCACCGACGCTACGGGAGTACCTTCGCTCTTGCAATGGCCCGGCAGATCGACAGCCAGCACGTTCCATCCGTGGTTGGCCAGATAGCGGCTTTGCAGAATCCACACGCTGTGGTCGTTGAGCACACCGTGGATGAAAACCGCCGTTGGTTTCGACGCGTCGAAGGCCTTGCCGCCGGTGTAGCAATAGGTCGGGTGCTTGTTGACTGTCAGGTACATAGTCAAGCGCTCACTTTTTCAGCAGATTTCAAGGCCCGCTTCAAGTCCTCAATCAAATCAGCCGGATCCTCCAGACCGATCGACAGGCGAATCGTGCCCTGGGTGATGCCGCCTGCGGCCAGCGCTTCGTCGCTCATGCGGAAATGCGTGGTGCTGGCCGGGTGAATCACCAGACTGCGGCAATCACCGACATTGGCCAGGTGACTGAAGACCTTCAACGTTTCAACGAATGCCTTGCCCTGCGCACGGCTGCCTTTCAGGTCAAAACTGAAGACCGAGCCGGCGCCGCGCGGCAGCAGTTTTTTGGCCAGTGCATGGCTGGGGTGCGACTCCAGCATCGGATGGCCGACCCGTGACACAAAAGCGTGGCTGGCCAGAAACTCCACCACGCTTTCGGTGTTGCTCATGTGCCGCGCCATGCGCAGCGGCAATGTTTCGATGCCCTGCAAGATTAGCCAGGCGGTGTGCGGGCTCATGCAGGCGCCGAAGTCGCGCAGGCCTTCACGGCGCGCGCGCAACAGAAAAGCGCCGACGGTGCTTTCTTCGCTGAAGACCATGTTGTGAAAGCCATCGTAGGCTTCGGTCAGCTCGGCAAATTTACCGGACTTCTCCCAGTCGAAAGAGCCGCCATCGACCACGATGCCGCCAATCACCGTACCGTGGCCGCTTAGAAACTTGGTAGCGGAGTGGTAGATCAGATCGGCGCCATGATCAAACGGCTTGATTAGCCACGGCGAGGTGAGGGTGCTGTCGACCAGCAGCGGCACGCCTGCGTCGTGCGCGATGCCTGACACCGCCTCGATGTCCAGCACGTCCAGCCCGGGGTTGCCCACCGTTTCACCGAAAAAGAGCTTGGTGTTGGCTTGCACCGCTGCGCGCCAGCCAGCCAGATCCCCCGGTTTGACAAACGTGGTCTCGATTCCAAAGCGCCGCATTGTGTAATGCAAAAGGTTCTGTGAGCCGCCGTAGAGCGCGGTACTGGCAACGATGTGCGAGCCCGCACCCATCAGCGTCGCAATGCTTAAATGCAACGCAGCCTGCCCGCTGGCAGTGGCAATCGCACCGATGCCTCCTTCGAGTGCCGACACGCGCTGCTCCAGCACCGCATTGGTCGGGTTGCTGATGCGTGAATACACATGGCCGGCGCGCTCCAGGTTGAATAGCGAGGCGGCATGATCGCTTGACTCGAAGACGAACGAGGTGGTCAGGTGAATCGGAACCGCCCGGGCGCCCGTGGTGGGGTCGGGCGCCGCGCCGGCGTGAAGCGCGAGCGTGTCGAAGCCGGGGTCTGAATAACCTGGCATGGGTGAGCCTTTAGTTAAGAAAATGCAAAGGCGGGGACGCCAGCAGCTGGCGAACTCCGCGCTCCTAAGGATAAATCTTTACAGCGCTCACTCGATTGTGGGCTATATTGGAATTGAAATTCCTGGTGCCGCGCTGCGGCAAGATCATCGTCTTTCAACCAGGTTCAAATGAGGAGAAAGCCATGAAAGTTGATGACATCCTGCGCGTCAAGGGCAACACGCTTTACACCGTGCAACCTGACGAACCGCTGGCCAAGGCGGCCCAGATCATGGCCGACAAAGACATTGGTTCGCTGGTGGTGATGGGCCACGGCGAGCTGGTCGGCATGCTGACATTCCGTGAGGTGATTGTGTGCATCGTCAAGAACGGTGGGGTTATTGGCGACACGCTGGTGCGTACCGCCATGGACGATCATCCGCTGACATGCACGTCAGAGACCGAACTCGACGAAGTCCGCCGCATGATGCTGGACCGCCACGCGCGCTATATGCCGGTGATGAACCAGAAAATGCTGATGGGCGTGATCAGCCTGTACGACGTGGCCAAGGCTGTGGTGGACAGCCAGAACTTCGAGAACAAAATGCTGAAAGCCTATATTCGCGACTGGCCGGCGGGTGCCGATGAAGAAAGCGAAGCCAAAGGCATCTGAGGATGCCCCAACGCATCGGGCGGGGTTCACCGGGCCCTTTGCTCAGGGATAATCAGTGCCTATGAGCGGCAACACATTCGGCAATTTATTCGCAGTCACCAACTTTGGTGAATCCCACGGCCCCGCGATCGGTTGCGTGATCGATGGCTGCCCGCCCGGGCTGTCGCTCTGTGAAGCTGACATCCAGATCGATCTGGACCGCCGACGCCCCGGCACCAGCCGCCATGTCACGCAGCGCAATGAGCCTGACGCGGTGGAAATTCTGTCAGGCGTGTACGAAGGCAAAACCACTGGCACGCCAATTTGCCTGCTGATCAAAAACACCGACCAGCGCAGCAAGGATTACGGCAACATCCTGGAGACCTTCCGGCCGGGTCACGCAGACTACAGCTACCTGCACAAATACGGCCGGCGTGACCCGCGCGGTGGCGGCCGGGCTTCAGCCCGCCTGACGGCGCCGATGGTGGCTGCCGGCGCCGTCGCCAAAAAATGGTTGCTTCAAAAATACGGCACCACCTTTCGCGGCTGCATGACGCAGATCGGTGACATGCCGATTGCGTTCGAGTCATGGGAGCATGTGCCGAACAATCCGTTCTTTGCACCCACCGCAGATGTCTCCAGACTGGAGACCTACATGGACGAGTTGCGCAAAGCCGGTGATTCGTGCGGCGCGCGCATTCGCGTCACGGCCTCTAGCGTGCCGGTCGGCCTGGGCGAGCCGCTCTTCGACAAGCTCGATGCCGACATTGCCTTTGCGATGATGGGCATCAACGCCGTCAAGGGCGTGGAGATTGGCGCCGGCTTTGCCAGCGTCACGCAGCGCGGCACCACGCATGGTGATTCGCTGTCACCCGAGGGATTCCTCAGCAACAACGCGGGCGGCGTGCTGGGCGGTATCAGCACCGGGCAGGACCTGGAAGTCTCGATCGCCATCAAGCCCACCAGCTCGATCATCACACCGCGCCAGTCGATCGACACGCACGGCCCGCCGGCCGAAGTGGTGACGAAGGGACGGCATGACCCGTGCGTGGGCATACGCGCCACGCCGATTGCCGAAGCCATGCTGGCGCTGGTCGTGATGGAGCATGCCTTGCGTCAGCGGGCGCAGAATGCCGATGTGGTGGTCAGCACGCCTGACATCATGGGTGCTGGAAAAGGCGTGCGGCAACAACTTCCCTGATTGCCCGGTGGGTGGGCACACCACCTCATTCCACTTGTAGATCCACGGTGCATTTTTGTCGGCTTCGGCAGCCGTACGTTGATACTGTCGCCCGCTTCCCGCTTCCCTTTTGCCTCGCGTTCAAGATTCATCTGGAAATCGAATCAGGCGGCCAAAAGCAGCGTCGTCGCTCCCCATCCGATCAGCACGGCGCCTGCCAGGCGCCCCATCCAGCGGCCGCCAGGGACCAGCTTTTCCAGCAGCACGAAAAGCGCAATGCCCGCAACCCAGGCCATGTTCATCAGGCCACCGACGAAAAGCAGCAGCATCAGCAACCAGCAGCAGCCGACGCAGTAGCTGCCATGCTCAATCCCCATCAGGAACGCACCACCGGCCCCATCGCGCCAGCGCGTCAGCACAAATTCAAGCGGGGATCGGCAGTGCTTCAGGCAGGCTTGTTTGAGGGGTGTCCATTGGTAGAGGCCGGCTGCGATCAGCACCGCTCCGGCCAGCGTGATGCTGCTGATTTCCATCATCGGTGACAGGATCGACGCTTTCTCCAGGGCGAACTGCAGGGCAACCGCCACGACGCTGAAGGCGCTCCAGACGAGGACGTAACCGCCAGCAAAAAAACCCGCCATCGATGCCGGCTTGCCTTCGGTGTAATGCCCCCGCGCGATCGTCGCGTAGAGCAGGATCATTGGCGCGGCGCCGGGCAGCATCATGGCCGCCATCATCACAGCCCACATGACCAGCATGATGATTGCATGTCTGAGCGTCCAGGGTCCGGCGCTCATCGGCATCAGCATGTCGCTCATCTCCTGCAGGGTTCCTGCGCCAGCCAGCAGATAGGCCCATGACAAAACCAGCACCAGCAGCAAACCGACGGCCACCACCGCGCGGTCGTGTCGCATGACCCTCTCAAGTATCAGGGTGCTCATGTCTGAACCAATCGACCGGTGCAGCAGGCGGGAAGCGCCGCCCGTCTCAGGCGACGACGCCTTGCGGTGTCTGCGTCACATGCGCCAGTGTGCTGTGGCCGCCCTGGGTGTCGAACTTGATGGCGCCAGTGCTGTGAATATTCGACGAAGCCACTTCACCTTCAATATGCTCAAAGCCCTCGGGCATGACCACCTGAATGCGATGCGGCAATCCGGTGACAGGATTTTTGATCGGCTCCACATCGGTTTCCAGCACGCCTGGAATGCTGACCCGCGCCACACGCGCTTTTTTGTCGAACGTGAAGGTCACCGGCGCGAAGATCGGGTCATGCATCTTCGTGACGATCAGGCTGAAGATGTTGAACAGGGTTCCCTCGGAAGAGTTCTTGCCTGACATGATTTCAAACAAGGCTTCGCGCTGGGCCGGCGTGGCACGCTCGTCGATGATGGGTTGCGCCTGACCGTTTCCTTCGTGCAGCGCACCCGGAAAATGCACCGTCACGAAAAAACTCAAGCCATCAAGAATGGTTTTTTCAAAGTTGCCTTTTGTGATCCGCATACCGAGCAGGCCCTTGCAGAAGCCGTGGGTGGGGCGCGCGTTGAAGTCACAGGGGCATCCGAAAGCGCAGTTGCAGTTTTTAATCCATTCGCCCTCAAGACGCCAGTTGGCTGTGGTCATGATTGCATCCTCCTGTTGATGTCTGCGCTTTACACAACGGGGCGCAACGGGAATCTGCTGCGCAGATTGGCAGATTCCCTGTGAACCCGGCCCGGATGCAAAACAACGCTCGCGCAAGTCTTTGCCGACCCGGACCGCCTGAAACGCCGGGTTTTTCAGAACCGCGTTTCAACTGTTCAAGATACGCCTAATTTTTTCGACTCGCAACGGTTTTCTGCGGAAGTTCAGGGCTCCGGCGGCGCGCCCCGGAACGGATTGAAGCCGGTCACCAGCGCCATCGCGGCCAGGATCAGCACGCTGCCGGGCAGCATGCTGGCCGTGACTGGTTCGCCCAGAAACAATGCGCCCCAGGTCACGCCAAAAAGCGGGATCATGAAGGCCGCTGACGTGGCGGCGCTGGCCGGAATCTCGCGCATCAGGCGCATGCTGACCCAGTACATGAAGCCCGACGTGACCATGCCCAGTATCAATACGGCGACGGCTGCGCGCATCGAAAGCTGTGCGCCGGGCGCGGCCACGGCAGCGGGCAGCAGCAAAACGACCGATGCCGCCACATGCACGGCGGCCGATGCCGTCAGGGGCTCATGCTTGCCCGAGGCGCGTTTCATGTAGATCGCGCCGAAGCCATAGCTGGCCGAAGCCGCGATGCAGGCCAGCGCCGCCCACACCACGGCAGGCGTCACGGCGACCGGCCCCAGCCGCACCAGCAGCGCCACGCCCATGAAGCCGACGGCGCAGCCGATCAGCCGGCGTGTGGTGAGCCGTTCTTCCCGCGCCAAAGCGGCACCGATGACACCGAACAGCGGTACCGTGGCATTCAGCACCGCCGAATAGCCAGCCGGCAAGGTCAGCGCTGCCCAGTTGAACAACACGAAGGGCAGCACCACGCTCACGAGGCTGAGCGCCGCAAGACCCGGCCAGTCCCGGCGCGCAGGCCAGCGCTGGCGCAGCGCGACCATCAGCAGTGCCAGCACCAGCGACGCCAGCACGCACCGCGCAGCTGCCACCACCCACGGCCCCAGGGCCGGGCTGGCGATGCGAAGCAGGGGAAACGAGGCGCCCCAGAGGGCAGACATACCGACGAGCTGGCTGAAGTGTTTGGTTCGCATGGGTTGCGCATGATTGTGCTGGATAGGCCATCAGCGTGCTGGCAGCGGCAGGGTCTGAGCGCACCAGGCACTTTGCAACGGCATTGACAGAGGCTGCCCGACGCAGCCGGAAGAGTTGTCACTGCCCATGTTTTCTGGCCTCGCTGGCATGTGCCGGTTACGTCACCAGCAACGTGCTTCCGGTCACGGGCTGTGGGCGGTATGAAGGGCGTATTTTCTGATGAAATTGGCCTCTAGCCCAGGTAATATCTGCGTGAGTAGCTACTAAAATAATAGCGTTCAGGATTGAGTTCACGCGGCTCAGATCATGTTCCGCATGGCCTGCGCGGTCTCACTGAGCACCGACAGCACCCGCGCCACGGCGTCTTCGCTTGACTCATGGCCCATCGGCATCGTCACGCTGAGCGCGCCCATCAGCTCGCCATGCCGGTCACGCAGCGGAACCGCCACGCCGCGGTAATTAAGCGACAGCTGCTGCTCTGAAATGGCCCAGCCCTGCGCCCGCACGCGGGCCAGCTCGATGCGCATGCGGTCTTTGTTGGTAATGGTGAACGAGGTGTAGGTTTTCAGTTCGTGACTGCCCAGCCAGTCGTCCAGCCAGGCCGGGTCCTGCAGGGCCAGAAGCATCATGCCGGCGGCCGTGACCTGCGCCTGGACGCGCGCGCCCAGCACGTAGCCGGTGTTCATGGCCCGGCTGGAACCATTGCGGGCGATGTAGACGATGTCGTCGCCGTCCATCACGCTGACAAACGCGCTTTCCTGCGTGCCGGCCGTCACGCGCTGCAAAAAAGGCTGGACGATGCGCGGCAACCGCGCTGATTCCAGGTACGACTGACCCAGCCGCAGGATGCGCGGCGTGAGCCAGAACAGTTTGCCGTCGCTGGCGATATAGCCCAGGTGCTTGAGTGTGAGCAGGTAGCGCCGCGCGGCGGTTCGCGTCAGCCCACAGCGGGCGCCAGCCTCGCTGGCCGTCAGGCGTGGGTTGGCGTCGTCAAAGCATTCGATGATCGACAGGCCTTTTTCAAGGCCGGCGATCCAGTCGCGCTTGTCCAGTCCGTCCGTTGGGGTAAGTGTCATGCTTGGGCGTGCGACATGGTGGTCGACTAAGGTGAAACCCGTACTGCGTTCAATGATCGAACAAAATTGTTCGTTAATCGCGCATTTTATGTTTTCCCGCTTCCTTTGACTATCGGAAATTATTAAAGTCCACAGCCAACGGTTCGACCGACGTACGGCGCCGGAGTTTCAAATCCCACCTTTTTCAGAGGAGACATTCATGAACAAACGATTTACTATCAAATTAATAGCTGCCTGCGCACTGATTACCGGGGCTGGAGCCGCTTTTTCCCAAGATGTCATCAAGATTGCGAATATTGTCGAGCTGTCGGGCGGCGGCGCCACGGCGGGCACCAACTTCAAGAACGGCGTCGAGCTGGCTGTCAAGGAAATCAACGCCCAGGGCGGCATTCTGGGCAAAAAGATCCAGACCACCACCGCTGACACGCAAAGCAACCCCGGCGTGGCCAAGGGCCTGACGCAAAAAGCCATCGACGACAACGTCTTCGCCATCTTCGGCCCGGTGTTTTCTGGCTCCATCATGGTCAGCATGGCCGAATCGCGCAAGGCTGAAGTACCCAACTTCACCGGCGGCGAGGCAGCCAGCATCACCGAGCAGGGCAACCCGTACATCTTCCGCACCAGCTTCACGCAGGCGACTGCCATGCCGAAAGTAGCGCGCTACATCAGCGACCAAGCGAAGCTTAAGACGATTGCCATCGTTTACGTCAACAACGACTTCGGCAAAGGCGGCCTCGACTCGATGCGCAAGGCGCTGGCCAATTCGACCACCAAAATTGCGACTGAAATCTCGACCGAACCCGGCCAGGTCGACTTCTCGGCTGCCGTGCTGAAAGCCAAGCAAAGCAATGCTGATGGCGTGTTCGTTTATTCGAACGAAGAAGAGTCGGCCCGCATGCTGCGCGAGCTGAAAAAGCAAGGCTGGAACAAGCCCATCATTGGCGAAACCACGCTGACCGGCCAGAAAGTGATCGAGCTGGCCGGCGAAGCCGCCAACGGCGCCATCGCCCACGTCGGCCTGACGGTCGATGCGCCGCTGCCGGCCATTCGTGCCTTCCGTGCCAAGTTCGAAAAAGAATACAAGTACGTGTCTGACCACAACGGCATGAAAGGCTATTCCGGCATTTACGTGCTGAAAGCGGTGATTGAAAAAGTCGGCAAGCTCGACCGCAAGGCGGTCGCCGTTGCGCTGCACACGCTGAAGGTCAAGGCCGTCGACCAGCCCGGCGTGCTGATGGACGTATCTTTCGACGCCAAGGGCGACCTCGACCGCGAGAGCTTTTTGATCGAAGTGAAAAACGGCAAGCAGGAAGTGGTCGCCACGCTGCCGCCGCTCGGCGCCGGTGCAAACGCTGCGGCCCTGAAGAAGTAAATGCTTCC
>JANNKV010000128.1:0-35627 GCA_031396485.1 Polaromonas sp. | reverse complement strand
CCACGAGGTCGTCGGGGAGTTGAAAGTCAAAATCGCTGAGGCTGAAATGGGTCTTCATGAAGGCACAATTGTCCCATGCCGTCCCGTGCCGCCATTGAACCGAAGCCGTCCGCGCGAGGTGCGGCGGCGCCCGCTGCGCAGAGCCCGCCCTCTGCGCAGCCGCCGAAATCACCGGCGAAATCACCCGCGCAAAAGGCGCTCGAAAAGCTAGGCCTGCGCCGCGACATCGACCTGGCGCTGCACCTGCCGCTGCGCTACGAAGACGAAACCCGCATCGTGCGGCTGGCCGATGCGCGTGGCGGCGAAATGGTGCAGATCGAAGGCCAGATCACGCACAGCGAAATCACCTTTCGTAGCCGCCGCCAGTTGCGCGTGACGCTTGACGACGGCAGCGATACCTGCGTGCTGCGCTTCATCAACTTTTATCCGTCGCACCAGAAAACATTGAGCGTGGGCGCGCAGGTGCGCGTGCGCGGTGAAATTCGCGGTGGTTTCATCAGCCGCGAAATGGTGCACCCCAGCTTCAAGCTGGCCGGTGGCGAATTACCTGGCGCGTTGACGCCGGTGTATTCAACAGTCGCCGGTTTGCCGCAGGTGTATCTGCGCAAGGCGGTGCTCGGCGGGCTGCAGCGCGCCGATACGCGGGAGACCATTCCAGCCCAGTTTTTAAGCCAAATCGGCCTGCAGCCCAGGTGGAACCTGCGCGAGACGCTACAGTTTTTGCACCACCCGACGCCTGACGTGGCGCTGGCGACCTTAGAGGACCATAGCCATCCGGCGTGGCAGCGACTGAAAGCCGAGGAGTTGCTGGCGCAGCAACTGTCGCAGCTCGAAGCCCGGCGCGTGCGTGCGGCAATGCGCGCCCCGCCGCTTTCTGGCGCGTCCATTGCCGGCCCGCATTGCAGCCTGCATGACCAGTTGCTTGAACGCCTGCCGTTCCGGCTCACTGCCGCTCAGCAGCGTGTCTGCTCCGAGATTGAACGCGACCTGAAAAAAAACGTGCCGATGCACCGCCTGCTGCAGGGCGATGTCGGGTCCGGCAAGACCGTTGTCGCCGCACTGGCGGCGGCGCGTTGCATCGACGCGGGCTGGCAGTGCGCGTTGATGGCGCCGACCGAAATTCTGGCCGAACAGCACTTTCGCAAACTGATCAGCTGGCTGGAGCCGCTTGGCATCACCACCGCGTGGCTGACCGGCAGCCAGAAAACCAAAGAGCGGCGCGAAGCCTTGGCGATGATTGCCAGCGGCGCGGCGTCGCTGGTCGTCGGAACGCATGCCGTGATTCAGGACAAGGTGGTGTTCAAGAACCTGGCGCTCGCCATCATTGATGAGCAGCACCGGTTCGGTGTCGCACAGCGGCTGGCTTTGCGCAGCAAGTTGAGCGCAGACACCGTTCGGGCTGAGCTTGTCGAAGCCTTGCCAGACCCTTCGACCCTTCGACAGGCTCAGGACAGGCCAGGCTCAGGGCGAACGGAGGTGGCGAAGGCTCGGGAAGAGCCGCACCTGCTCATGATGACCGCCACGCCGATTCCGCGCACGCTGGCGATGAGCTATTACGCCGACCTGGACGTATCGACCATCGACGAGCTGCCGCCCGGCCGCACCCCCATCGTGACCAAACTGGTCAGTGATGCCCGGCGCGACGAGGTCATTGAACGGATTCGCGGCCAGCTGGCGGAGGGCCGGCAAATCTACTGGGTCTGCCCGTTGATTGAAGAGAGCGAATCGATTGATCTGGTCAACGCCACACAAACGCACGAAGCGCTCAGCGCCGCCTTGCCCGGCGTTGGCATCGGGCTGCTGCATTCACGCATGCCGCCCGCCGAGAAAAAAGCCGTGATGAGTCTGTTTATTGGCGGCGTGATGGGCGTGCTGGTCAGCACCACTGTGATCGAGGTCGGTGTCGATGTGCCCAACGCGTCACTGATGGTGATCGAGCATTCCGAACGCTTCGGTTTGAGCCAGCTGCACCAGTTGCGGGGGCGGGTCGGGCGTGGGGCGGCGGCTTCCGCGTGCGTGCTGTTGTATTCGACGGGTGATGCGGCACGGCTCGGTGAAGTCGCGAGGGCGCGGCTCAAGGCGATGGCCGAAACGCAAGACGGTTTTGAGATCTCCCGCCGCGATCTGGAGATTCGCGGGCCGGGGGAGTTTTTGGGGGCGCGGCAGTCCGGGGCGCCGTTGCTGAGGTTTGCTGATCTGGCGACCGATGCGGGGCTACTGGCCTGGGCGCGGGCGTTGGCGCCGGTGATGCTGGACCAGCATGCCGAGCTGGCGGAGCGGCATGTTTTGCGGTGGTTGGGGGGGAAGGGGGAGTATTTGAAGGCTTGAGGTGGTTGCAACCTTTGCCCTGTTCGACCGTTCGGGCTGAGGTATCGAAGCCTTGGTTCGAATTAGCGCATCGGGTTCGTGGGTGAGTCCGGTGCCGCTCTGTCGCCGCGGCGGGCGACTTACCTTTTTTTGCTTCGCCAAAATAAGGTGAGCTGAAGTCAGGGTCCCTTCGCTTCGCTTCGGGATGCCTTGCGCTGCTCGGCTGGGGCGGAAATTTTAGAAACTAGTCCGCTGCGCGGCCGTCGGACATCTAAAATTTTGATCCGCCCCAGCCTGCGCTGCTCAGCCCTGCCACACGGCATGGGAATGGATTCGGGAGCGGATGCGGATTCGGGCGTTTTGGGTTCAGAGCCCAAATTCGCTACACCTTTGGCGCGCCCTGCGGGCGCTGTGCAGCGAAATCGCGATCTGACCCCCAAAACCCGGCCGCGCGACGTGTTCTTAAGTGTTTTAGGTCTCTAGACCAGGTAATACGTGCGCGAGCAGCTATGAAAATAGTAGCGATTCATAAACCAACTGACCTGAATCCGTTCCCGAATCCGATCCCGATCCCGATCCCGATCGCATTTCCCCAAAACCCTTGTGAATGCGCCGAGGAGCGCAGCTTCAAGCGGATCAGGGCGAGCGATTGTCTGAGCGAAGCGAGTTCGAGCTCGACCCCGCTTGAAGCGAGCACCGCAGGTTGCCCGCAGCGAAGCGGAGGGACGCAGACACCAGGGTCGCCTTTCTTTTCCCTAGGTTTCTTTGGCGAGACAAAGAAATGTAGGTCGCCCGCCGCGGCGACAGAGCGGCACCGGAACTCAGCGGAGAACCGCAAGCCCGATTCAAAGCCAGGCTTCGACGGGCTCAGCCCGAACGGTCAATTCAATCAACGTGCTATTAATTAAATAGCTATTAACGCACGTGTTACCGCGGCTATAGCCCGATTTCCCTCAAAAACCTGCTTGAGGGAACGTTCTGACGGCAGTCTGTACTGATGGCTACCCACTCGGGAAGTTGTCCGACCAACCCGATCTTTCAGTCAGCGCCACAATAGCGCCATGACGCTCACCGAACTCAAATACATCGTCGCCGTCGCCCGGGAAAAACACTTTGGCAAGGGTGCTGATGCCTGTCATGTGTCGCAGCCGACGCTGAGCGTCGCGATTAAAAAGCTGGAAGAAGAGTTGCAGGTCAAACTCTTTGAGCGCAATGCCAATGAGATCACCGTCACGCCGCTGGGTGAAGAGATCATTCGGCAGGCGCAAAGCGTGCTGGAACAGGCCGACAGCATTCGCGAAATCGCCAAGCGCGGCAAAGACCCGCTGGCCGGCGCGCTGCGGCTGGGCGTGATCTACACCATCGGGCCTTATCTGCTGCCCGATCTGGTGCGGCAGACGATTGCCACCATGCCGCAAATGCCGCTGATGCTGCAGGAAAATTTCACCGTGAAGCTGCTCGAGGAATTGCGCAACGGCGAGATCGACTGCGCCATTCTGGCCGAGCCCTTCCCCGACACGAATCTGGCGATTGCGCCGCTGTATGACGAGCCTTTCATGGCAGCCGTGCCGAACGCGCATCCACTGGCCGAGCGCGCGTCCATCACCGCCGAAGAGATCAAGAAAGAGACCATGCTGCTGCTGGGTAATGGCCACTGCTTTCGGGACCATGTGCTGGAGGTATGTCCCGAATTTGCACGCTTTTCCAGCAGCGCTGACGGTATTCGAAAAAGCTTCGAAGGCTCGTCGCTGGAGACCATCAAGCACATGGTGGCGGCCGGTATGGGCATCACGCTGGTCCCCCGGCTGGGCGTGCCGAAAGAGGCGATGAGCCTGAATGGCGACGGCAAGAAACGGGGCCGCGGGAAGGCTGGCGAGCCGCCGTCGTTCATCAAGTACCTGCCCTTCACCGGGCACATCCCGAGCCGGCGCGTGGTGCTGGCGTGGCGGCGCAGCTTCACGCGCTATGAGGCGATTGCGGCGTTGCGCAATGCGATCTACGCCTGCGAGTTGCCGGGGGTCACGCGCTTGTCCTGACCGCAAACCGGGGCGCCGGCGCGCCTTCTGTTCTTCAATCGCGGACATAGGCAGGCGCTGTTGCAGCGACAACGTCTTGTTTGTAAAGTATTCGGTCAGGGCGTTGTTCAGACGCCCGATTTTTCAACCCGTTGTGAGGAAACAAGAACATGGCCAAGTCATCTGTACCCGGCGCAATCGCAGGCGCACCGCCCATCAACATCGGCATCAGCGAAAAAGACCGAGCCGCGATAGCCAAGGGGCTGAGCTGCCTGCTGGCCGACACCTACACGCTGTACCTGACGACGCACAACTTTCACTGGAACGTGACCGGGCCGATGTTCAACACGCTGCACCAGATGTTCATGGTGCAGTACACCGAGCTGTGGGCGGCGGTGGACCCGGTAGCCGAGCGTATCCGCTCGCTCGGGCACCCGGCGCCGGGCTCGTATGCGCAGTTCAGCAAGCTCGCGTCGGTGCCCGATGTACCGTCGACGCCGCCGAAAGCGCTGGAGATGGTGCGTATTCTGGTGCAGGGACACGAGGCTGTAGCGCGCACTGCCCTCGAGCTGTTCCCGGTCGCCGACAAGGCCAGCGACGAGCCGACGGCCGATTTGCTGACGCAGCGGTTGACGGTGCATGAGCAGACGGCGTGGATGCTGCGGTCGCTGCTGGAAGAGTAAGCGCAAGGCTTCGTACAGTAAATCCTTCGACAGGCTCAGGACGATTGTGAAGACGTGTCGAGCGTGCGTCTTCCTCTTCACCAGCAGGGGCCGCGGGACTGGCTTTGCCAGACCGCAGGCGCAGCGCCCCCTCGGGGGGCAGAGAGTTACGCGCAGCGAACGAACGTGGGGGCCTTAAGATCCCGAGCTTGAAACACAAGCTCGCTCTGTACCTCCAACTCATCCGCTGGAACCGCCCCGCTGGCTGGCTGCTGCTGCTGTGGCCGACGCTGTCGGCGTTGTGGGTGGCGTCGCATGGTTTTCCGGGCTGGCATTTGCTCATCGTGTTCACGCTCGGCACCATCCTGATGCGCAGCGCCGGTTGCTGCATCAACGACGTGGCCGACCGCGACTTTGACCGGCACGTCAAACGCACGGCGCAGCGGCCGGTCACCAGTGGGCAGGTGTCGGTAAAAGAGGCTTTGGTGGTTGGTGCGGTGCTGGCCGTGCTGGCGTTCGGTCTGGTGCTGACGACCAATGCGGTGACGATTGCCTGGTCGTTCGCCGCGCTGGCCGTCACGCTGGCGTATCCGTATGCAAAGCGCTTTGTATCGATGCCGCAGGCGGTGCTGGGCGTGGCTTTCAGCTTTGGCATTCCGATGGCGTTTTCCGCCGTGCAGTCGCGTGTACCGCTGCTGGCCTGGGTGCTGCTGATGGGCAACCTGTTCTGGGTGATTGCCTACGACACCGAATACGCCATGGTGGACCGCGACGACGACCTGCGCATTGGCATGAAAACCTCGGCCATCACGCTGGGGCGCTTCGACGTGACCGCGGTGCTGCTCAGTTACCTGATTTATCTATCAATATGGGCTGTAGCCCTTATAGAACGTGCGCCAGTAGCTATTTATTTAATAGCGATTGGCGTGGCCGGGCTGCAGGCGCTGTGGCATTTCTGGCTGATCAGGCGGCGTGAGCGTGAAGCCTGCTTCAAGGCGTTTCGGCTGAACCACTGGCTGGGATTCACGGTGTTTGCCGGCATCGCGCTGGCGTATGCGGTGCGCTGAATAACGTGTGATGCGAATGCCAGGTGCTATCAAATAAATAGCTGCTTGCGCATGTTTTACCTGGGCTACAGGCTGATTTGATCTATATTCAGGCCGAATCAGCCCGGCGCGCCGCCAAACTCGTTGCCGAGTTCCACCGCGCGCTGCCGCGCCGACTGCATGGCGCGCACGAACTGCGCCTTGACCTGATCTGCCTCCAGCGCGCTCAGCGCGGCAAAGGTGGTGCCCCCTTTCGACGTGACGCGCTCGCGAAGTACCTCGGGCGGCTCGGGCGAATCCTGCGCCAGCGCCGAAGCACCGACGAAGGTGGCGACGGCCAGCTGGTGCGCCTGTGCGTGGCTCAGCCCCATGTCGGTGCCGGCCTGAATCATCGCTTCGATGAAGTAAAACACATAGGCCGGCCCCGAACCGGACAGCGCTGTCACCGCGTCAAGCTGCGTTTCATCGTCGAGCCACAGAAAATCGCCGGTGGTTTTGATCACGCGTTCGACCGCCAGCCGGTCGTCGGCCGTCACCCCGGCGCGGGCAAACAAGCCGCTGATGCCCTTGCCGACCAGCGCCGGCGTATTGGGCATGGCGCGCACCACGCGCTGGCTGTTCAGCCACAGCGCAATGCTTTCCGAGCGAATGCCGGCGGCCACACTCAAGTGCAGCGCATGCTGTGCGTAGATGCTCACCGGCATCGCGGCTTCCCGGAACATCTGTGGCTTGATGGCCCAGACCACCAGCGTGGCTGACGTGAGCGACGCCCCCGGTGCATCAACGACGCGGATGTCCCACTGCTTTTTCAGCTGGTCGCGTTGGGTGGCCATCGGCTCGACCACCTGGATCTGCTGCGCCGGCATGCCTTGCCGGATCAGGCCACCAATGATGGCGCTGGCCATGTTGCCGCCACCAATGAAGGCAATGCGCTCGCCCGGTGCGATGTTGGCGCTGGAAACTGATGTCATGCGGTCCCGTCAGAAAACTGGGGCGGCTGGCTCGGTGAGTCGCCCGGGACGTAAATTGTCGCCGTTAATTCAGGCACTGCAAAAACAGGAACCAATGTCGTAAGGGTGGCCGCTCTTCCGCGGACGCGGAAACGTGAGTCAGGTCGGGTGCGACGGCAACACGGTTTGCCGAACAGCGTGCTCCCAGCGACTCATCAATTCGGCCGCGCGCCCGGCGCTTAGATTCGGCTCGAAACGGCGCTCGACGCGCCAAAGGTTGGAAAGCTCGTCAGTGCTGGCATACAGCCCGCATGACAGCCCGGCCAGATAGGCGGCGCCCAGCGCGGTGGTCTCGGACACGGCCGGCCGCACCACGGCAATGCCCAGCAGGTCGGCCTGGAACTGCATCAGCAAATCGTTGCCGCAGGCCCCGCCGTCCACCCGCAGTTCAGTGACGGGCGCCGCGCCCGCTTGCAAAGCATCGCGGCTCATGGCCTGCAACAGGGCCGCGCTTTGAAACGCAATGCTTTCCAGCGCCGCACGGGCGATGTGCGCGAGCGTGGTGCCGCGCGTCAGACCGGTGATGGTGCCGCGCGCATCGGGCTTCCAGTAGGGCGCGCCCAGGCCGGTGAACGCGGGCACCAGCATCACGCCGCCCGAGTCGGGCACGCTTTGCGCCAGCGCTTCGACCTCGCCGCTGCCCTTGATGGCGTTCAGGCCGTCGCGCAGCCACTGCACCACGGCGCCGCCGACGAAGACGCTGCCTTCGATGGCGAATTCGGGGATGCTGGTGGCCTGAGCTGCACTGGTGGTCAACAGGCCGTTGTGTGAAGTTTCAAACTGCTCGCCGGTGTGCATCAGCATGAAGCAACCGGTGCCGTAGGTGTTTTTGGCCATGCCGGCCTTGAAGCAGGCCTGCCCGAACAAGGCGCTTTGCTGGTCGCCCGCCACGCCGCCAATCGGTATCGCATGGCCCAGCAGCTCGGGCAGGGTGTCGCCGAAGTGCGCGCTGGACGGCAGCACCTTGGGCATCAACGAAGGGGGAATGCCGAGCAGCTGCAGCAGTTCATCGTCCCACTGGTTGGCGTGCACATTGAACAGCATGGTGCGGGACGCGTTGCTGACATCGGTGGCATGCAAAGCGCCGCCAGTGAGTTGCCACATCAGCCAGCTGTCGATGGTGCCGAAGGCGAGTTCGCCGCGTTCGGCATCGGCGCGCACGCCAGGCACGTTGTCGAGCAGCCATTTCAGTTTGGTACCCGAAAAATAGGCATCGATCAGCAAACCGGTTTTCTGCTGGATCAGACCCTCGTGGCCCTGCGCGCGCAGCTGCACGCAGGTCGGCTCGGCGCGCCGGTCTTGCCAGACGATGGCGTGGTGCACCGGCTGGCCGGTTTTGCGGTTCCAGACCAGCGTGGTTTCGCGCTGATTGGTGATGCCGAGGGCTCGAATGTCGCTGGCCTTCAGTCCGGCCTTGTGCAGCGCTTCGCGCGCCGTTTCCAGCTGGGTGCGCCAGATTTCCAGCGCGTCATGTTCGACCCAGCCGGGCTGCGGGTAGATCTGCGGCAGCTCCCGCTGCGCCAGCGCCACGATGTGGCCCTGCTCGTCAAACACGATGCTGCGCGAGCTGGAGGTGCCCTGGTCCAGGGCGAGAAGATAGGTCATGGTGTCATAGCCTTACACAGCAAGAGCGACGGCAGGGGCAGGCTGCAGCGACGCAATATCGCAGCGCACATCGGCCTCGGCCAGCAGGGCCGGAAACGGGTCGGGCGGCGGCGCGTCGGTGAACAGCCGGTCGATCTGCGTCAGGCGCGCCAGCTCGACCATCGCCGGGCGGTTGAACTTGCTGCTGTCGGCGGCCACCCAGACCTCGCGCGCGGCGGCCATGATGGTTTGCGCCACCTTGACTTCGCGGTAGTCGAAGTCGCGCAACGTGCCGTCGGCCTCAACGCCTGAAATGCCGATGACGGCAATGTCGACGCGGAACTGCTTGATGAAATCCACCGCCGCTTCGCCGACGATGCCGCGGTCGCGCGCGCGCACCACGCCGCCGGCGACGATCACCTCGCAGTCGGGGTTGCCGCACAGGATCGCCGCCACATTGAGGTTGTTGGTGATCACCCGCAGCCCCTTGTGGTGCAGCAGCGCCTTGGCCACTGCTTCGGTGGTGGTGCCGATGTTCAAAATCAGCGAGCAGTCATTGGGCACCTGCCCGGCCACGGCCCGGGCGATGCGAGCCTTGCCTTCGGCATTCAGGTTTTCACGCTGGCGGTGCGCGATATTTTCAACCGTGGAGCTGGGCACCCGCACGCCGCCATGAAAGCGTGTCAGCAGACCAGCTTCGGCCAGCCGCTGTACATCGCGGCGAACGGTTTGCAGGGTCACGTCGAGTGCGTCAGAGAGTTGCTCGACCGACACCGAACCATGGGCGCGCACGACATCGAGTAGCTTGATTTGGCGGGGATTGGAGTTCACGGAGATGCTGGCTAAAAAAGGAATCGGTTAACTCTATATCGAACAAAAACGAATCACCTAAGGGAAAACTATTAGACAAATAAATCAAAAAGGAAGAAAAATAGAAAAGATACGAACTTTAGCAACACCTCTAAAGATATTCATGCAGAAAGTTTTGGAACCGGGTCAATGTCGGGTCAGGCCATGCTTGAAGCCATGCGCGTGGACTTCAGAAGCCCCGGACGGTCATCGCGTTGATGGCACCCAGCCAACGGGCAAGGTGCGCTGATGCAACTGTCGCTTGATCACGTCAGCAAGAAGGTCGGCGCCGAACAGTGGCTGCATGACATGAGCCTAAGCCCGCGCAGCGGCGAGGTCACGGTGCTGCTGGGCGCGACGCAAGCCGGCAAAACCAGCCTGATGCGCATCATGGCCGGGCTGGATGTGCCAACCAGCGGGCGGGTGTTGGTCGATGAGGCGGACGTCACCGGCATGCCGGTGCGCAAGCGCAATGTGGCCATGGTCTACCAGCAGTTCATCAACTACCCATCGCTGACGGTAAGCGAGAACATCGCCTCGCCACTGAAGCTGCGGGGTGAAAAAAATATCGAGCAGACGGTACGCAGCCTCGCCGGACGCCTTCATATCGAGATGTTTATGGACCGTTTGCCTGCCGAGCTTTCCGGCGGCCAGCAGCAGCGCGTGGCCCTGGCGCGCGCGCTGGCCAAAGGCGCGCCGCTGATGCTGCTTGATGAACCGCTGGTGAACCTGGACTACAAGCTGCGCGAGGAGCTGCGCGAAGAACTTACCCAGCTTTTTGCCGCCAGCGACTCGACCGTTATCTACGCCACCACCGAGCCAGGCGAGGCGCTGCTGCTGGGTGGCTACACCGCCGTGATGGACGCCGGCGAGCTGCTGCAGTACGGCCCCACGGCGGAAGTTTTTCATTCGCCCCAGTCGCTGCGCGTCGCCCGCGCTTTCAGCGACCCGCCGATGAATCTCGTGGCGGCGCGCCCGGTTGAGGGCGGTCTGCAGCTGGTGGCCGGTCCGGTCCTGAACATGGCCCTACCCGCTGCGCCTGCCGAGCGCCTGGCGACGCTTACCGCGGGCATTCGCGGTAGTGCGCTGCGCATCGCGGCGCGGGGCGGCGACGTGGCCTTGCCGGGCCAGGTCGAGCTGGCTGAAATTTCCGGATCCGATACCTTCGTGCATGTGGAAACCGCGGTTGGTGAACTGGTGGCGCAACTGACGGGCGTTCACCGGTTCGAGTTGGGGGCGCAGATCACTTTGTATTTCGATGCGCGCCAGGTGTACGTGTTCGATGCGGCCGGTGCGCTGCTGGTCGCGCCGGCAAGGCGGGGAGGGTCTAATGGCACGCATTGATCTCGATCTGGCGCACGCCTACCGACCAAATCCGCGCAATGACAGCGACTATGCGTTGCTGCCTTTGAAAATGAGCTTTCGCGACGGCGGTGCCTATGCCCTGTTGGGGCCTTCGGGCTGCGGCAAGACGACGCTGCTCAACATTGTGTCGGGCCTGCTCGCGCCGTCGCAGGGCAGCGTCAAATTCGATGGCGTCGACGTGACGCTGGCCTCCCCGCAGCAGCGCAACATTGCGCAGGTGTTCCAGTTCCCGGTGATCTACGACACGATGACGGTGGCGGAAAACCTGGCGTTTCCGCTGCGCAACCGCAAGGTGCCGGAAGACCAGATCAAAAAGCGCGTCGGTGAAATTGCCGAGATGCTGGACATGAGCGGCCAGCTGAACCAGCGCGCCAGCGGGCTGGCGGCCGATGCAAAGCAGAAGATTTCGCTGGGCCGGGGGCTGGTGCGGGCCGATGTGTCAGCCGTGCTGTTCGATGAGCCGCTGACGGTGATTGACCCGCATTTGAAGTGGCAGCTGCGGCGCAAGCTCAAGCAGATTCACCATGAGCTCAAGCTCACGCTGATCTACGTCACGCATGACCAGGTCGAGGCGCTGACGTTCGCCGAAGAAGTGGTGGTGATGACGCGCGGGCGGGCGGTGCAAACCGGTTCCGCCGACGAGCTGTTCGAGCGGCCGCAGCATACCTTCGTCGGTCATTTCATCGGCTCGCCCGGCATGAATTTTCTGCCGGCGCGCGTGGACCGGGGCGTGATGCAGGTGGCTGGCCGGACATTGGCTGTACCGGCCGGGCGGGAGATGCCCGATGGCGAGGTGAAGCTGGGCGTACGGCCCGAATACGTCGTTCAGACGGTGGCCGGAGACGCGGCTTCGCTGCCTTTTATCGTCACGATGATTCAGGACATCGGTACGCATGTGATGCTGACCGCAAAAATAAGCGACCACGTCGTCAAGGCGCGCCTGAGTCCGACGTCCTCGGTGCCGAAGTCAGGCGACGAAGTGTGGTTGCAGGTCATGGGACCGCACACCTGTTTTTATCTGAATGATGAGCTGGTGGCGGCATGAGCACAACAACCAAGCCCGTCAATCAAAAGGCCTGGTTGCTGGTGTTGCCGGTGATCATCTGCGTAGCTTTTTCCGCCATCCTGCCGCTGATGACGGTGGTCAATTACTCGGTGCAGGACATCATCTCCCCTGAACGCAAGGTTTTCGTCGGCACCGAATGGTTTGCGTCCGTGATGCGCGACGAAGACCTGCATGCAGCGCTGTGGCGGCAACTGACTTTTTCTTTTGCCGTGCTGGCGGTCGAAATTCCGCTCGGCATTGCACTGGCGCTGTCGATGCCTGCGCAGGGATGGAAGGCTTCTCTCGTGCTGGTGCTGGTGTCGCTGTCGCTGTTGATTCCGTGGAACGTGGTCGGCACGATTTGGCAAATCTATGGTCGGGCCGATATTGGTTTGCTGGGCGCGACGCTGCAGAAGATGGGTTTTGACTACAGCTACACCGGCAAGGCCACGCACGCGTGGGTTACGGTATTGCTGATGGATGTGTGGCACTGGACGCCGCTGGTGGCGTTGCTGGGGTACGCCGGCCTGCGCTCGATTCCTGATGCGTATTACCAGGCGGCGCGCATTGATGGCGCCAGCAAGTTTGCGGTCTTTCGCTACATCCAGCTGCCGAAGATGCGCGGCGTGCTGATGATTGCGGTGTTGCTTCGGTTCATGGACAGTTTCATGATTTACACCGAACCGTTTGTGCTGACGGGCGGCGGGCCAGGCAATGCCACCACCTTCCTGTCGCAGTACCTGACGCAAAAGGCGGTGGGCCAGTTCGACCTCGGCCCGGCGGCGGCCTTCTCGCTGATCTACTTCCTGATCATCCTGTTGTTGTGCTTCATCCTCTACAACTGGATGCAGCGCGTCGGTACGCAAGAGAAGGAGGGTGGAAATGAATAAGGAGAAGTTTCAGGCGCGCACGCTTTTTCTCATCGCCTATATCGTCTTCGCCTTGCTACCCATCTACTGGATGGTGAACATGAGCTTCAAGACGAATTCAGAAATCTTGTCCAGCTTCTCGTTCTTTCCCCAGCAGTTCACCTGGGACAACTACAAAACCATTTTTACAGATCCGTCCTGGTATTCAGGCTACATCAACAGCCTGATCTACGTGGGCATCAACACGGTGATTTCGATCACGGTGGCGCTGCCCGCTGCCTATGCGTTTTCACGTTACAGCTTCTTGGGAGACAAGCATGTGTTTTTCTGGTTGCTGACCAATCGCATGACGCCGCCTGCGGTGTTTCTGCTGCCGTTCTTTCAGCTGTACACCACGGTTGGATTGATGGACACGCACATCGCCGTGGCGCTGGCGCATTTGCTGTTCAATGTGCCGCTGGCGGTGTGGATTCTGGAGGGTTTCATGAGCGGGATTCCGCGCGAAATTGACGAGACGGCCTACATCGACGGCTACTCGTTCCCCCGTTTCTTCATTCGGATTTTCTTGCCGCTGATCAAGGCGGGCGTCGGCGTCGCTGCCTTCTTCTGCTTCATGTTCAGCTGGGTCGAATTGCTGCTGGCCCGCACGCTGACCAGCGTTAACGCCAAGCCGATCGTGGCCACGATGACGCGTACCGTGTCTGCGTCGGGCATGGACTGGGCCACGCTGGCGGCGGCCGGGGTGCTCACCATCGTGCCGGGCGCCATCGTCATCTGGTTTGTTCGCAACTACATAGCCAAAGGCTTTGCGATGGGGAGGGTATGAGACACCCCCGAATCGCCTTCGGCGATCCTCCCTCAAGGGGACGCCACCTGCGGCCCTGCGAAGCCGGTTCCGCGATGGCACTGGCGTGGATAAATGTGTCGTTACGAGCCGCTGAAAAGGAGACCGACCATGTTTGAGTGGATGGCGTGGACAACACCCGTGGCGGTGTTTTTCACTTGCATTGTGCTGATGCTGGTGGGAATGACGGTGTGGGAGCTGAAGTCACCCACGACGACGAGACGCGGTTTTCTGCCGATGGAGACGACACGCGGTGACCGGCTTTTTATCGGCCTGCTGGCGGCGGCCTATGCCAACCTCATTTTTGTCGGCATCAGCGGCAAGCTGGCAGCGTGGTTCAGCCTGGAGGCGGATCCTTCGATCTGGATCAGTTTTATTTTTTCGATTGCGCTACTGGTCTGGGTCATGCGCAAGGGCTAAGTGTAAGAAGAGGATGCCGGCTCATTCTTCCCCGGAGCCGAATCAACCTTCATCAACGGGGAGCGACCAAATGAGGAGACACGTCATGAAGTTACGTTATTCGGCGCTTGCACTGGCTGCGGCCTGTGCAGTGACTGGCCACAGTTGGGCAGACGAGGCCGCAGCCAAGAAATGGATCGATGCTGAATTTCAGCCGTCGACCCTGAGCAAGGACAAACAGCAGGCAGAGATGAAATGGTTCATTGACGCTGCCAAAAAGCTGCAGGCCAAGGGCGTCAAGGAAATCTCGGTGGTGTCCGAAACCATCACCACACACGAGTACGAATCGAAAACGCTGGCCAAAGCCTTCGAAGAGATCACCGGCATCAAGGTCAAGCACGACCTGATTCAGGAGGGCGACGTGGTGGAAAAACTGCAGACATCCATGCAGTCGGGCAAATCGATCTATGACGGCTGGATTTCGGATTCCGACCTGATCGGCACCCACTACCGCTACGGCAAGATCATGAACTTGACCGACTACATGGCTGGCAAGGGCAAGGAGTGGACGAATCCGGGCCTGGATATCAAGGACTTTATCGGCACCAGCTTCACGACCGGGCCGGACAAGAAGCTGTACCAATTGCCTGACCAGCAGTTTGCCAATCTGTACTGGTTCCGTGCTGACCTGTTCGCACGCAAAGATCTGCAGGACAAGTTTAAGGCCAAGTTCGGCTACGACCTGGGCGTGCCGCTCAACTGGAGCGCGTATGAAGACATCGCCGAGTTCTTCACCAACGACGTGAAAACCATCGACGGCAAGCCGATCTACGGCCATATGGACTATGGCAAGAAGGACCCATCGCTCGGGTGGCGATTTACGGATGCGTGGCTGTCGATGGCAGGAACGGCCGATATCGGCATTCCTAACGGCAAGCCGGTCGACGAGTGGGGCATTCGGTCTTCGGCTGACGGCTGCACGCCGCAGGGCGCTTCGGTTTCGCGGGGCGGCGCCACCAACTCGCCAGCTGCGGTTTATGCGCTGACGAAATACGTGGACTGGATGAAAAAGTACTCACCCAAGGAAGCCATCGGCATGACCTTTGGCGAGGCTGGGCCGGTGCCGGCGCAAGGGCAGATCGCGCAACAGATCTTCTGGTACACCGCCTTCACCGCCGACATGACCAAGCCCGGCCTGCCGGTGGTCAACGCCGACGGTACGCCAAAGTGGCGCATGGCGCCCGGCCCGAACGGCCCTTACTGGAAGCAGGGCATGCAAAACGGTTATCAGGACGTGGGTTCGTGGACTTTCTTTGAAGGGCACGACGCCAACAAGACCGCCGCAGCCTGGCTCTACGCGCAATTCGTGACGGCCAAGACGACATCGCTGAAGAAAACGATCGTGGGCCTGACACCGATCCGCGAAAGCGACATTCAGAGCAAGGCCATGACCGATCTGGCGCCAAAGCTTGGCGGACTGGTCGAGTTCTACCGCAGCCCGGCGCGCGTGGCCTGGACGCCCACAGGCACCAACGTGCCTGACTATCCCAAGCTGGCGCAGCTATGGTGGAAGAACGTGGCGCAGGCCGTGACGGGCGAGAAAACGCCGCAGATCGCAATGGACACGCTGGCCGAAGAGATGGACCAGGTCATGGCTCGCCTGGAGCGCGCCGGCATGGCAAGGTGCGCGCCCAAGCTCAATCCGAAGGGTGACCCTAAGAAGTACCTGAGCGACAAGGGTGCGCCTTGGGCGAAGCTCGCCAACGAAAAGCCGAAGGGAGAAACTATCAACTACGACAAGCTGTTGCAAGCGTGGAAAGACGGCAAGGTCCGCTGAACCCTCTTGGGCTGTGCGGGTTGAACAACCGGTACGGCCTGTCTTGAAAAGGCGTCGATGCCGAGTTTGTCGGGTGAGCCTCGACAAATTGACGGCAGGGCGTATCGAAAGTGCAAATGAAGCCCGCGAGCCTTGATTCCCCGCCAGCGTTCACGCTGCGTGGGACCCTGATGGAGCGTCTTGCCAAATCCGGCCGTTATGACATCGCCATCATTGGCGGTGGCGCGACCGGCCTGGGCGTGGCGCTGGATGCTGCGGCCCGCGGGTTTTCAGTCGTACTCGTGGAGTCGCACGACTTTGCCAAGGGCACATCGTCACGCGCCACCAAGCTGGTGCACGGTGGCGTGCGCTATCTGGCGCAAGGCAATATTTCATTGGTGAGAGAGGCCTTGCACGAGCGCACTACCTTGCTGGCCAACGCGCCGCATCTGGCGCAACCGTTGCCATTTGTAATGCCTTCGTACAAATTCTGGGAGGCTCCTTTTTACGGTGTGGGTCTGAAGATGTATGACGCACTGGCGGGCAAGGCCGGGCTGGGTCCGACCGAGTTTTTAAGTCGCAAGGAAACGCTGGGCCTTCTGCCCACGGCCCAGCCGCGCGGGCTAAAGGGGGGCGTCAAGTATTGGGATGGCCAGTTTGACGACGCCAGGTTGGCGCTGGCGCTGGCGCGCAGTGCCGCGCTGCAGGGTGCATTGCTGGTCAACTATTGTTCAGCGACAGGACTGATTCATGAAAACGGCAAGCTGGACGGTCTGCATGTGCAGGACCAGGAAACCGGCCAGTCGCTTGAAATAAGGGCCAGCTGCGTGGTGAACGCTGCCGGCGTGTGGGTCGATCAGTTCCGGCTGCAGGATGGACAGGCGATCGGGCGTGCGACAAAGCCCATGGTCGCGCCTTCTCAAGGCGTTCATATCGTCGTAGACCGCACCTTTCTTCCGACGGACCATGCCATGCTGATCCCCAAAACGGGTGACGGTCGGGTGCTGTTTGCCGTGCCGTGGCTGGGTAAGACGATTCTGGGCACAACCGATACGCCGCGCCAGGACCTCGCCAGGGAGCCATTGCCCTTTAAAGACGAGGTGGATTTCATTCTGGGTGAGTCGGGCCACTACCTGAGCCGGGCACCGGGTCCGGCTGATATCAAGAGCATCTGGGTCGGTCTCCGGCCGCTGGTCAAACCGCCCGATGAGGACGCTGGCAGCACCCAGGCGCTGTCGCGGGAACACACCGTGCTGGTCAGCAAAAGCGGGCTGGTGACAGTGACGGGCGGTAAATGGACGACTTATCGCGCCATGGCCGAAGACGTGCTGGCGCGTTGTTTTGCAGCGCAGTTGCTGCAGCCTCGCACCGGACTGGCCACGGAACATCTCAAACTGGTGGGGGCCTGCGAGTCAAAGCACAAAATCAGCGATGCACCGGGAAGCCATTTATACGGCAGTGAATCCGGCCTGGTGCAAAGCCTGCCAGGGGCGAGCCGACAGCTTGGCGGGGGGCTGACGGAGGCGATGGTGCGTTTTGCGGCGCGTCACGAATATGCGCGCACGGTGGAAGATGTGTTGGCCCGCCGCTCCCGGCTTCTGTTTCTGGATGCAGCGTTGGCGGAAGCGCTGGCCGCTGAAGTAGCTGCCATTCTGGAGCAGGAAACGGGCGTGAACCCCCAACTCGCGTCGTTTCAGCCGCTGTGCGGGCAGTATTTGGCCCTGCCCCGCTAGTCGCCGCGCGTTCTAGGGACCGGCTTTCCGGACTGGATGCTGTCATTTAATTTTTGCGCCGGCCGGAAAATTTGCACAACTTATCCAATTGAAGTGCTATTAAATTCGTAGCTGCTTGCGCAAGTATTACGTGGGCTAGAGCCCAATTTGATACTGAATATTCTGGTGTTTGACCAGGGCCGCGTGTTTTATTTGCGCACGCGCTGAGCCTGACCGGGGCTGAAATGTCTCGAAATTTTCGCCGGCCTGCGCGTGATTTTGCCAAAGACAGTTGACAGATCGACCCATTTTCGTGATACTCATGGGCTTCGCTCGAAAAAGCGAAGAATTCTGCCCAGCAAAAGCAGTGCAAGTGGTTTGCACTGTGGACGACGGGCCCAAGACTGACCGGGTCGATGGTTTTTGGCGCTGCAAGGCGCACAAAGCCGCCAACCGGTGCAAGTTGGGAACAAAATTAAATGATTCAAACGCAATCCAAACTCGATGTTGCTGACAACACGGGTGCCAAATCCGTGATGTGCATCAAAGTGCTGGGCGGCTCCAAGCGCCGCTATGCCAGCGTTGGTGACGTCATCAAGGTAAGCATCAAAGAAGCCGCTCCGCGTGGCCGCGTCAAAAAGGGCGAGGTCTACAGCGCTGTGGTCGTTCGCACGGCCAAGGGCATTCGCCGCGGCGATGGCTCGCTGGTCAAATTCGACGGCAACGCAGCAGTGTTGCTTAACGCCAAGCTGGAGCCTATCGGCACCCGCATCTTCGGACCAGTGACGCGCGAATTGCGCACTGAAAAGTTCATGAAGATCGTGTCCCTGGCTCCTGAAGTTCTCTAAGGGACACGCCATGAACAAGATTCGCAAGGGCGACGAAGTCATCGTGATCGCGGGCCGCGACAAAGGCAAGCGCGGCACGATCACCCAGCGCAAAGACGACAGCTACCTGCTGATTGACGGCATTAACGTGGTGAAGAAACACGCCAAGCCGAATCCCTTGAAGGGCATCACCGGTGGCATCGTTGAAAAAAGCATGCCGATTCACCAGTCCAATGTCGCCATTTTTAATGCGGCAACTGGCAAGGCCGATCGGGTTGGTATCAAGTTGTTGGCTGACGGCAAGAAAGTGCGCGTCTTCAAGTCCAGCGGCGACGAATTGAAGGCTGCATAAACATGGCGCGCTTACAAGCTCAGTACCGCGAAAAAATCGCACCGGCCCTGATTGAAAAATTTGGCTACACCACGCCAATGCAGGTTCCTCGCATCACCAAGATCACGCTCAATATGGGCGTGAGTGAGGCGGTTGCCGACAAGAAGGTCATGGACAGCGCCGTGGGTGACATGACCAAGATCGCCGGCCAGAAGCCTGTGGTGACCAAGGCCAAGAAGGCTATCGCCGGTTTCAAGATCCGCGAAGACCTGCCGATTGGTTGCATGGTGACGCTCCGCGGCGTGAAGATGTATGAATTCCTGGATCGCTTTGTGACGGTGGCCTTGCCGCGTGTCCGCGACTTCCGGGGTATTTCTGGTCGTGCCTTCGATGGCCGCGGCAACTACAACATCGGCGTGAAAGAGCAGATTATTTTCCCTGAGATCGAGTACGACAAAGTTGACGCTTTGCGCGGCCTCAATATCAGCATCACCACAACGGCCAGGACCGATGAAGAGTGCAAGGCACTCCTCACCGCCTTCCGTTTTCCGTTCAAAAACTGAGGCGGACATGGCAAAACAAGCTTTACTGCAACGTGAACTGAAGCGCGACAAACTGGTCGCCAAGTTCGCCAAAAAACACGCTGAACTCAAAGCGACGTCCAATGACGCAAAACGCTCCGATGAAGAGCGTGCGCTGGCCCGTCTTGAGTTGCAAAAGTTGCCCCGCAACGCCAACCCGACTCGTCAGCGCAATCGCTGCGCGATCACGGGTCGGCCGCGCGGAACGTTTCGTCAATTCGGTCTGGCTCGCGCCAAGATTCGTGAGTTGGCTTTTGCTGGTGATATCCCTGGTATCACCAAGGCAAGCTGGTAAGCATAGGAGAACCACAAAATGAGTATGAGTGATCCTATTGCCGACATGCTGACGCGCATCCGCAATGCACAAATGGTTGAAAAAGCTGTTGTGCTGGTGCCGTCTTCAAAAGTCAAAGTTGCCATCGCGCAGGTTCTGAAAGACGAGGGCTACATTGACGGCTTCGCTGTCAAGTCCGACGAAGGCAAGTCCCAGCTGGAAATTGCTTTGAAGTATTACGCGGGCAAGCCAGTGATTGAGCGCATTGAGCGCGTCAGCCGCCCAGGTCTGCGTGTTTACAAGGGCCACGGCTCCATTCCCCAAGTCATGAACGGTCTGGGTGTGGCAATTGTCACGACTCCCCAGGGTGTCATGACAGATCGCAAAGCGCGCGCTACCGGTATCGGTGGCGAAGTGCTGTGCTACGTAGCCTGACCGCGGCATCGAGGAGAAACTGAAATGTCCCGTGTAGGAAAAATGCCAGTGACCGTGCCCCAGGGCGTGGATGTCGCTATCAAAGAAGATCAGATCAACGTGAAGGGTGCGCTCGGCACCTTGGCGCTGACGCAAAACGTGCTTGTCACCATCGTCAGTGATGCTGGCAAACTGACCTTTGCGCCGGCCAATGAGTCGCGTGAAGCCAATGCTATGAGCGGGACGATGCGCCAGCTCGTGAACAACATGGTTACCGGGGTCACCAAGGGCTTTGAAAAGAAGCTCAGCTTGGTCGGCGTCGGTTACAAAGCGCAGGCGCAAGGTGCCAAGCTGAACCTGACCGTCGGTTACTCCCACCCCGTGGTGATGGATATGCCTGCAGGTATCACAGTCGCAACCCCGACCCCCACAGAGGTGGTGATCAAGGGTTCTGACCGTCAACGTGTCGGCCAGATCGCTGCTGATGTTCGTGCTGTTCGTCCTCCCGAGCCCTATAAAGGCAAGGGCATCCGTTATTCGGATGAGAAGATCACGATCAAAGAAACCAAGAAGAAATAAGGAGCTGCATCATGTTGACCAAAAAAGAGCAGCGCCTTCGTCGTTCGCGTCAGACCCGGATCCGCATCGCCACGCAAGGTGTTGCCCGTCTGACTGTCAACCGTACCAACCTGCACATCTACGCCAGTGTTATTTCTGGCGATGGCACGAAAGTCCTTGCGGCTGCTTCTACTGCAGAAGCCGAAATTCGCAAAGAAATCGGCGCCTCAGGCAAGGGCGGAAACGTTGCTGCAGCGCAGGCCATTGGCAAGCGCATTGCTGAAAAAGCAAAAGCAGCGGGTGTAGAAAAAGTGGCGTTTGATCGCGCCGGTTTTGCGTACCATGGCCGCGTCAAAGCGCTGGCCGATGCGGCCCGCGAAGCTGGTCTGCAGTTCTAACAGACTGGAATAAGTATGGCCAAGTTTCAAGCAAAATCAAACAACGACGCTCCAGACGATGGTCTGAAGGAAAAAATGATCGCGGTCAATCGCGTGACCAAAGTGGTGAAGGGTGGCCGTATTCTCGGTTTCGCTGCGCTCACCGTGGTCGGTGATGGCGATGGCCGTGTGGGCATGGGCAAGGGCAAGTCGAAAGAGGTTCCTGCTGCCGTCCAAAAGGCAATGGAAGAGGCGCGTCGCAACATGACGAAAGTCTCGTTAAAAAATGGCACGATTCATCACAATGTGTTCGGTCATTGGGGCGCGGCCAATGTCATGATGGCACCGGCTCCCAAGGGTACCGGCATCATTGCAGGTGGCCCTATGCGCGCTGTGTTCGAAGTGATGGGCATCACGGACATCGTGGCCAAGAGCCATGGTTCCAGCAATCCTTACAACATGGTTCGTGCCACGATGGACGCTCTGAACAATTCCACTACCGCATCCGAAATTGCGGCCAAGCGTGGCAAGTCAGTTGAAGACATCTTCAGCTAAGGCGGGATCGAAATGACTAAAGAAATCAAAGTTAAAGTTCAGCTGGTTCGCAGCCCTATCGGCACCAAGGAATCCCACCGCGCTACCGTGCGCGGTCTGGGTCTCCGCGGTGTCAACAGCACCAGCGAATTGCAGGACACACCGGCCGTGCGCGGCATGATCAACAAGATCGCGTACTTGGTCAAGATTGTCTGAGCTCCAAGCTCGATAGGAACTCAAAATGGAATTGAACGGAATCAAGCCTGGAGAAGGCGCAAAGCATTACAAACGCCGTGTGGGTCGTGGTATTGGTTCGGGCATTGGCAAAACGGCCGGTCGTGGTCACAAGGGCCAAAAGTCGCGCGCCGGTGGCTACCATAAGGTGGGCTTTGAGGGCGGTCAGATGCCTATGCAGCGCCGCCTGCCCAAGCGCGGTTTCAAATCGCAATTGCTGAAGTTCAATGCGGAAGTAACGCTGTCGGCGCTGGAACAGCTTGGGCTCGCGGAAGTCGATTTGCTGACCTTGAAGCAGTCGGGTTTGGTGGGTCAGTTGGCCAAATGCGTCAAAGTGATCAAATCCGGCTCGTTGACCAAAGCGGTCAAGCTCAATGGCATTGCGGCGACGGCAGGTGCAAAAGCTGTGATCGAGGCCGCTGGCGGCTCGATCGCCTGATTCACGACTGGACGCATCAGTGGCAACTTCCTCGGCTCCCATTGCGAAAACCGGCAAGTACGGCGATCTGCGGAGCAGGCTTGTCTTCTTGTTGCTGGCTCTGGTGGTCTATCGCATCGGCGCGCACATTCCTGTTCCCGGGATTGATCCAGGTCAGCTGAAAGAACTCTTCAAAGGGCAGCAAGGCGGCATATTGAACTTGTTCAATATGTTTTCTGGCGGCGCACTGTCGAGGTTCACCGTGTTTGCGTTGGGGATCATGCCGTACATATCGGCTTCCATCATCATGCAGCTGCTCACCTATGTGGTTCCCACATTCGAGCAGATGAAGAAGGAAGGCGAAAGCGGCCGGCGAAAAATTACTCAGTACACCCGCTACGGGACTTTGGGTCTGGCCTTGTTTCAGTCGATGGGAATTGCGGTGGCTCTCGAGAGCTCGCCCGGTCTGGTTCTGGTGTCAGGTTTCGGTTTTCGCATGACCGCGGTATTCAGCCTGACCGCGGGGACGATGTTCTTGATGTGGCTGGGCGAGCAGATTACCGAGCGCGGGCTGGGCAATGGTATTTCCATACTGATCTTCGCCGGAATCGCAGCTGGTTTACCGAGCGCGATGGGTGGTTTGCTTGAGCTGGTGCGCACCGGAGCGATGAGTATTCTGATCGCCATCGTTATTGTGGTGGTTGTTGCGCTGGTGACCTATTTTGTGGTGTTTGTGGAGCGCGGGCAGCGAAAGATTCTGGTGAACTACGCGCGCCGGCAGGTTGGGAACAAGGTTTACGGCGGACAGTCATCTCATTTGCCTTTGAAGCTGAACATGGCGGGTGTCATTCCTCCTATCTTTGCTTCCTCGATTATTTTGTTGCCGGCGACTGTTGTGGGCTGGTTCAGTGCCGGAGAAAGCATGCGCTGGCTCAAGGATATCGCGGGAACGTTGACGCCAGGTCAACCGATTTATGTGATGCTCTATGCGAGCGCGATTGTATTTTTCTGCTTCTTCTATACCGCGTTGGTGTTTAACAGCCGTGAAACTGCAGATAACTTGAAGAAGAGCGGCGCCTTCATTCCAGGCATTCGGCCCGGGGATCAGACGGCTAAATATATCGACAAGATTCTGGTTCGATTGACTTTGGCGGGCGCGGTTTACATCACGTTTGTGTGTTTGCTGCCGGAGTTTTTGATCTTGAAGTACAACGTGCCGTTTTATTTTGGTGGTACGTCGTTGATGATCATTGTGGTGGTCACGATGGACTTCATGGCTCAGGTACAGAATTATTTAATGTCGCAACAGTATGAATCGTTGCTGAAAAAGGCAAACTTTAAGACATCACTGGGCAATTGATGGCAGTGGCGTTGACGCCGTACGAGTTGTCGCGTGTGCGAATTGTGTTCCGTGCCAGGTAGGCACTGGGTAAAAGTTTAGGAGAAAGCAATGAGAGTTTCAGCATCGGTCAAGAAAATTTGCCGCAACTGCAAAATCATCCGCCGTAAAGGCGTCGTACGCGTCATCTGCACAGATCCGCGTCATAAACAGCGTCAAGGCTGATTTCAAGAGATTTAGAGGACGAACATGGCCCGTATAGCAGGTATTAACATTCCGCCCCAGCAGCACGCCGAAATTGGCTTGACTGTGATTTTTGGCATCGGTCGCACACGAGCTCGCAAGATTTGCGAAGCGTGCGATATCGCGTATGCCAAAAAAGTCAAAGATCTGACTGACGGCGATCTTGAAAAGATCCGCGACCAGATCGCGCTGTTCACCATTGAGGGCGATCTTCGTCGTGAAACCACGATGAACATCAAGCGATTGATGGATATCGGCTGCTATCGGGGCTTTCGCCATCGTCGCGGCCTGCCGATGCGCGGTCAGCGCACTCGCACCAACGCCCGCACCCGCAAGGGTCCGCGTAAGGCGGCAGCGGCTTTGAAGAAATAAATTGAGAGGTCGATATGGCTAAAGCACCAAATAACAGCGCCGCACAACGCGTTCGCAAGAAGGTTCGGAAGAATGTGGCTGACGGCATTGCGCACGTCCATGCATCTTTCAACAACACGATCATCACGATTACCGATCGTCAAGGCAATGCGTTGTCGTGGGCATCGTCGGGTGGTCAGGGCTTCAAGGGCTCACGCAAGTCAACTCCTTTCGCGGCTCAGGTTGCTTCAGAGGTTGCCGGACGCGCCGCCATTGAGCAGGGCATCAAAAATCTTGACGTTGAGATCAAGGGCCCGGGCCCTGGGCGTGAGTCTTCGGTTCGCGCATTGGGCGCGCTTGGGATTCGGATCAACTCCATTGCTGATGTGACGCCTGTTCCGCACAACGGCTGCCGCCCACAAAAGCGCCGCCGCATCTAATCACGCTCGCTCGCTGGATCTGCTGCGAAGCGACAGGTCTGGCCGAGGGCGTTTTCACCAAGCCCACCGCCGTTAGGTTTTGTACCGAAGGCTCCTGCATCGGAAGATGCAGCAGATGATTAAAGGAAATACAAGTGGCACGTTATTTAGGCCCAAAGGCCAAACTCTCCCGCCGTGAAGGCACCGACCTTTTCCTCAAAAGCGCACGTCGCGCCATCGGGGATAAGGCCAAGTTTGATTCCAAGCCAGGTCAGCATGGACGCACGTCCGGCACGCGCACGTCAGACTTCGGTCTCCAGTTGCGCGAGAAACAAAAAGTCAAACGCATGTACGGCGTTCTTGAAAAACAGTTTCGCCGTTATTTCGAGGAAGCCGATCGCCGGAAAGGCAATACCGGTGCCAACCTCTTGTTCATTCTGGAATGCCGTCTGGACAACGTGGTTTATCGAATGGGATTTGGTTCCACGCGCGCCGAAGCTCGCCAACTGGTGTCCCATAAAGCGATCACTGTAAACGGCAACCCCGTGAACATTGCGTCTTACATGGTCAAGACCGGAGATGTCATCGCTGTTCGCGAAAAATCCAAGAAGCAGACTCGCGTCGTTGAGGCACTTCAGCTGGCCGCACAGGTTGGCATGCCCGCTTGGGTTGACGTCAATGCAGACAAAGGCGAAGGCATTTTCAAGAAAGTGCCCGACCGCGATGAGTTTGCTGCTGACGTCAACGAATCGTTGATCGTCGAGTTGTACTCACGCTAATTTTCGTTCCTGCGATACGGGGCACCGTGTCGCCAGGGTGTGCTTCGCCGGCCTTATCGGTGTAACGAGCCGAGGGTATTGAGAGGAAGACTGAATGCAGACTAATTTGTTGAAACCAAAAACCATCAATGTTGAGCAGCTTGGCACCAACCGTGCCAAGGTAACTCTGGAGCCGTTTGAACGCGGCTATGGTCATACCTTGGGCAATGCGCTGCGCCGCGTGCTGTTGTCTTCGATGGTAGGACACGCTGCGACAGAAGTGACGATTGCCGGCGTTCTGCACGAGTACTCGTCGATCGATGGGGTTCAGGAGGATGTAGTCAACATTCTGTTGAACCTCAAAGGAGTAGTTTTCAAGCTCCACAACCGTGACGAAGTGACGCTTAGCCTGCGCAAGGATGGCGAAGGTCCAGTAACGGCGGCTGACATTCAGACGCCGCATGATGTCGAGATCATCAATCCTGAGCATGTGATCGTGAATTTGTCGCACGGCGGCAAGATCGATATGCAGATCAAGGTTGAAAACGGTCGCGGCTATGTTCCTGGGAATCTGCGCCGCTATGGCGACGAGTCACCAAAGTCAATCGGGCGTATTGTGCTTGACGCTTCGTTTTCTCCCGTCAAGCGAGTCAGCTACACGGTCGAGAGTGCCCGCGTTGAGCAGCGTACTGATCTTGATAAGCTGGTTCTGGAAATCGAAACCAACGGCGCAGTAACCGCTGAAGATGCAGTTCGCGCATCCGCAAAAATTCTTGTGGAGCAGCTTGCTGTGTTTGCGCAGCTCGAAGGCAATGAGCTCGCGGCATTCGATGCTCCTGTTCAGCGTAGCTCGCAGCAGTTCGATCCGATTTTGCTTCGCCCTGTGGACGAGCTGGAACTCACCGTGCGCTCGGCCAACTGCCTTAAGGCAGAAAATATTTATTACATTGGCGATCTGATTCAGCGTACTGAAAACGAACTGCTGAAGACGCCAAATCTGGGACGGAAGTCCCTGAATGAAATCAAGGAAGTGTTGGCCTCCCGCGGGTTGACACTGGGGATGCGCCTTGAAAGCTGGCCTCCTGCAGGCCTGGACAAGCGTTGATTGAATCGGGAAAATATCTCATTTTTTGATGAGACAGTGCACAGGCAGTACCTGATACGGCTGTCTGGATATTAAAGAAAGGAAGCACTATGCGACACGGACATGGATTACGTAAACTGAACCGCACCAGCGAGCACCGGCTTGCCATGTTGCGCAACATGATGAACTCGCTGCTTCAGCACGAGGCGATCAAGACTACTCTTCCCAAGGCGAAAGAATTGCGCCGCGTGGTCGAGCCGATGATCACATTGGCCAAAGAGCCAACACTGGCGAACAAGCGCTTGGCGTTTGATCGTTTGCGTGACCGCGACATGGTGGTCAAATTGTTTGCTGAATTGGGTCCTCGCTACAAAGCGCGCCCGGGTGGTTACACGCGTATCCTGAAAATGGGTTTTCGTGTTGGCGACAACGCACCGATGGCACTGGTTGAACTAGTCGACCGCCCTGAAGTGTCGGAAGACACCAGCGCCGACACGGCCAAGGCCGAATAGGTTATAATTTGAAGATACCGCGCGGTGGAGCAGCCTGGTAGCTCGTTGGGCTCATAACCCAAAGGTCGTAAGTTCAAATCTTGCCCGCGCAACCAACGTCCATGCCATCTAGGCTGGTAGCAAACGCCCACTTTATGTGGGCGTTTCGCTTTGCGGATCAATCTGAATAGTCCGCTTGTAATCTGCATCTTTCTGGCGCAAGGGATGCACGGAAGTCTTAATCCGGCAAGACGGCCGTCACCTCAATTTCAACCCGCGCGCGCGCTTCCATCAGCCCGCTCACCTCGACGCAGGTCATGGCCGGAAAGTTTTTCCCCATCACTTCGCGGTAGACGCTACCCAAAGCTTTCAGGTTGGCCAGGTATTCCGCCCGGTCGACTACATACCAGGTCATACGCGCCATATGTTCTGGCTGGGCGCCGCCGGCTTTGAGCACCGCGGCGACGTTCAGTAGAGTCTGGCGAGTTTGGACCAGGAAGTCATCGCTTTCAAACTCCTGCTTGGCGTTCCAGCCGACTTGGCCACCTACAAAAAGCAGGGCGCCCTTGGCCAGAACGCCATTTGCGTAGCCTTTAGGCTCAGCCCAGTCGGGCGGTTGAATTTTTTTGATCATGCGTTGGTGTGGCCGATTTGAGAAAAGGAATCAAGGCGCCCCGTAAGTCATCAGGAATGGCAATCGCTTGACCGTCAGGAACCTTCGAGTAGACGACCACGCCATGGGCTTTGAGCTTGATCGTCCGGCTTTTCGCGTCGATGGCCGAACCACCATGAATTTCATACAGCATCCCGATACTTGTATTTCCGATACGGGTCAGCTCCAGGCTGAGCGTGAGCTGATCCCCATGGCGGCACATGCCCAGAAATTCTGTCTTCAGGTCCACAATCGGTATGCCCGTGCCCGCCTGAATCAGGACGTGCTCTGGAAAGCCAATATGCGCCAGAAAATCTTCCTGAACCTCATGCAGTAAATAAAAAAACTGCGGGTAGAAAACGATACCGGCTGGGTCGCAGTGATGAAACCGGACCTGTTTTTCAGTGGTGAATTTCATGTTTACCGCAATTTGAAGCGTTGTAGTTTGCCGGTTTCTGTGCGTGGAAGTGTGCTTAAAAATTCAATCTGGCGTGGATACTTGAACGGCGCCAGCGCGGATTTCACGTGTTCCTGCAGTGCCTTGACCATCGCCGCGTCGCCCGCCTGACTTTCTTTCAGTACGACGAAAGCCTTGACGATCATGCCGCGTTCCGCATCCGGTACGCCCACGACCGCGCACTCGGCCACCGCCAGGTGCGCCAGCAAGGCCTCTTCCACCTCCGGGCCGGCTACGTTGTACCCCGCGGTGATGATCAGGTCGTCGGCGCGCGCCCGAAAGAAGAAATAGCCATCTGCGTCCTCGGTAAAGGCATCACCGGGAAAATTCCAGCCGTCCTTTACATAGTTGGTCTGGCGCGGGTCGTCGAGATATCGGCAGCCGGTGGGTCCGATCACAGCCAGTTTGCCGAGCGTTCCGCGCGGCACTTCCTTGCCATTTTCATCGACCACCCGTGCGGTGTATCCAGGCACTACCTGGCCAATCGCTCCTGGGCGCAAGGCGCCTCCTGCCGACGAGATGAAAATGTGAAACATTTCGGTGGCGCCAATGCCGTCGATGATGTCAATGCCGGTAGCGCCTTTCCATAACTGTCGCGTCGCATCCGGCAGGCTTTCGCCGGCGCTGACGCAAAGTCGCAGCTTGGGCGCACCCAGCGCTTTCGCGAAAGCAGCCATCTGGCGATAGAAGGTCGGCGCCGTGTAGACGATGGTCGCACCGACCTGATTCACCAGTCTGACCATGGCTTCGGGCGTGTAGGGGATCGAGGGATAGTGCACCGAGCAGCCAGCCCACATCGGGAAGACCAGCATGCCGCCCAAGCCAAACGTGAACGCCAGAGGTGGTGAACCCATCACAATGTCGTCGGGCCGGGCTTTGAGAATATGGCGCGGCCAGGCTTCGCACGCGACAAGGACGTCCCGGTGGGTGTGCACCGCCGCCTTGGGTTTGCCGGTCGTTCCTGATGTGAAAGCCATCAGGGCGATGTCGTCGGCCCACAGCGTGCAAGGCTTGAAGCTACCATTCACGGCCGCTGAAAGGGCCTCCAGAGAGCCAGGGCCGCCTATCCCATTGAAGGGCAAGATTGGGCAAGGTGCACCGAACTGCTGGCGCGCAGTCTCCAGCTCTTCCAGCAGACCCGTATCGCACAGTGCCAGCGCAGGCTGCGCCTTCGCGAGAATCTCGCCGAGCTCCTTGGCGCGTAACAGCGGCATGGTAGCCACTGCAATCAGGCCGGCATTGACAACACCCAGCCACGCCAGCGCCATAGCCACCGAGTTGCCGCCGCGTAGCAGAACGCGGTTGCCCGGCACCAACGAAAAATTCTCGACGAGCATCTGTGAAATCTGGTTCACACGCTCAAGCGCCCCGGCATAACTCAGCGTGAGGCTGTCTGAGCAAAGAAACGGTCGATCCGCATGCCCATTTTGAAAGGCTTTGCGAAAAAGCACCTCAACCAGGTTGGCATGGTCGGGAATTTGCAGCTCGGGTGATGCGTACACAAGCTGGGGCCACTGCTCGGGTGGCGGAAGGCGGTCGTGCACGAAGCGGTCCGTCTGCGCAGAGCGCGCGGATGAGTGCGGACTCGTAGCACCGAAAGCACCGGAACCGGTCGTCATCGCAGCACCGCCTTTCCGATGATGAGCTGCTGGACTTCGGTAGCGCCTTCGTAGATGCGCAGTGAGCGAATGTCGCGGTACAGGCTCTCCACCTTGCTGCCGACCTTCACGCCCAGGCCACCATGGAGTTGCAACGCCATGTCGATGACGCGCTGCGCATTCTCCGTAGCCGTCATTTTTGCCATGGCGGCGGCGACTGTTCGCTCGCTCCTGCCCGTGGTGCCGGTCTTTACGCTTTCGCTGTGGCCACTTCGCAGGTTTGGCAGGCTTTCGTCGCGAAGCCATGCCGCGCGATAGGCAAGCAGCGCTCCCGCATCGACGAGCGCGGCCATCTCGCCCAGCTTCGCCTGCGTCATCTGAAAATCCGCCAGCGTCTGCCCAAACATCTGCCGCTGCCTTGAGTAACTGATGGCCTCGGCCAGCGCCCGCCGGGCCATGCCGGTGGCAGCCCCAGCCACAGACGCGCGAAAGATGTCCAGTGTTTGCATCGCCAGTTTGAAGCCGCCGTGCAACGGGCCAAGCTGAGATGCTGCCGCCAGTTGGCAATCAGAAAACTTCAGGCTCGCGAGCGGATGCGGCGCCATCACCGCGATGTGCTCGCTGCTGTCCAGACCCGGTGTGCCGGCGTCGATGATGAAGGCGGTGATGCCGCGCACCCCCACATCCATATCGGTTTTCGCGAAGGTGACGTAGAAATCAGCGATACCGCCGTTGCTGATCCAGGTTTTGCTGCCGTTGACCGTCCACGACGCTTCGGTCTGCACCGCATGGGTTTGCATCGCCCCGGCATCAGATCCCGCGTCGGCTTCGCTCAAGGCAAATGCAGCAATTTTTTTGCCACTGGCGACCTCTGGCAGATAAGCCGCTTGCTGCGCGGCCGAGCCCGCCAGCGTGATGGCGCCGCTGCCCAAGCCCTGCATGGCAAAGGAAAAATCAGCCAGTGGCGAATAGAAGGCGAGCGTTTCGCGAATAACTACCAGCGCGCGCGAGTCCAGTGTTTCAAGCGCGCCACCCCATTGGCCGTCAGTACCAGACGGCACGCAGTAGCGCAGCCACTGGCCTTCGCCCAAAAGCTTAACCCATTCCTGACAGGCCTTGCGGTCGTCTGCTTCATCGACCTGCTGGCGTTTGATCCACTCGGTCAGCCCGGCGGCCACGTCACGGTGGACCGTATCAAAGAACGGTAAGGCCCATTGGGCCATTGGCGGGGTGAGTGGTGATGTCATGAGGAAATCTCTGATGCCTGAGGCTTGATAGGGTCCGCTAACTCAGTCGCCGTGAAACACCGGTTTCTGCCGGGCTGAAAACGCTTCGTAAGCCCGTTTGAAATCCTGCGTCTGCATGCAAATCGCCTGTGCCTGCGCTTCGGCCTCGATGGCCTGATCGAGCGTCATGGCCCATTCCTGATGCAGCATGGTCTTGGTCATGCCGTGCGCAAAGGTTGGCCCGCTGGCCAGCGACTGGGCCAGTTGCTGCGCCCCGGCCAGCAGCGCTGCCGGCTCATGCAGCGCATTGAAAAATCCCCACTGCAACCCCTCGTCGGCCCGCATCGCGCGGCCGGTGAACAGCAGCTCGGACGCGCGCCCCTGGCCGATCAGTCGCGGCAGCAGCGCGCACGCTCCCATGTCCGCGCCCGCCAGGCCTACGCGAGTGAACAAAAACGCAGTCATGGTCTGCGGCGTGCCGAGCCGCAGGTCGGACGCCAGTGCCAGCATCGCGCCTGCACCGGCGCAGATGCCATCAATCGCTGCCACGATCGGTTGCGGACAGGCCCGCATCGCCTTGATCAGGTCGCCGGTCATGCGCGTGAACTCCAGCAGTTCCGGCATGCTCATTCTTGTCAGCGGCCCGATGATTTCGTGCACGTCGCCGCCCGAGCAGAAGTTGCCGCCCGAGCCGGTGAGGACAACCGCCTTGACATCCGTCGCGTGGTTCAGCGTCCGGAAAAAATCACGTAGCTCCGCGTAGGACTCAAAGGTCAGCGGATTCTTGCGTTCCGGCCGATTCAGCGTCAGCGTGGCCACGCCCGCTTCGAAGGCGTAGGCGAAGTGCCGTGCAGGGTAGTTCGCCAGCGCATCAAACTGCTGATGCATGGGATTGTCTTTGCCGATGTAGTGTTTCATAGGATTTCCAGCGGGCGGATGTGGGTGGTCTGGGGGGTCACGCCTTTGTGTTGCTGCTTGACCTTGCCGAGCAGCCGGTGCAGCGATGCCACGTCGCGCGGCGAAAGCGCTTCAAAGGCCGCCACGATCCAGCCTTCGTGTTCGCGCGCCATCTCGCCGAAAGCAGCGCGTCCGAGTGGGGTCAGCCGAATGAAGTACGCCCGGCGGTCGCCTTCGACATTCATGCGCTCCACCAGCCCTTCGCGCACCAGCTGGTCGGTGATGCCCGTGACGTTGCCGCCGGTCACCATCATGCGGCGCGACAGCTCGTTCATCTTCAAGCCTTCGGGGCTGCGCTCGAGCTGGGCCATCAGGTCAAAGCGCGGCAGCGTGGTGTCGAATTGCGTGCGCAGCTGGGTACGTACCTGCTTTTCGATCAGCTGGGTGCAGGTCAGCAGTCGCAGCCACAAGCGCAAGGCTTCCGGGTGTTCGCTGTGGCCGCGCGCTTCCATGTCCATTCTTGTCTCCGATTGATGTTTGATTTGATTAATTGCTATTATTTATATAGCTGCTTGCGCAGGTGTTACCTGGGCTAGAGCCTCTTTTTGTTTCGAAAGCTCACGGTACAGCTGATCCCGGCCGGCGAGGTAGGGCAGTGGCCAGTTCACATGCCGGCTTTGCAGTTTGGCGGCTTCATGCAGCGTCCAGGCCGGGTCAGCCAGGTGCGGGCGCGCCAAGGCGCACAGGTCGGCGCGGCCGGCGGCAATGATGCTGTTGACGTGATCGACCTCGGAAATCGCACCGACGGCAATCGTCTGGATGCCGACTTCGTTACGAATCCGGTCGGCGAACGGTGTCTGGTACATGCGGCCATAAACGGGTTTGGCAGCGCGCGTCGTCTGGCCCGAAGATACGTCGATGAAGTCGCAATCAGCCGCCTTGAAGAGCCGCGCAATCTCCACCGCATCGTCTGCCGTGTTGCCGCCGGGCGCCCAGTCGTGCGCCGAAATACGCACGCTCATCGGCAGATGCGCTGGCCAGACGGCACGCATGGCGCGAAACACCTCCAGCGGAAAGCGGCAGCGGTTTGCCAGGCTGCCGCCATACTCGTCGTCTCGCTGGTTGGTCAGCGGCGTGATGAAGCTCGACAGCAGATAGCCATGCGCGCAATGCAGTTCCAGCCAGTCGAAGCCAGCCTCCGAGGCGTAGCGGGTCGATTGCACGAATTGCGCCAGCATGCGGTCCATGTCGGCGCGATTCATGGCTTCCGGCAGCTGGTTGTTGGGCCCGTACGAAACGGCGCTGGCGGCCAGCAGCGGCCAGTTGTTATCTGGCAGCGGTTCATCGGCGTTTTCCCAGCCAAGCTGCGTCGAGCCCTTGGGCCCGCTGTGCCCCAATTGCATGCCGATTTTGGCGCCCGCTCCCGATGTGTGAACAAAATCAACAATGCGTTTGAACGCCTGCATCTGTTCGCCGTTCCACAGCCCCGTACAGGCCGGCGTGATGCGGCCTTCCGCGCAGGGCGCCGTCATCTCGACAAACACCAGTGCAGCGCCACCAAGTGCGCGTGCGCCCAGATGCACGAGGTGAAAATCCTGCGGCACGCCGTCGACGGCGCTGTACGTGGCCATCGGTGAAACGACGATGCGGTTCTTTAACCTGACCTCCCGCACTTGCAGCGGCAACAACATGGGCGGTGGGGCCGGGTTATTGCCGGCCTCTCCGGCCAACCACTGCTCATAACCCTGCAGCCACACCGCATCGCGCACGCGCAGGTTTTCATGGCTGATGCGCTGCGAGCGGGTCATCAGCGAGTAGAAAAACTGTTCGGCTTCCAGGCCGCTGTAGCGGTCGACATTTTCAAACCATTCTGTCGAGTTACGCGCCGCGTTCTGGATCTTCAGCACCTCGACCGAGCGCAGGGCCTCGTAAGTTTGAAGCGCTTCGGTCGTATTCGGCTGCGTGGAAAAACAGTGTGCCAGTTCAATCGCATCTTCCAGCGCCAGCTTGGTGCCGCTGCCGATGGAAAAGTGCGCCGTGTGCGCAGCGTCACCCATCAACACGATGGGCACGCGTTTGCCGGCGACGGTTTCATAGTGAATCCAGCGCTCGCACACCACGCGCGGAAAGCGGATCCAGATCGCCGAGCCGCGTACGTGCGTGGCGTTGTTCATCAGCGGGTTGCCATCCAGATATCTCGCAAACAAGCGTTCGCAAAAAGCGATACCGTCCGCCTGGCTCATCTGATCGAGGCCATGCGCCTTCCACACCGCTTCAGGTGTTTCAATAATGAAGGTCGAGGTGGTCGCATCAAACTGATACGCGTGCGCCGCGAACCAGCCGTGTTCGGTCTGCTCGAAGGCAAACGTGAAGGCGTCAAATCTTTTGTGCGTACCCAGCCAGACAAACCGGCAGGCCCGCAGTTCCACATCGGGCTGGTAAGTGGCCGCATAACGATCGCGGATTTTGCTGTTCAGGCCGTCACTGGCAATCACCAGATCGGCCTGGTACTGCGCGGCCATGGCCTGGTCATCGGTCACGTCTGTTTCGAACACAAGGTCAATACCCAACTGCTGGCAGCGGTCCTGCAGGATGTTGAGCAGCTTTTTGCGCCCGATGCCGCAAAAACCATGACCGCCCGAGCGCACTGCGGTGCCTTTGAAAAACACCTCGACATCGTCCCAGTGATTGAAGGCGTCGCCGATCAGCCGCGCGCTCGCTGCATCGGCCGCATGCAAATTGGCCAGCGTCTGGTCCGACAGCACCACACCCCAGCCAAAGGTGTCGAAAGGCCGGTTGCGCTCGACCACCGTGACCTGATGCGCCGGGTTTTGCAGCTTCATCAACAGGGCGAAGTACAAACCGGCGGGGCCACCGCCAAGACAAAGGATTCGCATCGAGGGAGCGCCTTTTCTATTGATCGAGTCTTAATTGTTTAGGCTTAAACTAATTTCGTCAAGTTCTTTTGAGGCCACTGACAAGGCGGTGCGGTGGCGTGCGCCCCTCCGGAGGCATGCTTCGACGGGCTCCAGACGAACGGATGAAGCCAGCGAGCGCAGTGACTCTTCAGGTAAGCAGGGGCCGCAGGCGCAGCGCGCCCTCGGGGGCATCCTTCGACAAGCTCAGGACGATCGGACTGGGGAAGTGACGAGCGTGTGAGCCCCGTCTTCACAAGCCGGGGCCGCGGAACCGGCTTCGCCGGGCCGCAGGCGCAGCGCCCCCTCGGGGGGCAGCGAACCACACGAAGTGGGGAGCGTGGGGGCGCTATTTCTGTTGAAAGCCCGCAGCCCGGTAAGTCAGCACCAGCGTGTCCCGGAACCCGCTGGCGGGCTGGTCGTCCAGCGGCAGAATGGGCGTCGTTTCGTGAATCACCCGCGCGTCATCGAGCAGCAACGCGGTCAGCGGCTCCTGCATCACAAAGCGCACGCCATGCGGGCCGTTCGCATCGAACACACGCGTTTCGCCGCCCTTCACCGCATGACGCGCCACCATCATCACCACGACAAAGTCCACGCCATCACGGTGCGCGCCCTCGGGCGTCGGGCGGCCCACACCGCCGGCGGTGTCGATGCGGAACTGGTGCGCCTCGATGTGCCAGCGCGGCACCGGCTGCACCTGCGCAAAAAGCTGCCCCAGCTTGCGCAACAGCGCCGTCCACTCGGGTGCGGTGGCCACGGCCGGCTCCACCGGGTCAAACCAGCGCTCAAAACCGCCGTGCAGCGCGTTGTAGTCGGTCGGCTGCCAGTGCGCACGGTGCGCCGTCTGGGTCAGCGCATCCGTGGCCAGCTCTTGAACGAAACAGGCATGCCGGCGCTTGCGGTAGTGGCCGCCGTCTTTCAGGTGGGCGTCAGGCGGCAACCGGTTCCAGGAGTCGGTCAGGGCCTGCCAGCCTTCGAGCCAGGCTGCATCGGTCAGCTGCAGGGTGCTGCGGAGATCGGCGGGCAGTAGCAGGCTCAGCCCGTCCTGGCTCAAGCCCTGGGCGGCGGGTTTTTGTGCGGTGGCAATATTGAACATGTCGCTATTTTGCTTGAGCGGGCGTGA
>JANNKV010000122.1:0-6852 GCA_031396485.1 Polaromonas sp. | reverse complement strand
GCGATGTAGAGCTGCGGCGCGACGATCTTGCCGGTCTGGCCGACCTGCCAGTCGTTCGGGGCGTAACCCGCGTCAACCGCGGCGCGCGACGCACCGAGCGCTGCGCCGAGCTTGTCGGCCAGCGGTGTCATGATTTCATTGAATTTCTCGACAGAACCGAGCGCGCGTCCACCGGACACGATGATCTTGGCGGCGGTCAGTTCAGGGCGATCGCTCTTGGCGATCTCGGAGCCCAGAAACGAGGACTTGCCGCTGTCGGCCACGCCTTCCAGGGTTTCAATCGTCGCCGTTCCACCGGTGGCGGCAGCGGGGTCGAAACCGGTGGTGCGAACGGTGATGACTTTGGTCGCGTCAAGGCTCTGCACGATGGCAATCGCATTGCCGGCATAGATTGGGCGCTCGAAGGTATCAACCGCATCGACCTTGGTGATGTCGGAGATCTGGCCCACGTCGAGCGTCGCCGCAACACGCGGCGCAATGTTCTTGCCCGAGGCAGTCGCCGGAAACAGGATGTGCGAGTAGTTCGATGCGATGGCAAGAATTTGCGCGGCCATGTTCTCGGCCAGGCCGTGCTCGAAATGCACGCCATCGACGTGGATAACCTTGGCCACGCCCGCGATTTGCGCAGCAGCCTTGGCCGCGCCCTCTGCGCCTTTGCCGGCTACCAGTAAATGTACGTCGCCACCGCACTGGGCGGCGGCAGTCACGGTGTTCAGGGTGGCGGGCTTGATGCTCGCGTTGTCGTGTTCCGCTACTACGAGTGTTGCAAGTGCAGTCATTTAGATCACCTTCGCTTCGTTTTTGAGTTTCTCGACCAAGGCGGCCACATCGGCCACCTTGACACCAGCGCTGCGCTTGGGCGGCTCGCTGACCTTCAATGTCTTGATACGCGGCTTGACGTCCACACCCAGCTCTTCCGGCTTGATGTTGTCGAGCTGTTTTTTCTTGGCCTTCATGATGTTGGGCAGCGTCACATAACGCGGCTCGTTGAGGCGCAGATCGGTGGTGATGATGGCCGGCAACGTGAGCGACAGCGTTTCCAGGCCGCCATCGACTTCGCGCGTGACCTTGGCCGTGCCGCCTTCGACTTCGACCTTGGACGCGAACGTGGCTTGTGGCCAGCCCAGCAGCGCGGCCAGCATCTGGCCGGTCTGGTTGCAGTCGTCATCGATCGCCTGCTTGCCCAGAATCACGAGTTGCGGCTGCTCTTTGTCAACCAGCGCCTTGAGCAGCTTGGCCACGGCCAGCGGCTGCAGTTCTTCGGCCGTTTCGACCAGGATCGCGCGGTCGGCGCCGATGGCCATGGCGGTGCGCAGGGTTTCCTGGCACTGCAGCACGCCGCAGCTGACGGCGATGACTTCGGTGACGGCGCCCTTTTCTTTCAGGCGCGTGGCTTCTTCGACGGCAATCTCGTCAAATGGGTTCATGCTCATCTTGACGTTGGCGATGTCAACACCGGTGCCGTCTGATTTGACACGGACCTTGACGTTGTAATCGACGACGCGCTTGACGGGTACCAAGACCTTCATGGGAGGGCTCCAGAGTTTGTTGATTGACGTTGACGTAAACGTAAACTTCGTATTCTATGCCGCAGCCCCAATTGAGCAGGACTGGCGGCAACCGGAAAGCATGTAAACCGGTCGGTAAAACCCGAAAGGCCGGCCACACAAGAAAAAAGAACGGTCGTTCTATTTTTTATTATAGGTCGCGTTGATAAAGAAATTAGAGCATTCCTACCATTCATCAGTCGCTTTTGCGCTGATTGACCTTGCACTCAACTTTCTACAACTCGAAATTCAGCCGGAAAGTCAGCCAATCGCTCAACTTTCAGGAACTGGTCCTGATGACTTGTTGAATGCCGACGCGTCACGAGCGACTGCTTTGGAGGCCATGGCCTCTGACATTTTTTCCAGCGAGGAAGCCAGCGGCGCACTGGCATGCATCACCCGCTGCGGAAACGGGATCTCAATTCCATTCGCGCGCAGCGCGCTGAGCACCGCCAGATTTACCAGCGAGCGCAAATTTTGCTGACCGTTTTCAGGGTCGGTCATCCAGTAATTCAGCGTGAACTCCAGCCCGTCGGGCCCGAAGTTGGTTAGGTTGACGCCCGGCCCGGGATCGCGCAGCACGCGCTCCTGCGCCATCGCGGCCTCGGTCAGCAGGCGCATCACCAGATCCACATCGCTGTCATAACTCACCGACACCACGGTGGCCTGCAACACGCGCGAATCGGCCAGCGACAGGTTTTCAATCCGGTTGGCCATGAACATTTCATTGGGCACGATCGATTCGCGCCCTGACAGCGCGCGCACCACGGTGTAACGCGCCCGGATGTCGGTGATGCGGCCCTCGAAGGTGTCCACGCGCACGTTGTCACCAATACGCACACTGCGCTCGGCCAGCATGACAAAGCCGCTCACATAGTTGGCAACAAGTTTTTGCAGGCCCAGGCCCACGCCCACACCGATGGCGCCACCCAACACCGACAGCGCTGTTAAATCGATGCCCACCGCCGACAGCGCTACGATCAAGCCGACAAACATCAGCACCACGCGCGTGGCGTTGCTGACCGCTTTGCGCAGCGACAGCTCGCCACCCGTTGCTGAGCGCAGGAGGCGCGTTTCGATCGAAGACGATACCCATAGCGCAATCAGCAGTACCGCGCCGGCCGTGACTGTGCCTTCGAGGATCGTTCGAACTGACAAAGTTGAATCGCCGACCTTCCACTTGATGCCATCAAGCTCCTCCAGGATGATCGGTAGCAAGCCGCTGACCCAAAGTACCACCGCAATCCACGCCACCCATGAGAAGGTTCGCTCCAGGGCCCGCACCACCGGCGCGTCCTTGAAGGCCACCTGCAACACCTTGACGCCCATGCGGATCAGGGCCAGCGCCAGCAGCGCCGGTATCACCAGCTTGAAAACAGCCAGCGGAAACAGGCGGGCCAGAAATGCCTGCGTGGCGTAGGCAAAGGACAGCAGCAGGACGGGAAAGAGAACACCATCGAACGTATGCTTGCCGAACAGGATCGACGACGCATCCTTCACCTGACGCACGCGGCTGATGGCACGTACGACCAGCCACGTCAACAAAACACACCCCACGACAGCCGCCAATTCCGACCATGCCGAGGGCTGCGTCAAAGCGTCCAGCCACTCATCAAGGCTTTCAAATCGGGCCAGTTGACCCGGACCGCCCGGTGCGGGGTTCACCGCGGCGGCGCTGGCCATTTGGGTTTCCTTTTTTCAATGAAGGCCTGAACGCCCTCCTGCGCGTCAGCGTGCATCATGTTGCAGGCCATCGTCTGGCCCGCCAGCTGATAAGCCGCGCGCACACCGGTTTCACGCTGCTGGTAAAAAAGCGCTTTCCCCATGGCGATGGCTTCACGCGGCTTGGGCAAAATCGCACCTAGCAGCTTCTCTACTTCTGCATCGAGCGATGCCAGCGGAACCACACGATTGACAAGTCCGCGGACACGCGCCTCTTCGGCCATGATGAATTCACCAGTCAGCAGCATTTCCATCGCCTGCTTGGCCGGCATGTTGCGCGAAAGTGGCACGCTGGGTGTGGCACAAAACAGGCCAACATCGATTCCGTTGACGCCAAAACTGGCGTTGTCACTGGCGACGGCCAGATCACATTGCGCCACCAGCTGGCATCCGGCCGCGGTGGCCAGGCCCTGCACTTTGGCAATCACCGGCACCGGCAGGTTCTGGATTGCCAGCATCACGCGCGTGCATTGCGCAAACAGGGCCTGGTAATAGGCCAGATCGGGCTGCGCGTTCATTTCCCTGAGGTTATGACCGGCGCAAAAAGCTTTTCCGTCGGCCGAAATCACAACTGCGCGCGACGACGCATCTTCAGCAATCGAGGCTAGCGATTTTTGTAGCGCCGAAAGCATGTCCTCGCTGAGCACATTGAAGCTCCCGGCACGGTTCAGTCTCAAGGTGTGTACGCCGCGCGCATCGTGGGTATGCAATAAAGGCAACGAAGGCACAAGACTGGCTTGCGCAGCCGGCAAATCACTCATCGGTCTCTCCTACAAATCGGCCAGCACGCGAATATGCGCCTCCACCGATCTGGCCAGCGCGTGGAGGTTGTAGCCGCCTTCGAGCGACGAGACGATGCGCCCGTTGGCATGGCGCTTGGCGACGTTTTTCAGGCGTTCGGTGATCCACGCGTAGTCCTGCTCGACCAGACCCATCTGGCCCAGGTCGTCGTCACGGTGGGCATCAAACCCGGCGCTGATGAAAAGCATCTCGGGTTTGAATTCTTCCAGGCGCGGAATCCACAGCAAATCGATCAGCTCGCGTACCTCGGCACCCTTGGTGTAGGCGGCCACCGGGATGTTGACCATGTTGTCACCCTGTGCTCGCGTCCCGCTGTGCGGATAAAACGGATGCTGGAAAAAGCTCAGCATCAGGATACGGTCATCGCCGCGAATGATGTCTTCGGTGCCATTGCCATGATGCACGTCGAAGTCGATGATGGCGACGCGGGCGAGGCCATGGCGCGCCAAAGCGTATTTGGCAGCCACTGCCACACTGTTGAAAATACAAAATCCCATCGAGTGGTCGCGGCAGGCATGGTGACCCGGCGGACGCACCGCGCAAAAAGCGTTTTCCATCTCGCCGGCCATCACCGCGTCTGTCGCGGCTATCGTCGCGCCGGCAGCACGCAAGGCGGAGTTCCATGAATGAACATTGAGTGACGTGTCGGGGTCGATCTGCGCGTGGGACGGCCCGCCCGCGTTGATCTCATCGGCCAGCGCATCGCTCAGGCCACGAATGCCGGCAACCATCATGCGGTCATGCGCCAGCTCAATATCGCCCAGCGCGGCCAGTGGCGCTTCGCGCTGGTCGAGCGCCGCTGCTACCCCGGTGGCCAGAAGCCAGTCGTCGATGGCGTCAAGTCGTTCCGGGCACTCCGGGTGCCCTGCCCCCATCTCGTGCTTTTTACAGTCGGGGTGTGAGAAATATCCGGTTGCATTCATGGCTTAAAAACTTTTGCAAAAAATTACGTTATCGTCTTCGACATGCTCGTCAAAGAAAAACTTCAAGCGCTTTTAAATCAGCTTAACACGGTCATTGTCGGCAAGCCGGCACAGGTGCGCGACTGTGTGGCCTGCCTGCTGGCTGGCGGCCATTTGCTGATCGAAGACGTGCCCGGCGTCGGCAAGACCACGCTGGCGCACGCCCTGTCGCGATCATTCGGCCTGCAATTTTCGCGCGTGCAGTTCACGGCTGATTTGATGCCCAGCGATCTGTCGGGCGTGTCGATCTACGAACGCCAGAAAGAAAGCTTTGTCTTTCACCCCGGCCCGGTCTTTGCACAGGTCTTGCTGGCCGACGAAATCAACCGTGCCAGCCCCAAAACGCAGAGCGCACTGCTGGAAGCGATGGAAGAAAAGCAGGTCACCGTCGAAGGCGCGACACGCCCGCTGCCAGTGCCATTTTTTGTGATCGCGACCCAAAACCCACACGACCAGCTGGGCACCTACGCGCTGCCCGAATCGCAACTGGACCGGTTTCACATGCGCATCTCGCTCGGCTACCCCGACCGCGCGGCAGAGCGCGAATTGCTGCGCGGCCATGACCGCCGTGAGATGGTTGAAAAGCTCACGGCGCTACTCGCTCCGCATGACTTGCTGGAATTGCAGCAACAGGTACAAAAATTACATGCGGCCGAGCCACTGCTCAATTACCTGCAGGACCTGATCGCCGCCACACGGTCAGGCCGCTGGTTTTTGCAGGGCCTGAGCCCGCGCGCCGGCATTGCCGTGATGCGCGCCGCCCGGGCACAGGCGTTTCTGGACGGCCGCGATTATGTGGCGCCCGACGATATTGCCTCCGTACTGCCGCAAACCACTGCGCACCGGCTGGTTCCGGTCAGTGATGCGGGTCGGGGCGCCATGGAGCAGGTGCGCGCCATGCTCGATGCCGTGCCGTTGCCTTGAGTGCTCCCTGAGACCGCGTTCACTTCGCATGACAGCGACATTCTCACTACCTCATCCCGTGTCAGCGACCCGGCGTCGTTTCCAGTCATGGTTCGAAAACCGGCTGCCGCTGCTCGACAGCGTCACCCTGACGCAGCGCACGGTGTACATCCTGCCGACCCGGCCGGGGCTCATGCTCGGACTGACCCTGCTGACATTGCTGGTGGCCTCCATCAACTACCAGCTCAATCTGGGCTACCTGCTGACCTTTCTGCTGGCCGGCAGCGCCCTGGTGGGCATGCATGTGTGCCATGGCACGCTGCGGGGGCTCGCTATGCATTTAGTAGCACCCGGCGCACATTATGCGGGCTCTAGCACGGCTTTTGATATCAATTTAACAAATAACAGGCGCTCTGCCCGTCATGGCATCGGCCTGAGCGTTCTCCATCCTGCGGCGGTCGATGGCAACAAGGACAGCGCCCGCCACTGGGCGTGGACTGACGTGCCCGCCCAAGGCAGCAGCCTGGTGCAAGTTGCTTTCACACCGGCGCGGCGCGGCCTGCACAGGCTGCCGACCCTGACAGCCGAAACCCGCTTTCCGCTGGGCACGTTCAGGGTCTGGACGGTCTGGCGCCCAGCCGCTCAAATGCTGGTGTACCCGGCCCCCGAGGCGCACGCACCGCCTCTGCCGCCAGGCGTGCCGCGCACAGGTGGCGCAGCAGCGGCCCTGAAGGCTCAGGCCAGCGGCGAGTTCGATGGCGTGCGGGGTTACCGCCGCGGCGACCCGATGAAGCTGGTGGTCTGGAAGAAAGCGGCAGCGGCCAGCGAGCAGGCCAGCAGCGAAGGTGGCGGCCTGGTGGTGCGCGATAGTCAGCAGGCCCAGCAGCACGAACTCTGGCTCGATTTCACTCAAACCG
>JANNKV010000213.1:0-12236 GCA_031396485.1 Polaromonas sp. | reverse complement strand
CGGAATTCCTCCATCGGAATCGGCCCGATAATGCCGTAGTGGTTGCGCGTCGGCGTCAGGAAAATCGGAATTGCGCCGCACATCATGATCGCGTGCAGGATCGATTTATGGCAGTTGCGATCGACCACCACCACGTCGCCGGGCGCCACGGTGTGGTGCCACACCATCTTGTTCGACGTGCTGGTGCCGTTGGTGACGAAGAAGCAGTGATCAGCGTTGAAGATGCGCGCGGCATTGCGTTCGCTGGCGCCAATCGCGCCGTCGTGGTCGAGCAGCTGGCCCAGTTCTTCCACTGCATTGCACACGTCGGCCCGCAGCATGTTCTCGCCAAAAAACTGGTGAAACATCTGCCCCACCGGGCTTTTCAAAAACGCGACGCCACCCGAGTGGCCCGGGCAGTGCCACGAATACGAGCCGTCTTCTGCGTAGTCGAGCAACGCCTTGAAAAACGGCGGCTGCACGCCTTCAAGGTAGCTTTTCGCTTCGCGCAGAATGTGCCGCGCCACAAACTCGGGCGTGTCTTCAAACATGTGAATGAAGCCGTGTAGTTCGCGCAGGATGTCGTTGGGAATGTGACGCGAGGTTTTCGTTTCGCCATAAACGTAGATTGGCACATCCAGGTTCTTGCGCCGCACTTCTTCAATGAAATTGCGCAGGTTGAGCACGGCAGGATCCAGGTCCGGCCCGGGTGTGAACTCTTCGTCGTCAATCGACAGGATGAAAGCACTGGCGCGGCTTTGCTGCTGGGCGAACTGCGACAGATCGCCGTAGCTGGTGACACCCAAAACCTCGAAACCTTCGGTTTCAATGGCCTGCGCGAGCGCGCGAATGCCCAGGCCAGACGTGTTTTCTGAACGGAAATCTTCATCAATGATGACGATGGGAAAGCGGAATTTCATGGCGTACGGGTGGGTCGTGGCGCCCCAAAGGAAGTTGTGCAGAACTTCCCCAACCTGTCGGAGGGCAAAAATTAACGCTCGGTGGACATAGACAGGTTCAGCCCGAACGGTGTGAGTGGCTTCTCAGCGACAAGCTGAAGAGTGTAAGGAAATATCTCTTGCGCGCGCTTGTCTGACGCCTTGTTTGCCCCAAAATGTAGCGCATCATCGACAAAAGGGAAAAACATGAGCGAATCGACAATCTGGTGGCTGCTGGCCGGTGTCGCGGTGGCGGCCGAACTGGTGACTGGCACTTTTTATTTACTCATGCTTGCGATGGGGCTGGCAGCGGGAGCGATTGCCGCCTACCTCGGTTTCGGCACAGTGATGCAGTTGCTGGTGGCCGCAGCGCTGGGTGGCGGCGCGGTAGTCGCGTGGCACCTCTACCGCAGCAAGAGCCCCGCCCCCTTGCGGGCCAGCGCGAATCGCGACGTGCATATCGACATCGGCGAGGCGGTGCATGTCGAGCGATGGAATGCAGACGGCACCGCCACAGTCAAATTCCGTGGTGCCAACTGGACCGCGATTTCGTCCGATCCCTCCGATTCGGCCGTGACTGGCAACTTTCGTATTCGTGAAATGTTGGGCAACCGCCTTGTCATCGAAAAAATGTAGTTGAATCACCCAAATTTCGGAGGGTCTGCGGTTTTACCAAAGGGCAGCTTGACGCTGCCCAACTCTATCAACAAAAAAGGAAAAGTATGGGATTGGAAATTGCAATTGTCATTCTGGTGGTTGCCGGGATCTTTATTGTTCGTAGTATCAAGGTCGTACCCCAGCAAAATGCGTGGGTGATCGAGCGGCTGGGCAAGTACCACGGCAGCCTGACCCCAGGCCTCAACTTTCTTGTTCCGTTTGTCGACCGGGTTGCCTACAAGCACAGCCTGAAAGAAATCCCGCTCGACGTGCCCAGCCAGGTCTGCATCACCCGCGACAACACGCAGCTGCAAGTCGATGGCATTTTGTACTTTCAGGTGACTGATCCGATGCGGGCCAGCTATGGCTCGTCAAACTACATCGTGGCGGTCACGCAATTGGCACAGACCTCGCTGCGCTCAGTGATCGGCAAGCTTGAACTCGATAAAACCTTCGAAGAGCGCGACATCATCAACGCGCAGGTTGTGGCGGCTATCGACGAAGCAGCTCTTAATTGGGGTGTGAAAGTGCTTCGATACGAGATCAAGGACTTGACTCCACCGAAGGAAATTCTGCACGCCATGCAGTCACAGATCACGGCAGAGCGTGAAAAACGAGCGCTGATTGCAGCCTCTGAGGGCCGTCGTCAGGAACAAATCAATATTGCCACCGGTGAGCGGGAAGCGTTTATTGCGCGATCCGAAGGTGAGAAGCTGGCCGCCATCAACAATGCACAGGGCGAAGCGGCGGCAATCATGGCGGTGGCAGACGCCAACGCCAAAGCCATTGAACTTGTGGCCTCTGCGATTCGGCAGCCCGGTGGCGAGCAGGCAGTGCAGCTCAAGGTGGCTGAAAAAGCCGTTGAGGCTTACTCGCGTGTGGCCAGCGACGCCACCACCACCTTGATTGTCCCCAGCAACATGACAGAAGTTGCTGCGCTCATCAGTTCAGCGATGAAAATGGTGCAAACTAACAAGGCTTGATTCCTTCAATCATCCATCAGCATTTTTCAGGATCTATGTCATGAGTGCCAGAAACGTATTGGGCGGGGAACTGCTGCCATGCTCCTACGACCCCTTGACGGGCTATTTCCGCGACGGTTGCTGCAACACCGACGAGTCCGACCAGGGCTCTCACTTAATATGCGTCCGGGTCACCCCGGAATTCCTGGCGTTCTCCAGCGCGCGGGGCAACGATCTTGTCACGCCGCAACCGCGTCACCGCTTCGCCGGATTGAAACCCGGCGATCGCTGGTGCCTTTGCGCCAATCGCTGGCGCGAAGCGCTGGAAGCTGGCGTGGCGCCGCCGACCGTACTTGAAGGCACTCACGAAAATGCACTGGAGTTCGTCACGCTCGAACAATTGCAGAAACACAAGCTGCAGGGCACCATCAGCTAGCAGCGCTGGTTAGCATGATGTGTGACGTGAATAAAATCGACACTTCTACGCTGCTACAATAAAAGACTTCGCGGAAGGGTGGATGAGCGGTTTAAGTCACACGCCTGGAAAGCGTGCGTAGGGTTAAACCTACCGCGGGTTCGAATCCCGCCTCTTCCGCCAAATAGTCAATGAATACGGGCCTTCGCGGCCCGTTTTTTATTTCAAGCTCCACCCCCGCCTGGCCTGAGAACTCGGCAATACAGGTGAAATAAATTCGCTCTGGAGCGCTCGCTCCCCTGCCCTGTTTCTGATGGGCTATTTGCCCTGTTGAAACTGCTCCCGCGTGATAACTCCGGCATGCATCAGCAGACCATGGCGAAAATGTTCTTCGGTGAACCGCTTGAAGACATCTTCACGGGCTCGACGCCCCATTTCGGCATAAAAGTCTGAGTTGGCCGGATCCATCACGTGCAAAACCGCAGATCGAAGCGCATTCACATCGGGCGGCACAATGATGCCGGTCACGCCATCAATAACGTAATCCCGAACCCCCGGGGCTTCGGTCACGATCACGGGCTTTCCCAGGCCCATGGCGTTAAGGTAAGACTGCTGACCGGCGCTCCGTACGCTTTGACGCAGCGGTACGACTACCGCATGCGAGTTGGCCAGCAGCGACATGTAGTCCTCATGCGAGGTAGGCCCCACTTCCATATTCGGAAGATCGAGGGTAGGTTGCCACTTCGTTGCGATTCGGGCAGGAATGTTCGTCCCATCAAGCGCCGACTCCAGAAGTGCGAAGTCGCGCACTGAATTTCCACCGGCAAAGATGTAGCCATCGTCCCGCGTTTCCATGTCGCGGTATTCGTGCAGCGTATTGGGAAATGCCTGGAACACGACGCGGGAGGGATCGACGCCCCAGACCTTCGGAAACGTTTCTACTTCTTTGGTACTCAGTACTGCATAGCGCATATGAGGCCCGTCTATCAAGGAAACGGCCAGTCGTGCAAGTTTCGGCACCACACGTTTGAGAAAAGGAAACTCCGCTTCAAGCGCTTCGCTACGGGGCTCCCAGGTGGCGTCCTGCATAAGCACCGGTGGAGGGTTGGAAAATCTGAGTTTCAACAGTATGGCGAACAGAAGATCCCGGTAACGCTGCCTGCGACCCACGGACCCATTGAGAATCAGCATCTCACGGCCCTTCGCCAATCTCAAAAGCGCAAGGTAGTCCTTGAAGGTTCCAGCATTTTTGGGGAGATTGTCGTACACATAGGTATTCCACAAGGGGTCTGGCCCGGGCATGGTGGCGAGAATGGGTTTGCGCCGCTGAGCCCGCGCGGCCTGCGCCGCTCGCGTAGGCATAACCGATGAATTGGACATGAGCTGTTCCTTGAAGTTCTCAAAACATAGAAGATGAGTAAGCGCCCAAACAGGTCGCGCTTTTCGAAGACTTGGTGATCCGTCGCAGTGAAGTGCTGGCGGCTTGGAGGCCGAACTGAAGTGCCGCAGCGAATTGATCGCCGAGCGCTTGCTTGCCTAACATCATCTACACACAAGAATTTTTTTACTCCTACTTTGGCAATTTAGCGTTTTTTCACTCATTTCCGGGTTTGTACGAGGTAAAACTGCGGCCTTTTGTGTAAGTGAAAAAGCAGAAACATCCTGGGCAACCCAATGGCCCTGTTGAATAACCACCATGTCAGCCATTACTTGAAGCAAATTCGTACATTTTGTGACCTTGGGTTTTTCTTTTGATCAAAAAAAAGCCACCTTGCGGTGGCTTTTTTTGAGCAGCAGAAGCGCTTAGTTCAATGCAGACTTCTTGCCATCTTTATAAACATACAAAGTGATGGCCGGGTTTTTCAACTCACCATTTGGCTCAAACCCGATCGTCGTCGTCACGCCCTTGAAGTTGGACTTGATAAGTTCTGCGGTGTAGACCTTGGGGTCAGTCGAATTGGCGCGTTTCATGGCGTCAACCAGAACGAAGGTGGCGTCGTAGGTGTACGGGCTGTAAACCTGGAACTGGCTGGGGTACTTGGCGTCGTAACGCTTTTTCCAGGCCTCACCACTTGGCATTTTTGCCAGCGATGCACCACCTTCAGCGCAAACCACGTTGCCGATGGTCTTTGCGCCAGCAGCCAATTTGGCCAGCTCTGCAGTACAGATGCCGTCACCGCCGAAATACTTGACGTTGCTCATGCCCAACTGCTCCATCTGACGGAGCATAGGACCGCCCTGTGGATCCATTCCACCGAAGAAGATGGCGTCGGGATTTTTGGCTTTCACAGCGGTAAGAATCGCCATGAAGTCAGTGGCTTTGTCCGTGGTGAATTGCTCATCAACAACCGTCATACCCTTTGCGGTGGCGGTCTTTTTAAAGACTTCAGCGACGCCTTGGCCGTAAGCCGTGCGGTCGTCAATGATCGCGACCTTCTTCAATTTCAGCGCGTCAGCCGCATAGAAAGCCAAGCCGGCGCCCAGTGCGTTGTCATTGGCGATGATACGGAAGACGTTCTTGTAGCCAGGCTTGGTCAGGTTCGGATTCGTTGCAGCACCGGTAATCATTGGAATGCCGCAATCGTTGTAAACCTTGGACGCGGGTATGGTGGTGCCCGAGTTCAAATGACCGACAACGCCGGCCACTTTGGAGTCGCACAGTTTTTGTGCCGCTGCAGTGCCCTGTTTTGGATCAGCAGCATCATCTTCGGCAACGATTTCAAACTTGATTTTCTTGCCGCCGATGGTCACGTTTTGGGCATTCAGGTCCTCAATGGCCATGCGTACGCCGTTTTCGTTGTCTTTACCGTAGTGCGCCTGTGAGCCAGACATTGGGGCTACGTGACCGATTTTGACAACTGCGTCTTGAGCAGATGCCAAACCGGCCACCATGGCCAAAGCTGCAACTACTGTCAGTTTTAATTTCATTTGCATACAAACACTCCGATTAAATAATTACCGTTAAAGGTTGAGGACTTTTTCTAACTCAACGGGGCAGAACATATCGCAATTTCCGGGCCCGCACCATAGCAACGTCCCTAGGTTGGTTTCGATAAGGGGGTTTACCCGGCGCGCATCTTTTCTAATGTGAGTTTCAGTATCTAGGTGGCGCGGGAAAACTACAGAAAAAACACGCGAGTGAAGCTAAGCGGCTCAAATTTCGACAGGCTTCGTGTCGTTCTCCAGTTCGTGCGAAAAGGCTTGGCTGACCGACTGGCGAACGACGAACTCAATTTCCACCCTGAGCTCAGTGGCGAGCCGTTCTGTATGTTCAAGAATCAGCTGCCCAACGGCTTCCCGCAACCTTCTTTCCAGGATCAGGTCAACCCGTTGCAAAACTCGCTGCACCAAATGGTCTTCCAGAGCCGCATGATCGACTGTCGGGAATGAGGCACCATCAGGCGCCTTCAATTGCAGGGGAACAGGTTGAACAACCTCCGTCAGGGTGGGAACAAAGCGCGGCGGCTGGCTGCTCATACGCCCTCGCCTGCGGCGGTGATGTCGTGCCGTTGCAGCGAGTACCCCCGGTCTGCATAGTGTTTCCAGCGGATCCGCGCTGCCAGACGTTCCTCGCTGCCCTGGGTAACTAGCTCGATAAACCGCTCAAATCTCTCAAATTCAGACGGAACCTGCATCCCCAGATTTATCAAAACGCCATGGTGCGGACAGGCCGCAGGAGATTCCACCAGCAACACAGACTTTCTCACCATCGGGCCGATGCCATCAACGGTCCGGCAATGCGGTACGAATTCAGTAGACGAAAAACTCCACAAAAGCTGATCGAGTTCGTCAAGCACATCTGGCTCGGCAGTTACTGCGACTTGCGCGCCGCTGGCGTGGGCCTTGCGCAAAAGACGGCAGGAGTACAACAGCTTGTTGGAGACGTTGAAATGGAACGCGATTTCAGTCATGTCCGGGTTTTGGAAGCAGTTGGTGTCTTTCTGGACGGCTTCGCCCCTTTTGACGTGGATTTGACCGGCCCAACAGCGGGCACCTGACCCATCAAATAATCAACAAGCAAAGGTACGGGCCGGCCGGTCGCGCCTTTGGCGCTACCCCCTTTCCACGCGGTACCCGCGATGTCAAGGTGAGCCCACGGAAACTTGCTGGAAAACCTCTGCAAAAATTTGGCTGCAGTGACAGCCCCGGCAGCCCGACCAGCGATGTTGGCTACATCAGCGAAATTCGTTTTCAATCCTTCGGCGTAGTCTTCATCCAGCGGCATCCTCCAGCACAAATCCTGTGAGGTTTCTCCGGCTTCAGCGAGCGCCCTGGCCAGTGCGTCGTCGCTGGAAAAAAGTCCGCTGCGCACGCCGCCCAGCGCCACAACGCAAGCGCCTGTCAAGGTTGCGATATCAATCACAGCTTTCGGCTTGAAACGTTCGGCGTAGCTAAGTGCGTCGCAGAGCACCAGACGCCCTTCGGCATCAGTATTAAGTATCTCGATGGTCTGGCCACTCATGCTGGTCACCACATCGCCCGGCTTGACAGCGCGTCCATCCGGCATGTTCTCGCAGGCCGGAATCACGCCCACCACATTGAGCGCCGGCTGCAGCTCTGCCAATGCCCTGAAGGTGCCAAGCACGCTGGCGGCGCCACACATGTCAAATTTCATCTCGTCCATCTCGGACGCGGGCTTGATGGAGATACCGCCTGTGTCGAAGGTGATGCCCTTGCCCACAAGGACAAAGGGCGCGTCCGAGCGCAGCGCACCCGAATAGCGAAGCACGATCAAGCGCAGTGGTTCAGCCGATCCTTGCGCCACAGCCATGAAAGCGCCCATCCCCAGTTTCTCGACCTCTTTGGGGCCCATCACTTCCACTTTGATGTTACGTAACTTGCCGAGCTCTTTGGCCGCGCCGGCGAGCTTGATCGGTGTCGCGTAGTTAGCAGGCCGATTGCCCCATTCCTTGGCGAAGTCAGTGCCTTTAATCACCGCAATGGCTCTCGAAAAAGCAGATTTTTCATGGCTGGCGTCCTTGACACCTACAACCACGCGCTTTAACTTCTCAGGCGTATTCTTCGATTTGGTCGTGTTGTAGGCGTAGCTCGCATCGCCGCAAGCCACAATTGCCGTGCGCACCACATCAGCTGATTTGCCACCGATCGCACCCAGATACAAAACAGCTGCTTGCGCATTACTGCCTTTCAAGGCGCCCAAAGCGGCAGTCACTGCCGTTCTTACGTTCTTCGGGCTACTGTCGCCAGCGCCGACCAATACGACGCGGCTGGCCACAAGTCCCTGCACGCGATAAGCGCCAAGAAGCCTGCCAGGTTTGCTTTCAAAATCACCCGACTGGAGCGCGTGGGCGACGATTGCCGACAACGGATCCGAACCTGGGCTGAAATCGTTTGGAATGAGCGCGATCAGCGCGTCGCATTTTTCGCTGCAAATACCGGCGAGGGTTAATGTTTTAAGTTCAAAGTCCATAATTGAGGTTGGAAAAACAAACAACGATAAAGCAAAGCAGGAACGTATCTTCAGCCGATGTTATTCCAATCTTCAATACGCAAAGAGTTGGCTCGCAGTTTTGGCGCTACCCTGGTGGTGCTGGTGACCATTGTGATGACCATCGTTTTGATCCGCACGCTAGGCCAGGCCTCGCGCGGCTTCATCAACCCCCAGGACGTGATGCTGTTTATGGCTTATTCAGCACTGGGACGACTCCCGACAATCCTGACCTTGTCACTATTCATCGCCATTGTCAGCGCCCTCTCACGCATGTACCGCGATAGCGAGATGGTCGTGTGGTTTACCAGCGGACAGGGTCTGACGGCTTTCTTGAGGCCTCTGTTCCGTTTTTCGTGGCCGATCTTGCTTGTAATTGGCTTGATGTCACTTTTCGTCTGGCCCTGGAGCAACCAGCAGACCAAAGACATGCAGACACGATTCCAGCAGCGCGGCGATCTGGCCCGCGTGGCCCCCGGGCAGTTTATTGAATCCTCTAGCGGCAACCGCGTATTTTTCATCGACCGCGACCAGCCCGGGGAGCAAACCAGCAATGACGTCTTCATCGCGGCCAACGAAAACGGAAAGAGCTCGGTCACCACAGCGCGCTCAGGCCGCATTGAAACCCGCGGCGATTCCCGGTTTCTCATACTTGAGGGCGGGCAGCGATTGGAGAATTTAGCAGGCCAGTCATCGATGAAGGTCAGCGAGTTCGAGGAATACGGCACCCAGACCGGCGAATCAGACCCCGTCAGTGACAGTACGCCCGAAGCCAAACTCATGTCCACGCAGTCTTTGATCATGACGCCGAGCCGTGCCAATCTGAGCGAATTGGCCTGGCGAGTAGGTCTGGCGTTAACGGCTATCAACATCGTTATTCTTGCGCTGGCGCTTTCAAGCGTAAACCCGCGCGGCGGGCGCAGCAGCAACCTGATTTTTGGGCTGCTGGCTTTTATTGTCTACAACAACCTGCTCAACCTCGGACAGAGCTGGATCTTTGTAGGACTGGTCTCTTTCAGCAATTTTTTGATAGCTCTGCATGGTGGCGTTTTTGCGCTGGCCATTGCCTGGCTGGTTAAGCGCAATTCCAACTGGGTGCTGAGATCGGCACCTCGCCTGCCACGCCCGCCCCTCGCGGTGCGTAACAATGCGTCGGTCGCATGAAGACCATCCGCCGGCTCATCTATCGCGAAGTGCTGGTTGCCATCGCCCTTGTAGCACTGGGCTTCCTGGCCCTGTTTTTGTTCTTTGATCTTGTCGACGAGCTTCAATACCTCGGCAAGAATTCAGGGCTTGACGCTGCTGCCAATATTTATCAGATTCGTCACGCAATGCTGTATGTGGCGCTACTGGTCCCGAATCATCTGTACGAGTTGCTCCCAATTTCCGTGCTTATAGGCACCATTTTCGTAATGGCTCGCCTGGCTCAGAGCTCCGAATACACCATCCTGCGTACAAGCGGTTTGGGGCCATGGCGCGCGCTCAGGCTGTTGCTTGGGCTGGGCGCTTTTTTCGTTCTACTGAGTTTCGCGGTGGGAGACTATCTGGCACCCGCAAGCGACAGGGCCGCGCAGTTACTCAAAGCAAGGTATCAAAACAAGATCACCGTGGGCCAGACAGGGGCGTGGCTGAAGGAAAAGCAGACCTACAACAACTACGTCGTCAACGTCAAAGCCTTATCGCCCGAAAATCGGATGCAGGGCGTGCAGATTTTTGAGTTCAACAATCAGGGCCAGGTGGTCTCGACCACAGAAGCTCCGTCCGCCAGTTTTGACGAAGGCAATGCCTGGGTTTTGAGCCGGGCGACGCGTACGGAATTCGGCGCGCGCGGCGGTGCAGCCGCCGGCACTACTGGTGGCAAGGCAGTTGAGGCCGCTCGAATCAGCCGGTCAACGCAGGAGACTTTTCGATGGGGCAACAACATCAGCGCCGAGATGGTGTCGGTGGCGCTTCTCAAGCCAGAACGCATGGCAACAATTGACCTGTTCAACTATGTTCGCCATCTTGATGCCAATGGCCAGACAGCCCAGCGATATGAAATCGAGTTCTGGAAGAAGGTTTTTTATCCACTCAGTTGCCTGGTGATGGTGATGCTGGCTTTGCCATTTGCCTACCTTCATTTCCGCTCTGGCGGTATTGCCGCCTATGTATTTGCCGGCGTCATGATCGGCATCAGCTTTTTCCTGCTCAACAATGTATTTGGCTACATCGGCAATCTGCGGAGCTGGCAGCCGTGGCTGGCCGCCGCCACGCCAGGCCTTCTCTACATGACGGTGTCACTGGGCGCGTTCGGCTGGCTGGTTTTCAGACGCTAAATTTCGCTGCATAAAAAATGTGTGAATCCCCTGTACCGCCCCAAGCACCTGATCTGATCGCCACCGGGATCATTTTGTTTGCGCACGGGTCACGCGACCCGCTGTGGCGCATGCCCATCGAAGGCGTGGCCGCAGATATCCGGGCGCGTCAGCCCGATATGGCGGTGCGGTGTGCCTATCTTGAACTTTGCACCCCAACACTGCCCGACGCAGCCGCTGAGATGATTGCCGCTGGTGCTACGCGGGTAAGGGTATTTCCGCTGTTTTTTGGTGTTGGAAAGCATGCCCGTGAAGACTTGCCGCTGCTGATTGATCAAATCAAAACCACGCATCCCGGCGTTGTCATTGAACTGTTACCTGCCGCCGGCGAGCACCCGCAACTCACCGCATTGATGGCCGATATCGCCTTGTCGCCTGAGCTTTCCTAGCCGAAGCAGTGCCGGCAGTTGTCGATGCTTTTTAAGCGGGACTTATGCCTCTCACTGGCATAATAAAATCAATAATAAGCTTGAATTTGATATGAACCTTCACCAATTCCGATTTGTTCAGGAAGCTGTCCGGCGCAACCTGAACCTGACTGAAACAGCCAAAGCGCTGCACACCTCCCAGCCGGGGGTGTCAAAGGCGATCATCGAACTGGAAGAAGAACTGGGCGTGGATATTTTTGCGCGCCACGGAAAACGCCTCAAGCGCGTGACCGAGCCGGGCGAGCATGTGCTTAAAAGCATTGAACTCATCATGCGTGAAGTGGGCAACCTCAGGCGTATTGGCGAGCAGTTCTCGGCACAAGACAGCGGCACCCTGTCAATCGCCACCACCCACACCCAGGCCCGCTATGTGTTACCGCAACCGGTGGCCAGGCTGCGCGAGGCCTTTCCCAAGGTCAACGTCAGCTTGCACCAGGGCTCGCCAGAACAGGTGGCGCGCATGCTCATCGATGAAGTAGCAGAAATCGGCATTGCCACCGAGTCGCTCACGCAGTACGAAGAACTGGTGACGCTGCCCTGCTACGAATGGCAGCACATGTTGGTGATGCCCAAAGACCATCCACTGGCAAAAAAGACCACCGTCACGCTGGAAGATCTCGCTGCTGAACCGCTGATCACCTACCACCCCTCATTTACCGGCAGAACCAAGATCGATCTGGCCTTTGCGGCAAAACACCTGCAACCGCGTATTGCACTGGAGGCGATTGATTCCGACGTCATCAAGACCTACGTCCGGCTGGGTCTGGGCGTGGGTATCGTGGCGGAAATGGCGCTCAAGGATGACGGTACCAACAGCGACCTGCTGGCGATTCCGGCTGGCTCGCTTTTCGGCATGAACGTTGCCCGCGTGGCGTTCAAGCGAAGTGCTTACCTGCGCAACTTTGTCTACAAGTTTGCCGAACTGGTCAGCGACAAGCTCGACCGCGCCACGATAACCAAGGCCATGTCAGGCCGCACTCACGACTACGACTTATGAACACGTCCGTACTTCCTGTCCGACAGACTTCCGCTATTGAAACCACGCCCAGCCTCA
>JANNKV010000091.1:0-2757 GCA_031396485.1 Polaromonas sp. | reverse complement strand
CAGCAGTTCTGGCAAATACACCTGCGCGTAGGCGCGGCCCTCCACACCTGAATCCGTGCGCACATCGATCAGCACGAGGGGGAATTGGTCGATAGTGCCCGAAGCAGTGCGCACCGGCCGCGGCAAGGGCGCAAGAACGGGCGTGGTGCGGATGCTGGTGATTTTCATGGGCAGGAACCTCTGGTCGGCGACAACGTGGCAATCGTGGAACAGCACGATTGTGGCGAAATTGAACGATCTCTAAACCAACAATTTTTTGAGAAGAAACATCAACAAAACATCATCAACACCGAAACCCAAACAATCCAGATAGATCGTGCCTGGCGATAGGGGGCAAGATCACAGCAGGGCATCAAGGCCCGTGTTAAACGCAAGCCTGAAACAGTGTTGGGCCCGAACAGTATTCGGGGCGGCATTGGGAAACTGCATTGGGTCAGATTTTGCAATGCTGTATTTGCTTGAAGGCAAGACTTGGCTTCATCGATTATTTTGCTGAAGAGGTTTTCTCCCGGTGATTGAGAGCGCTACATTCGCCATTACCAGTTCGGGAAACGGTAATTTGTACAACTGCCAGGTTGGAAGTGACTTGACCGCAAACCGGGGTTAGCAGGCAGCTAAGGGCATTTTCAAACACGTTTTAGGCCTCAAGCCCAGGCGATATGTGCGCAAGCAGCTATCAAAGATATAGCAACTCAACCGGCTCGCGCAGCGCCAGCCAGTGCGCCGCAGCTGCCTTGAGGGTGTGCGCATCGCCGGTCGTCATCAGACTGATGCGGCCCCGGCTGTTTAGCGTCGGGCAGGTGTTGTCTGCTGCGGCGTGCAGCAGCCGTTGCGTCTGCCGCGCCACGGCGTCGCCGTTTTCTACCAGCGTCACATCCGCACCCACCAGCGCCTGCAAATGCTCGCTGACGAACGGGTAGTGCGTGCAGCCCAGCACCAACGTGTCAATTTGCCCGGGATTTATGCCAAAAAGGCCCATAGCCGAGGTATTGCGTGCGCAGGCAGCTATGATTTCTGTAGCGTCGTCTAGGCCGGAACCGCGCTCGATGGCGTCTGCCAGGCCGTCGCAGGGTTGCAGCACGAACTGGGCAGCGCCTGCCTGCGCGGCCAGCAGTGCATGGAAGCGCGCGCTGGCTAGTGTGCTGCGCGTCGCCATCACGCCAATGCGGCCGGTCTTGCTGAGGGTGACTGCAGGTTTTAGGGCAGGTTCGACACCGATGATGGGCAGATGGGGGTGCTCGGCGCGCAGCAGATTGATAGCCGCCGCCGTGGCGGTGTTGCAGGCCACAACCAGCGCCTTGATGCCGTGCCGCACCAAATGCTGCGTGACGGCCCGCGAGCGCGCCAGCACATGCGCGGTGTCCCGCTCGCCATAAGGCGCGTGGCCGTTGTCGGCGAGGTAGATGAAGTCTTCGTGCGGGATGGCTGCCCGCAACGCTTTTAGAACGCTCAGGCCGCCAATGCCGCTGTCGAAAACGCCGATGGGGGCGGTCATGCGGCAGGGATGAACTGGCGCGCGGCGCACCAGGCATCGAAGGTGGGCCGAAGGTCGTCGGGAACCGAGAACAAAAAATCGACATTGAGGGGGTGGCTCGCCGTCATGAAGTGGCGCACGGCGTCTAGCAGCACATCGCCCTGCCTTCGGTCTTTGTCGCGCTTGGCGGGGTTGCGCTCGGGTTTGTCGGCCAGCCAGAGCTTGTGCAGGCCCATGAAGCGGGGGTCGGGCACCGTCAACGGGCACGCCCTGCCGCGTTCGGTGGCGACAACCGCGCTGACAGGGTTGCCCAGTAACAGCCATTCCTGCTCGATCAATGTTTGCATGGGCGCAAAGGCTTCTTCTTTTGGCAGCGGATGGCAACTGGGAGCTGCTAACAGCTCTACCTCGTAGCCGTCGGCATCCATGGCCTGGTAGGGCTTGCGTGGATTGATTTTGTAGCTGGGGTCGATGCTTCTGAGCACGCTGAAAAGTGTCTTGCGTTTTGTTTTTTCAGTATCAGTACCTGTCAGCGTCAATGAGGCAGGCGTGTCCCGGCACCAGGTCAAGTCAAAGTCTTGGGTCTCTTCATTGCCTGCCGGAAAAATGGCGTTCGCCGCCCATTCATAAGCTGAAAACGCATTGGTGCCGACCACCATCAGGTCTGTGCCCAGCAAGCCCTCAATGTCGAGTTTGCGCAGAATTTCGGCCTGTTTATCGGGCAACGTTGGCATCCGCATGCGGCGGTATAGCGTTGAGCGGGTTTGAATCAACGCATCGGCAGACGCGGCACGCTCTGCGGCGTTCTTTTTTTCTTCGGTGAAGGCTGCAAACTGCGCTTCGGTTTGCGCACTGCGCACTCCCAGGCTGGTGCCGTTGTCGGTGCTGGTCTGTTTGACGTAGAGGTATTGATGGCCCGCGCGTTCGGCCCAGTACATGGAGCTAGGCAGTTTTTGCAGGGACTGCCGGGCATCTAGCCAGAAGTTGTGCGCCTGCGCTAGATTGGCCGCGATTCGCTGCGCGTCGGCTGAAAAAGGGAGATAACGCTGTTTTTCATAGATCATAAGTCTATGATTTTAAACAGTTTGCACCAGACGTGCGATGTTTGACGCGTAGTTGGTGCAAATATCTGCGTAGCGACCGTTCACCCCGCAGCCACGGCAATCCCCTTGAACTCCCCGGTCTTCACCGATTCAGCAATCCGCTTCTGCCACTCCGCAGGCCCGGTGTTGTGCACACTCGTACCCCCGGCATCGACCGCCACCGTCACCGGCATGTCGACC
>JANNKV010000075.1:0-10385 GCA_031396485.1 Polaromonas sp. | reverse complement strand
GTGATGAGTGTCTTCATTTGTTTGGGCGTCAGGTTCTGCGCTTCGTCGATGATGACGTACTTGTTCAGAAACGTCCTGCCGCGCATGAAGTTCATGCTCTTGACCTTGATGCGCGAGCGAATCAATTCATTGGTTGCAGCGCGGCCCCATTCGCCTGAGCCGCTGTCGGTCTTGCCGAGCACTTCCAGGTTGTCGTCCAGCGCGCCCATCCAGGGCCCCATTTTTTTCTTCTTCCGTGCCGGGCAAAAAGCCGATGTCTTCGCCCACGGATACCGTCGCTCGGGTCATGATGATCTCGGTGTAGCGGCGATCATCCAGCACCTGCGTCAGGCCGCTGGCCAGCGCCATCAGCGTCTTGCCGGTGCCGGCGGTGCCGGCCAGTGTGACGAAGTCGACTTCCGGATCCATCAGCAGATTCATCGCAAAGTTCTGCTCCCGGTTGCGCGTTGTCACACCCCAGATCGCATTCTTCAGATGGTTGTAATCCTTCAACGTTTTCAGCACAGCTGTTTTGGCGCGAATTTCAGTCACTCTGGCATACAAAGGCGGCTCGCCTGGCGCCTCAAAAAAGACGAACTGGTTGATCAACAAGCTGGCCACAATCGGGCCGGTGATCCGGTAAAACGTATAGCTGCCCTGTTGCCAGCTTTCCACAGTTTTGCTCTGGCGCGTCCAGAAATCAGAAGGAAGAGCCAGCGAACCCGAATACAGAAGGTCGCCATCTTCAAGTGTTTTGTCGTTCTGGTAGTCGTCAGTCGCCAGGCCAAGAGCGCGGGCCTTGACGCGCATGTTGATGTCTTTGGACACCAGCACCACCTCGCGCGGTGCGTATTCCTTGCGCAGGGCTTCGACCACTCCGAGGATCTGGTTGTCGGCTTTGCCTTGAGGCAAGCTGGTTGGAAGTGAATAGTCCAGCGGTTTGGTCTGAAAGAGAAGGCAGCCGCCGGCTTCAGGATGACCGGTGGTGTTGAGTTTCAGCCCTTTGGCAATATCTGCCCCCTGCGCGCCCGCCAGAGCGTCCAGCGAGCGGCTGGTCTGCCGTGCGTTGCGGGCCACTTCGGTCATGCCTTTTTTGTGCCCGTCGAGTTCTTCCAGCACGATCATCGGCAGGAAGATGTCGTGTTCTTCGAAGCGGAACAGGCACATCGGATCGTGCATCAGCACGTTGGTATCAAGCACGAACAGCTTCGCTGGGCCCGTGTGTTTGACTTTTTTGGGTTTCGCTGCCGTCGGAGCCGGCGCAGCGCTCTCTTTTTTATAGCTATTTACGCCAGTTCTGTCTGGGCTGGAAGGCTCTTTTCCCTTGAAAGCTACCGGGTGGTCACCACCGCCGGCAGCGCGGCTGTCAAACAGGTCCAGTACGGGCGGTTTTTCAGCAGAATCGGCATTCTCTGATTTTCGGGTCACCCTCGAAGGCGAGCGGGCGGGCGCATCGAGCGCGTCCGGAGAGAGCAGGGCGGCGCGCTTGGTCGGGGCGGGGGGCAGGGGCATAGTGCGTAGACTCTCTTGAAAAGTGAAGGTTCCAGAAGTGAAAAAGCCGCCTTGAAACCAGGGCGGCTTTTTCTTTGAGCGCAGTTGCGACGTTCAACAGCATGGCTTCATTATGCACAACTCATGTGTCAGGACAATCGGCCATTCAACGCATTGTTGTGCGCTGGCGTCATGCTGCTTTTGCACAGCTTTCGTGCTGTTTTCGTGATTTATTGGAGCTATTTTCAAGCTGTTTTTTTCAGCGCCTTGACAGCCTTAAGCACATCGTCCACATGGCCTGGAACTTTCAGGCCACGCCATTCTTCTTTCAGCAGGCCATCTGCACCAATCAGAAAAGTGCTGCGCTCGATGCCTTTGACTTTTTTGCCGTACATGTTCTTGTTTTTGACCACGCCGAACATATGGCACATTTTTTCTTCGGTATCGGCGATCAGCTCAAACGGCAGTTCGAGCTTGGCCTTGAACTCGTCGTGGGACTTCATGTTGTCGCGGGACACGCCGAAAACAGTGGCTCCGGCTTTCACAAAATCCTTGTACCGGTCACGAAACTGCATGGCTTCGGTGGTGCAACCGGGTGTATTGTCTTTCGGATAGAAATACAGCACGACGACTTTGCCCATATGGGACTGGTTGGAAACCTTGATGCCGCTGGTGGCGTTCGCTTCGAATTCGGGAAGTAATTTATTAACGACGACTGCCATACTGAGTAGCCCCTGAAGAAAGTAGTTGTATCTAGCCCTAGCGTTGGCAACGAACCCGGCACGAATACCGAATACGGGGACAAGTGCAACCCTAGATTTTACCCGAAAGAGGAGCCTCACTAGCACTTGACACCAGTGCACTGCCGGTTTCGATCAGAAGTGCGGCAATCACCTGGCGACCTTCGCCGGCCAGAATGTTGTACGTGCGGCAGGCGGCGAGCGTGTCCATGGTTTCGACGCCGATCCGCTGATCGATCAGCGCGCGCAGCATTTCCGGCCGTGCAAAACGCAGTCGGGTTCCACTGCCAAAAATGACCAGTTCCGGCCGGTAGCCGGCGATGCGTGAAAAATGTTCAGGTGTCAGCTGGTCAAAGCTTTCGCAGTCCCAGTTGAATTTTTCGCCGCGCGAACCGATCACGATGCTGTGCTCGATTTTCTCGGCAACACCCATGCTGCCCAAGCCGACCCAACCGGGGCCATAGCCCAGAATGGACTGCACGTCGAGGCGATCGGGCTGGAGTTTCATGTGGGGGGACTTGAGTTGCCAGAAAGACAATGGAGGCGTGGGCAACGCCCGTTCGGGGGCCAAAGCAGCTTTTTATGTGGTCAAATTATAGATTCCGTCAGAATTTCCTGCCTGTTTCCTGTCTGTTCCCGTGCCGAACCCTGACCATGCTGCAAGCTCAAGCTCAAGCGCATGGCGGACCACCGTCAGAAATTCACTACTGAACAAAGCCGTATGAAACCGATCACTAAATCTGCCAAGCTGGCCAATGTGCTTTATGACATTCGTGGCCCGATCATGGACGCGGCCAAGCAGATGGAAGAAGAAGGCCAGAAGATCATCAAGCTCAACCTGGGCAATCTGGCCGTGTTCGGCTTTGACGCGCCGGAGGAAATCCAGCAGGACATGATCCGCAACTTGCCTAACTCGGCCGGCTACTCTGACAGCAAGGGCATTTTTGCGGCGCGCAAGGCCGTCATGCACGAGACGCAAAAGCAGGGCATCGCGGCCGTCACGCTCGATGACATCTACCTCGGCAACGGCGCCAGCGAACTCATCACCATGGCCACCAACGCGCTGCTCGACAACGGCGACGAGTTGCTGCTGCCCAAGCCCGACTACCCGCTGTGGACGGCCGCGACCAGCCTGTCGGGCGGCACGCCAGTGCATTACCTGTGTGACGAGTCCAACGGCTGGATGCCGAACGTCAATGACATTCGCGCGAAGATCACACCGCGAACCAAAGGCATCGTTGTCATCAACCCCAACAACCCCACCGGCGTGCTGTATTCAGACGCTTTACTCAATGAAATCGTCGACATTGCGCGCGAGCATGGCCTGGTGATTCTGGCCGACGAGGTCTATGACAAGGTGCTGTACGACGGCGCCAAGCACACCGCGATTGCCAGCCTGTCAACGGACGTGCTGACGCTGACTTTCAACTCGCTCAGCAAAAGCTACCGTTCCTGCGGCTACCGCGCCGGCTGGATGGTGGTGTCGGGCGACAAGACCCGGGCCGGTGACTACATCGAAGGCCTGAACATGCTGTCGAACATGAAGCTGTGCTCGAACGTGCCCGGCCAGTGGGCGATCCAGACCGCACTTGGCGGCTATCAGAGCATCAACGACCTGACCTGCGAAGGTGGGCGCCTGCGCCGCCAGCGCGATCTGGCCTACGAGCTGATCACGGCGATTCCCGGTGTCAGTTGCGTCAAGCCGCAGGCCGCGCTGTACATGTTTCCGCGCCTCGACCCGGCGATTTACCCGATCGCCGACGACCGCCAGTTTTTCCTGGAGCTTTTGAAGCAAACCCGCGTGATGCTGGTGCAGGGCACGGGCTTCAACTGGCATGCACCCGATCATTTCCGTATTGTGTTCTTGCCGCATGAAGATGACTTGCGTGAAGCGGTCGGGCGCATCGCCAAATTCCTTGAAACCTACCGCCGGAGCCACGGGACAGACAGCCGCCCGGCTGCAGCCGCTATTAAATTGGTAGCTGCTCGCGCATGATTTACCTGGGCTAGCGCCCGTTTTCGTTACAAGAATGACATGAAACCAATCAAAGTAGGCCTGCTGGGCATCGGCACCGTGGGTGGCGGCGTTTTCAACGTGCTCAAGCGCAACCATGACGAAATTTTGCGTCGCGCCGGCATCGGTATTGAAATCGCGATGGTCGCTGATCTGGATACCGCGCGTGCCCAAAATATGGTCGGCCCCGGCGTCAAGGTCGTGGCCGATGCGAGAGCGGTGATTGCCAATCCCGAGATCGACATCGTGGTCGAGCTGATCGGTGGCTATGGCATTGCCAAGCAGCTGGTGCTGGAAGCCATCGAGGCAGGCAAACACGTCGTGACGGCCAACAAGGCCCTGCTGGCCGTACACGGCACCGAGATATTTTCGGCTGCGCATCGTAAGGGTGTGATGGTCGCGTTCGAGGCGGCAGTGGCCGGCGGCATTCCCATCATCAAGTCGCTGCGCGAAGGCCTGACCGCCAACCGCATCGAGTGGATCGCCGGCATCATCAACGGCACCACCAATTTCATCTTGAGCGAGATGCGTGACAAGGGACTCGACTTCGATGTGGTGCTGAAAGAAGCGCAGCGCCTTGGCTATGCCGAAGCCGACCCAACCTTCGACATCGAAGGCGTGGACGCGGCGCACAAGGCATCGCTGATGTCGGCGATCGCCTTCGGTGTGCCAGTGCAGTTCGACAAGGCGTATGTCGAGGGCATCACGAAACTCGGTGCACAGGATATTCGCTATGCCGAACAACTCGGCTACCGCATCAAACTGCTCGGCATCACCAAGAAAACCGCCCGGGGCATCGAGCTACGCGTGCACCCGACGCTGGTGCCCAACAAGCGCCTGATTGCGAACGTTGAAGGCGCCATGAACGCGGTGATGGTGCACGGCGACGCCGTCGGCACCACGCTGTTTTACGGCAAGGGTGCCGGCAGCGAGCCGACCGCCAGCGCGGTGATCGCCGATCTGGTGGATATCGCGCGCCTGCACACGGCGGCATCAGCCCAGCGCGTACCGCACCTGGCTTTCCAGCCCGATGCGATGAGCGACACGCCCGTACTCAGCATGGGTGAAGTCGTGACCAGCTACTACCTGCGCCTGAACGTGGCCGACGAAGCCGGCGTGCTGGCCAACGTGACCGGCATTCTTGCTGCCGCCAACATCAGCATCGACGCGATGCTGCAGCGCGAAGCGGATGAGGTCGGCGGCGAAGGCTCGACGCAGACCGACCTGATCATCCTGACTCACGATTGCGTGGAAGCGAAGATGAACGAGGCACTGGCCCAGATGCAGGCGCTGCCCACCGTGCTGGCGCCGATCACGCGTATCCGCAAGGAAGAGCTGGCCTGATGCGTTACCTTTCCACGCGTGCCGCCGCCGGCACCGATTCCGACCGTAAACGTTTCTGTGAAATCCTGCTCGAAGGCCTGGCGCCCGACGGCGGCTTGTATTTGCCTGAAAGCTATCCGCAGATTGACGCGGCCACGCTTCAGAAATGGCGCAAGCTGCCTTACGCCGACCTGGCCTTCGAAATCCTGTCGCTCTACATCGACGACATTCCAGCTGCCGACCTGAAAGCCATTTGCCGCCAAACCTACACGGCAGCGGTCTTCGGTTCCAAAGAGATCGTGCCCTTGCGCTCGCTGGAGGCGGGTCTGTATCTCGAAGAACTGTCCAATGGCCCCACGCTGGCGTTCAAGGACATGGCGATGCAGTTGCTCGGCAACCTGTTCGAGTACGAACTGGCGCGCCGCGGCGAAGAGCTGAACATTCTGGGCGCTACCAGCGGCGACACGGGCAGCGCGGCCGAATACGCCATGCGCGGCAAAAAAGGCGTGCGCGTTTTCATGACCTCGCCAAAAGGCCGCATGAGCCCGTTTCAGCAGGCCCAGATGTTCAGCCTGCAGGACGAGAACATTCACAACATCGCGATTGAAGGCGTGTTCGACGACTGCCAGGACATCGTCAAAGCGGTGTCGAACGATCTTGAATTCAAGCGGAAGTACAAGATCGGTACCGTCAATTCGATCAATTGGGCGCGCTTGATGGCGCAGGTGGTTTACTACTTCGCAGGCTATTTCCAGGCTACGCAAGCCCCCACGCTTGTCGCTTCGCGTACTTCGCTGCCCCCCGAGGGGGCCGCTGCGCCTGCGGACTGGCAAAGCCAGATCCGCGGCCCCGGCTTGAACGGATCCGATACTTTGGCCAGGGTTAGTTTCACCGTGCCTTCCGGCAACTTCGGCAATGTCTGCGCGGGCCATGTCGCGCGCATGATGGGTTTGCCCATCGAAAAACTTGTCGTCGCCACCAATGAAAACGACGTGCTCGACGAATTTTTCCGCACTGGCGTGTACCGTGTTCGCGGCAGCGCTGATACCCACGAGACTTCGAGCCCGTCGATGGACATTTCCAAGGCGTCGAACTTTGAGCGCTTTGTGTTCGACCTGCTGGGCCGTGACGGTGACAAAACGAAGTCGCTTTTTCATGACCAGCTCAGTCAGCGCGGCCGTTTCGACTTGAGTGGCGATGCGGCGTTTCCGGCTGCTGCAAAGCGCTATGGATTTCTCAGCGGCAAGAGCACCCACGACGATCGCATCGACACGATTCTGGACACCTACATGCGTTTCGACACCATCATCGACACCCACACCGCCGACGGCGTCAAGGTCGCGCGGCAGCACCTGCAGGCGGGTGTGCCGATGATCGTTTTAGAGACGGCGCTGCCGATCAAGTTTGCCGAAACGATCGAGGAAGCTATCGGCATACCACCGCCGCGCCCGGAGAAGTTCGACGGCATCGAGGACTTGCCCAAGCGGGTCAAAATCTTGCCGGCCAATGCAGCGGCCATCAAACACTATATTGCCGACAATGTGCATTGAATCGGCCTCTAGCCCACGTAAATCTTGCGCGAGCAGCTATAAAAATAATAGCGTATTGACATCACAGAAAGTGCTTTCATGAACGTGGTTGGATTCGCCGGGTACTCCGGTTCGGGCAAAACCACGCTGGTCGAGCAGCTGATTCCGGCGCTGAAAAGCCGCGGCCTGCGCGTCTCGGTCGTCAAGCACGCACACCACAGCTTTGACATCGACCAGCCCGGAAAAGACACCTATCGCCACCGCGGCGCCGGCGCGTTCGAGGTGGTGGTCGCCTCCAGCAACAGGCTGGCGCTGATGCGCGAATTTGAAAAGCCTTCGCAAATGACGGTGCACCAATTGATTGCAGAGTTGTGGGACGGCGTGGATTGGGTGCTGGTCGAAGGCTTCAAGAGCAGCGACGTGCTGAAAATCGAGGTCTGGCGCGCTCCGACCGCAAGCTATGAGGGCAAACCGCCGCGTTATATGGATGATGACTTCATCGTTGCCATTGCTACCGACGCGCCAGGCAAGCTGCCCCACGCAACCTTGCGCCCGGTGCTGGATTTGAACGATCCAGACGCGGTAGCCAACTACCTGGTTGAAAATCATGAACGATTTGCTTATTCGTTTGAGGGCCGCGTTTAGCCGGCGCAGTCCCGCGGCAGTTGGCTTGAACCGTGATTGCACATCGTCATGAATCCTTTGCCTGAAACCCCCGCCCGCACGCCGCCAACCCGCGCGCCACTCAAACCGCTGGACGCCGCACTGGCAGAACTGCTGGCGCATGCACACCTGCTGCCGGGCCCCGAATTCGTATCCACTTTTGACGCCGACGGACGTGTGCTGGCCCAGGATCTGACCGCCAGCCTGAACGTCCCTGCGAACGACAACAGTTCGATGGACGGCTATGCGGTGCGCGCTGCTGACTGCGTTGATGCAGGCGCGGCTTTGCAGGTCAGCCAGCGCATTCCGGCAGGCATCAGCACCAGTGGGCTGATGCCATTGGCGCCGTTTTCTGCGGCCAGAATTTTCACCGGCGCGCCGATTCCACCCGGCGCCGACGCGGTTGTGATGCAGGAAGACTGCACAGCAATTGAAGCGGGCAGCGGCGTGGGCTCAAGTGTTAGCGCCAGTGTTCGTGTGCGCGTCGCTCCGCCGCCCGGCCAACACATTCGCCGCAGGGGCGAAGACGTGACTGCAGGCAACGTGGTGCTGCGCGCGGGCACGCGCCTGGGCCCGGCTTCGCTAGGCCTGGCCGCCAGCATCGGGTTTGACCAGCTGCAGGTTGTACGCCGCGTGCGCGTGGCGCTGTTTTCAACCGGCGACGAGTTGGTCATGCCGGGTGACGTGTTGCCGCAAGACATGTTGCCAGGTGCCATCTACAACTCGAACCGGTTTTTTCTGCGCACCTTGCTGCGGCGGTTGGGCTGCGAAGTGACCGACATGGGCATCGTGCCCGACCGGCTGGACGCCACCATTGACGCGTTGAAGACAGCCAGCACCGGGCATGACCTGATTCTGACCAGCGGCGGCGTTTCGGTCGGTGAAGAAGACCACATCAAGCCGGCGGTGCGGGCTTTGGGCGAACTCAATCTGTGGCAGATCGCCATCAAGCCTGGCAAGCCGTTTGCCTATGGAACGGTGAACGCCGCACATTTCATCGGCCTGCCCGGCAACCCGGTTTCCAGCTTCGTGACCTTCCTTTTGCTGGTAAGGCCCTTCATTTTGAAGCTGCAGGGCGCGACTGACATTGCTATTAAATCAATAGCTGCTCCCGCACACTTTGCCTGGGCTAGAGCCGATAAACGTCGTGAATTCCTGCGCGTGAGGCAAAACGCGGCGGGTGGGCTGGATCTGTTCGAGAACCAGAGCTCGGGCGTGCTGACTTCAGCCGTGTGGGGTGACGGCCTGCTCGACAACCCACCGGGCCGAACGATTGCGCACGGTGACACGGTGCAATTCATCCCGTTTTCCGCCTTGCTTTCCTGACGGGCTCCGATATGAAAGTCACGATCAAGTATTTCGCATCGATCCGCGAAGCCATCGGGCGGGGCAGCGAAGTGCGCGACACCCGCGCTGCCACGCTGTCGGCGCTGCGCGACGAATTGCTGCTGGCCAGCCCCGCGCACTCCCAGGCGCTGGCCCGAGGCAAGTCGGTTCGCCTGGCGCTTGACCAGGTGATGAGCGATGAATCAGCGCCGTTGAAGGATGGCTGCGAAGTCGCTTTTTTTCCGCCTGTGACGGGCGGCTAGCTCATATCTTTTCATAACTGGTGGTGACAGCTGAATCGAGTTGCCGCAGCTTGTCAGCCAGCGCATTTGATGCCCGGGTCATCGGGCTGCGCAATTCGTTGTGAATCAGCCCGTGGCTGGCCAGCAGAACTTTCAGCGGGCCCGGGTTGGGCTCTGAGAACATTCCCTCGATCAGTGGCAGCAACGGTTCCCACAGCGCGCCAGCCTCCAGGGTCTGCCCAGCCTTCAGCAGTTCGATGATCTTGACGAAGCGGGCGGCATGTACATGGGCGGCCGCGGCGATCGCGCCATCGGCACCCTGCGCCATCGTCGAAAAAATGTTGGCATCTTCACCGCACAGCACCTGAAGACGTCCATCGGCAATTAGCGCCGCAGTCTTGGCCGCGTCGCTACCGCAGTCCTTCACCGCGCAGATGCGGGAATGACGGGCCAGCGCCAGCAACGTTTCCAGCATGATTTCCACACCGGTGCGGTAGGGAATGTCATAGACGATCAGCGGTACTGTGCTCGCGTCGGCCAAGGTGGTGAACCAGTCGATCAGGCCCGGCTGGGCGGGGCGGACGTAGTGCGGCGCTGACAGCAAAATACCGGCAATCCCCAGTGTTCCCAGCGTCTTGATGCGTGCTGCGGTTTTGCCCAGGTGGTAGCCCGACAGCCCGAAGACGACTGGCAAACCGGCTGTTTCCTGCATGACTGTTTCAAGCACATCGAGTTGTTCTGCATTGCTGAGCGCTGCAGCCTCCCCCGTGGAGCCACAAACGACCAGCCCGGCGATGCCGGTGGTTTTGTAATGCGACACCAGCCTTTTCAAAGCCGGCTTGTCGATGTCCCCGTGATGAAATGGGGTGATGAGCGGGATCCAGAGCCCGGAGAAATCGGGGTCGAAATGACGCAAGTTTTGCATGGAGACACCTTCTTTGAAAACAGACCGGCTTGAAAGGCCGACGTTAAAAGAGGGAAGGTGTCCGCTAAAACTGGGTAAGACCTGTCAGGTCCGGCGGCTCCATCGCTCATTCGACGACGGAACCGCAGCCCCGGTCAAATGAGCAACGGTTTT
>JANNKV010000051.1:0-14540 GCA_031396485.1 Polaromonas sp. | reverse complement strand
CATGCCGTCGAGCACGCCCTTGCGGCGCGTCATCTCGCGCGCGCGGCGGGCGGCCTCGCGGGCGCGAGCAGCCTCGACGATCTTGCCGCAGATGATCTTGGCGTCCAGCGGGTTCTCTTGCAGCCAATCCGTCAGCAGCTTGCTGACGATCTCTTCCACCGGGCCGCGTACTTCGCTCGATACCAGCTTGTCCTTGGTCTGGCTGCTGAACTTGGGCTCGGGCACCTTGATGCTGACGATGCAGGCCAGGCCTTCGCGCATGTCGTCACCGGCGATCTCGACCTTGGCCTTCTTGGCCAGCTCGTTGTCGTCGATGTACTTGTTGATGACACGCGTCATCGCCGCGCGCAATCCGGTCAGGTGGGTACCGCCGTCGCGCTGCGGAATGTTGTTGGTGAAACACAGCACCTGTTCGCTGTAGCCGCTGTTCCATTGCATCGCGACTTCAACACCAATGTTGGTGCCCTGGTCGCTTTGTCGGTCGCCCATAGCGGCGAACACATTGGGGTGCAGGACAGTCTTGCCTTTGTTGATAAAGCCGACAAAGCCTTTGACGCCGTCGGCGCCCGCAAAGTCGTCTTCCTTGCCGGTGCGCTCATCCTTCAGGCGAATCTTCACGCCGTTATTCAGAAAGCTCAGTTCACGCAGACGCTTGCTCAAAATCTCGTAATGGAAATCGTTGTTTTCCTTGAAGATGTCGGTATCTGGCAAGAAGTGAACTTCGGTGCCGCGCTTGTCGGTCGCGTCCATCAGCTTCATCGGCGAGACTTCAACACCGTTCACGGTTTCAATGATGCGGTTTTGCACAAAGCCGCGCGAAAACTCCATCACATGCACCTTGCCATCACGGCGAATGGTAAGGCGCAGCATTTTGCTCAGCGCGTTGACGCAGCTCACGCCCACGCCGTGCAAACCGCCAGAGACTTTGTAGCTGTTCTGGTTAAATTTTCCGCCGGCATGCAGTTCGGTCAGTGCGATTTCGGCCGCTGAGCGTTTGGGCTCGTGCTTGTCGTCCATCTTGATGCCAGTCGGGATGCCGCGGCCGTTGTCTACCACGCTGATGGAATTGTCGGTGTGGATAGTGACCACGATGTCATCGCAATGCCCGGCCAGCGATTCATCGATCGAGTTGTCAACGACTTCAAACACCAGGTGGTGCAGGCCGGTGCCGTCTGACGTGTCACCGATGTACATGCCAGGGCGTTTGCGCACAGCTTCCAGGCCTTCCAGAATCTGGATCGAGCCTTCGCCGTACGCTTCTGAAGCACCGACCTGGTTGGTGTCGATCTTGGGCTGAAAGTTGGAGCTTTCTTCGCCTGCGCCTTCACCACTGGCGCCACTGACATTCACTAATTCAGCTTCGTTGGGTTTGTTTTTTTCAGTCATGTCCGGCTTTTCACAATCTCTTGAATGACCAAACCCGCTTGAGCAAGCGGGTCTGCAGGTTTTTCAGGCGGGATGCGCGCATCAAATGCGCATCGGCATGACCACGTATTTAAAGGCAGCGTCGTCGGGAATGGTGAGCAGCGCCGAGCTGTTGGAATCGGCCAGTTCGATCTTCACCATGTCCTGGTCCATGTTGGCCAGCGCATCGATCAGGTAGGTGACGTTGAAGCCGATCTCGATCGCGTCGCCACCGTAATCGATGTCGAGCTCGTCCACGGCTTCTTCCTGCTCGGCGTTGTTCGACGCGACGCGCAAGGTACCGGGTTCAATGTTCAGCCGCACGCCCTTGAACTTTTCGCTGGTCAGAATGGCGGTGCGCTGCAGGCTGGCCAGCAAGGGCACCCGGCCCAGCGTGATGATGTTCTTGTGATTTTTAGGGATCACTCGGTTGTAGTCGGGGAATTTGCCTTCGACCAGCTTGGTCACGAATTCCATGCCTTCGAAGCTGAACTTGGCCTGGTTGCCGGCAAACTGCATCTCGATGGCGCCTTCCTTGTCGCTGAGCAGGCGCTGCATTTCCAGCACCGTCTTGCGCGGCAGGATCACTTCCTGCTTGGGCACTTCAACGTCGAGCGTCGCCGATGAAAAGGCCAGCCGGTGGCCATCGGTGGCGACCAGACTGAGCTGCTTGCCTTCGGCGACAAACAAAATGCCGTTGAGGTAGTAGCGAATGTCATGCACCGCCATCGCAAACGACACCTGGTTCAGCAGTTCCTTGAGGACCTTCTGCGGCACCGAAAAAACCGGGCCGAAACTGGCCGCTTCCTGCACCAGCGGAAAGTCTTCGGCGGGCAAGGTCTGCAGCGTGAAACGGCTTTTGCCGCCCTTGAGGATCAGCTTGCTCTGGGCCGATTCCAGCGACACGGTCTGGTCGGACGGCATGGACCGCAGGATGTCGATGAGCTTGCGCGCACCGACTGTGGTCGTGAAGTTGCCGTTGTCGCCGTCAAGCTCGGCTGTGGTGCGAATCTGGATTTCGAGGTCGCTGGTTGTGAGCTGCAGCTGCGTACCGGTTTTACGAATCAGCACGTTGGCCAGAATCGGCAAGGTGTGTCGACGCTCCACGATGCCTGCAACGGATTGCAGTACCGACAAAACTTTATCCTGGGTGGCTTTCAGAACGATCATGGCTTCCTCTTGTATTTATCTTTAATTCTTTAATTCAAACTAGTAGTAGTAGTAAGGGCGGCACGTATCTGTGGACAGCACCATTTTCCCCTTTTTTATCAAGCACTTGGCGCTTGTTTAACCTTGTGTTCTGTGGACGGTGAAGTGGCATGCCGGATATGAACAACTTTTGATTGTCGGCGGCGTCTGTGGATAAGCATGTGGTTGTTCAAAAGTTGTCCCCAGGCTTGTTAGCGAGCGTGTTGCGGACATCTGGTGGCAGTGAAGCAAGAGAGACTGAGAGAAGATCGCTCACGTCAGCCTTTCAGCGTTTGTTCGAGCACATGCAACTGCTGGTTGAGCTCGGTCATCTGCTGGCGCTCTGCAGACATTTTGCGGACGGCGTGGAGCACCGTGGTGTGGTCACGCCCCCCAAATAGTTCGCCAATCTCGGGCAGGCTCTTCTGGGTCAGTTCCTTGGCCAGGTACATGGCGATCTGGCGCGGCCGGGCAATGCTGGCAGGCCGCTTCTTCGAATACATGTCGGCGACCTTGATCTTGTAGTAGTCGGCGACCGTCTTCTGGATGTTCTCGACCGAGATCTGGCGGTTCTGGATGGACAGCAGGTCACGCAGGGCCTCACGCGCCAGCTGAATGGAGATTTCTTTCAGGTTGAAGCGCGAATAAGCCAGGATTTTGCGCAGCGCGCCTTCCAGCTCGCGCACGTTCGAGCGAACATTCTTGGCCACGAAAAATGCGACCTCTTCCGGCATCGAGGTGCCTTCGGCTTCGGCCTTGCGGATCAGGATGGCGACGCGCATTTCCAGCTCAGGCGGCTCAATGGCGACTGTCAAACCCGAATCAAAACGCGACACCAGCCGCTCGTGTATGTCTGTCAGCCCCTTGGGATAGGTGTCGCTGGTCATCACAATGTGCGACTTTTTCGTCAGCAGGGCCTCGAACGCGTTGAAAAACTCTTCCTGGGTGCGGTCCTTGTTGGCGAAGAACTGCACATCGTCAATCAGCAGCAGATCCAGGGAGTGGTAACGCTCCTTGAACTCGTCGAAGGTCTTGCGTTGGTACGCTTTAACCACATCCGACACAAACTGTTCGGCATGGATGTATAAAACCTTGGCCGCGGGGTTGTCACCGAGCAGCTTGTTGCCGATGGCATGCATCAGGTGGGTCTTGCCCAAGCCGACGCCGCCATAGATAAAAAGCGGGTTGTACAGCTGCCCCAGGCTGCTGGAGACATGCAGCGCGGCGGCGCGGCCCATGCGGTTGGCGGTGCCTTCAATGAGCGTGTCGAAAGTCAGGGCGGTGTTGAGACGGTTCTTGAAAGGCGCACCAGCCAACTCTTCGGGCACACCGATCGCTGGTGGCTCGACGGCACCGAAGCTCTCAAAGCTTCTCACCAACGCGGTAGATTTTACTTGAGCTTCCCTGATAGCGAGCGCTAACTCAAGAGGTACTTTCTGTCCCGAGAATTTCTCGAGTAACGCAGAAATACGGCCAGCATACTGCGCCCGGATCCAGTCGAGCTTGAAGCGATTGCCGACCTGGATGGTGACTTTGGACAGGTCGGGAACGACGTCCACAACCAGAGGACGAATCCAGGTATTGAATTGTTGCTCGGGAAGTTCCTGGGCCAGCTGATCGACACAGCTTTGCCACAGACCCTGACTCGGGCTGCCAAGAGATCCATCAATCATGAATTTTTAGCAGCGCTTGAAGAAGCCATGCAGCACTGAGCAGGCTGTGGATATTTTAATTTTGGGCACCCGTAATTGTACGTGGCCGGGCAAGTTATCCACAAAAAATTACTTCGGGTTTCACCTATTTGCAGGCCGGCTCCGGCGTGTCTGCGATCGGCCCCGGGCTCTGACGCCAAGTCAGCCTGGACTTTGGTCTCGGCCATTATTGCCAGCCTTAAGAAATCTGCGATAATCATGGGTTTCCCTGATCCGCAGCGGCCGCGTGCCGCCTGAAAGACCCTGTTAGGTGTTCCGCGTGCGTGGTGCTACCCCGGTAGAACTGCGCTGCAAAACCTCGCGGCAAAACGGGTCGCAGTGGAGCCATAGCGGTCTCCGCTGCGTCGCCGCTGAATTGGTTGGAGTCGCCTCAGGGAACATTTTCACTTAACTTGTAGCCAACCGGCACGTAGGACGCATCATGAAACGTACATACCAACCCTCCAAAGTCAAGCGCGCCCGTACGCACGGCTTTCTGACGCGCATGAAGACGCGTGGCGGCCGTGCTGTGATTGCAGCCCGTCGTGCCAAGGGCCGCAAGCGCCTGGCTGTCTAAGTTCCCGAGCCCGTCTGCTCTTGCAGTCTGGTAACTCCTGAGCAGGCGTTTGGCCCTCGTGCAGCGGCTTCAGACGCGACCGCAATTTCAAGCCGCGCTCGGCGGAGTCGTCGTCGCAAAAACCCCGCATTTCGCGTTACACCGCAATTCGCTGGACGCAATGGCCTTGAGATCTGCGGACAGCGCGACGACCCAACAACCTGCCCTGTTTCCTGTCAGGGACATCTGGCTGGGCGCCATGGTCCCCAAACGCTGGGCCCGGCGTGCCGTGACGCGCAACGCCATCAAAAGGCAAATTTACGCCGTGAGTGCCGACTTCCAGCATCTGTATCCGCAGGCCGCATTTGTGGTTCGCCTTCGGCGTGATTTTTCACGAGCCGAGTTTGTCAGTGCGACGTCGCCGCAGCTTCGCTCGGCGGTTCGCCTGGAGCTCCGGTCGTTGCTGCAGGCCGGAGCGGCTGCGCCATGACGCGTTCCCTTCTTTCTTCGCTGGTCGTTGCCTCGAATGTCGTTGCCAGACTTCCGCAGCGAGGACTGATCGTCCTCGTCAAGGGCTATCGGCTCTTGCTCAGCCCGTGGCTGGGTTCGGGCTGCCGGTTCGAGCCAAGTTGTTCGACCTATTCCCTTCAGGCCTTGCAGCAGCATGGCGCCGCTCGGGGCAGCTACCTGACCCTGCGCCGCCTGGCGCGATGCCAGCCCTGGTGCGATGGCGGTCACGACCCTGTTCCGCCGGCCACCAGCACGTCACTATTTTCCCGTCTGGTTACACCAGCGACCTCACTTCCTTCTGAAAAGACGCCGTCATGAACGACATCCGCCGCACCATCTTGTGGGTGATTTTTGGTTTTTCCATGGTTTTGCTGTGGGACCAGTGGCAGGTCTTCAATGGCCAGAAGCCGACCTTTTTCCCCTCCGCTTCACAAACCGCCAAAGCACCGGCCCCTGCAGCGACGGCGTCCGGTTCGACAGCCGCCTCCGTGCCAACCCTGCCGTCAAACGCCGGACCTTCAGGCGCCGCGAGTGTGGTGCCCACAGGTGCGCCCAACCTGGCGCCGGCCAGTGGCAGCGGCGCCCGTGAACGTGTCGTTGTCAGCACGGATGTGCTCAAACTCACTTTCGACAGCGAAGGCGGCACGCTGGTTCGTTCAGAGTTCACCAGGTACACCGACGAAGCCAACAAAGCGACCGGCTTTGTGTTGCTGGAAGAAAGCGGCAATCGGGTGTATGTCGCACAGACCGGCCTGATCGCCGGCGCGGCAGGTGCCGGACTGCCGACCCATAAAACGCCGATGACCTTGGTGGCTGGCGATCGTGAACTGCGTGACGGGCAAAACACCTTGCAGGTCCGCTTTGAATCGGCAGAGGTCGGCGGCGTGAAGCTGGTGAAAACCTACACGCTCACACGCGGTGCGTACGACATCGCGGTGCGCCACGATGCCATCAACAACGGCGCCGCGGCAGTCGCGCCGCAGCTTTATCTGCAACTGGTGCGCGACGGCAATCCGCCGCCGGGCGAGTCATCGTTTTATTCCACCTTCACCGGTCCGGCGATCTACACCGAAGCCCAGAAGTACCAGAAGGTCGAATTCAAGGACATCGAAAAAGGCAAGGTCGATGCCGAGAAGCAGGCCAGCAACGGCTACGTCGCCATGGTTCAGCATTATTTCGCAACCGCCTGGATTCTGGCCGATGGCCTGAAGCGCGACTTGTTCTTTCGCAAGGTCGATACCAACCTGTATGCCGTGGGCATGATCACACCGATGGACAGCATCGCGCCCGGCGCAAGCAAGACCCTCGAGTCAAAGTTCTTTGTCGGACCGCAGGAAGAAAAAGTGCTGGAAGCGCTGGCGCCCGGACTCGAGCTGGTCAAGGATTACGGCGTGCTGACGATTCTGGCCAAGCCGCTGTACACGTTGCTGGACTGGCTGCACAGCTTTTTGCGCAACTGGGGCTGGTCGATCGTGGCGCTCGTGCTGCTGCTCAAAATCGCGTTTTACTGGTTGAATGCCAAGGCTTATGCCAGCATGGCCAAGATGAAAGCCATCAACCCGAAGATCATGGAAATGCGCGAGCGGCTGAAAGACAAGCCCCAGGAAATGCAGCAGCAGATGATGAAAATCTACCGCGAAGAAAAAGTCAACCCGATGGGTGGCTGCTTCCCGATCATGGTCCAGATCCCGGTGTTCATTGCGCTGTACTGGGTGCTGCTGTCCAGCGTCGAGATGCGCAATGCGCCGTGGATTTTGTGGATCCGCGACTTGTCCGCGCCCGATCCGTTCTTCATCCTGCCGGTGGTGATGACGCTGACGACGGTGCTGCAAACGGCGCTGAACCCGGCGCCGCCGGATCCGATGCAGGCCAAGCTGATGTGGTTCATGCCGCTGATTTTTAGCGTAATGTTCTTCTTCTTCCCGGCCGGCCTGGTGCTGTACTGGATCACCAACAACATTTTGTCGATTGCCCAGCAGTGGATGATCAACACCCGGATGGGCGTTCCGCCGCAGTTCAACTTGCCGAAGTTCAGGTAAGAAAAAAGGGCCGCTCAGCGGCCTTTTTTGATTCTGCCTTCACCCCGTCCGCCTGCCGCAATAACCAACCCGCATTTGGTATCTTCCCGTTATGCTTGCCCGACACCACGACCCCATCGTCGCCATAGCTACCGCGCCTGGCCGTGGTGCGGTGGGCATCGTCCGCGTTTCCGGTCAGGACATCGCACCGGTGATTGACGCCCTGTGCGGCCGCAGCCTGCTGCCGCGCCAGGCGACCTACCTTTCCTTCCGGGATTCCCGCGGGCAGGTGATTGACCAGGGCCTGGCGATCCACTTTCCCGCACCGCATTCCTACACCGGTGAGGAAGTGCTCGAGCTGCAGGCCCATGGCGGGACTATGGTGCTGCAGCTGCTGCTCGCGAGCTGCCTCGAAGCCGGCGCGGCCCTGAACCCGGCAACCGGCCAGCCCTGGCTGCCGCGCCTACGGCTGGCGCAGCCGGGTGAATTCACCGAACGTGCTTTTCTCAATGACAAGATCGATCTGGCGCAGGCCGAGGCCATTGCCGACCTGATCGACGCCAGCACCGAAACCGCAGTGCGTTCGGCCGCCCGCTCGATGACGGGCGAATTCTCGAAGGCGGTGAATGCGCTGCTGGAGCAACTCATCCACCTGCGCATGCTGGTTGAAGCGACGCTGGATTTCCCCGAAGAAGACATTGATTTTCTGAAGAAGGCGGATGCCCAGGGACAGCTGGAGCGGCTGCAGGCCACGCTGGACACGCTGATGCAGCGCGCAACGCAGGGCGCGATTCTCCGCGAGGGCATCAAGGTGGTAATTGCCGGCCAGCCCAATGCAGGCAAAAGCTCGTTGCTCAATGCGCTGGCCGGCGCCGAACTGGCCATCGTCACGCCGATTGCCGGCACCACCCGTGACAAGGTCAGCCAGCTGATCCAGATCGAAGGCGTGCCTTTGCATGTCGTGGACACGGCTGGCTTGCGCACGGCCCTTGATGAAGTCGAAAAGATTGGCGTCGAGCGCGCGTGGAATGAAATTCAGAGCGCCGATGCCGTGCTCTTCATGCACGACCTGAGCCGCCATGACCCCGACAGTGCCACGGTTTTCGCTATGAATTACATAGCTGAAGACGCAGATATTGCCTGGGCTATAGGCCAAAATAGCTTGAAAAACACGGCCGTGATCGATGTCTGGAACAAATCGGACCTGGCCAGCCCCGCCGCTCGGGAACGGGTGCGTGATGGCGTGCTGATATCCGCCAAAACCGGTGAGGGGCTGGAGGCCTTGCGTCAAAAGCTGCTGCAGGTGGTCGGCTGGCAGGCCGCACCCGAGGGTCTCTTCATGGCGCGGGAACGCCATGTGCGGGCTCTGGACAAGGTGAAAACCGAACTCGCCAGGGCTTGCCGGCAATTGCAGGCCGCGCAGCCCGCGCTGGACTTGCTGGCAGAAGATCTGCGCCAGGCCCAGGCTCACCTGAGCGAAATCACCGGCACATTCAGCTCCGACGACTTGCTGGGGGAGATTTTTTCCCGCTTCTGCATCGGCAAATAGCCAGCCCGCTTTGATCTCTGCCTGGTTCGGGCCCGCCAGCCGTGCCCGTAGAAAAAATGGGCGGAACAGGCCGTAACTGTGTAACCTGTCGGCCCGTATCATTTGTAAAAAGACGTTTACAAAACGCAGGATTGTTGCGCTGCCCTGTATCGTTCAGTAACTATGGACGCTGTTTTCACCACCTTCACCACCGACACCCGAGCCGATATTCAAGGCTTGGCGCAGGCCATTGCCACGTCCCCGGCCAGCGACGCCCTGCGCTGCCAGTTCAGTCCTTCCCAGTGGGAGTCGCTGGCCGGCTACTTTCAGCCTTTCGGGCTGCGCAGTGGACAGGTCGTCATCGAACAAGGGGCGCAGGACCGCACGCTTTATTTCATTGAAAGTGGTGGCCTGAGCGTGCATTACAAAGACGACAAGGGCCGCGTTCGCATGGCGCTGGTGGCTGCGGGCAGCGTGGTCGGCGAAGGCGCCTTTTTTTCGCACCTGCCGCGCAGTGCCACCGTGCAGGCCACCGGGCCCAGCAAGCTGTGGTGCCTCACGTCATTGCGCTTCCTGGAGTTGTCTAATCGCCACAGTCCGCTGGCACTGGAACTGGCGATCGCACTCGGCTCGGTGATGGCCAAAAGGCTCTACAACCGGCCAAGACGGGTCGCGGTAACGTGATACAGGTGCTTACCCTGGTTTCAGCAGGTTACTGGTCGTTGTGACCATTTTTTCACGGGCGATGTAATCACGCTACACCTCAGGCTCGGGCACCCCTGATTTCACCCGTCGCCCCGCGCATGGCCTGCGCCTAAGAGCTGCGGGTGGTAAATTGAGTTGCATTCACCAGCGTGATACGCGGCTCGGGCGTTTACAGGCACTGCCGTACCGGTTTGGCAATGGCCAGAGGCGCCCATTTATCAACAGAATTTTGCCCATGTCTTTTTTCGACCTGTTTTTTGGCAAGCCCACCGCGCGTGAGGCCCTGGGGCCTGACGGCCATGATGACGAACGCGTGGAACCCCGCCCCGCGATCGCGCCCCCCGCACTGCCAGCGCTTACCGGAATGCAGAGCGCCGACGAACGCAGGACCCGGCGCCACGCCCGCCGCGAGCAGCTGTATGTGGCGGTTCGGGAGTCAATGACCCGCTCGGGGGTGCTGGCGGCAACCTATAAATTCAAGGTACTTTCGCTGGACCAGCCGGGCAATGAATTTCTGGTCATGGTGGACCTGTCGATGGATTTCGAAGGCATCACCGGCGAGCTTGGTGCCATGGAGGCGCTGATTGTGCAGAACGCCAGGGCGCGATTCGGAATCACGGTGCCGACGGTCTACTGGCGTATGGACACGGCCCATGCCGCCGCGCCCATCAGGCCTTTACCCGTGAAAGAAGACGCCAAGGAAGGCGTGAAGCCGGCAGCGCAACACCCGCTGGTTGACGTGCCCGCTGACGTGACGACACGCCCGGTCAGGGCAGCCATGCGCCGCGACCCGCTCGAGGCCGATGAGGTGGCCGCCTTCAGACAGGCGCTGGCAGCGGCTTCGGCCAGGGCGCCGCTGAGCGCGTTGGACGCGGGGGCGAAACCACGGCGCAAGGCGTCGTCGTACACCCTGCTGACCGGATTCGAAGACACCGAATTGCCGGAGTCCGCCGCGTCGCCCGCGCTGAGTAAAACCCAGTATGGCGACCTGCACTGAAGGCGAAAAAGCGCTTTTTCTCGCCCTGACCGTGTCAAATGCCGAGAATTCAAAGCAAAAAAGACCGCTAGCCCAGGTATTGCCTGCGTGAACAGCTATGAATTTAGTAGCGGATGCAGCGCTCCGACGCCCAGGGTGTGAAGACGCAGCCAACCGCTGCAGGCCTGGTGATACTCAGCCGGGAATACGGGCGATGACCTTGATCTCGAAGTCGAACCCCGCGAGCCAGTTGACGCCGACCGCGGTCCAGGTCGGATAAGGCGCTTTTGGAAAGACTTCGCTCTTGACGGTCATGACCGTGCCGAACTGATTTTCGGGATCGGTATGAAAGGTCGTCACGTCGACGATATCGTCAAGCCCGCAGCCGCCTGCTTGCAGGGTCGCCTTGAGATTGGCGAATGCCAGACGGACCTGCGCCTCGAAGTCCGGCTCGGGCGAGCCGTCGCTGCGGCTGCCGACCTGACCGGACACGAACAAGAGATCAGCTGATCTGATCGCTGCGGAATAGGTGTGTGACGTATAAAGGTCATGCCGACCGGCGGGGAAAACTGCTTCACGTGCGCTCATGTTGATGCTCCTTCGGTTGATGGAATGAAGCACTCTAGCTTCGAGGTTTGTTTGGATAAACCCCCGAACCCCTGCAACACTGTTTGCATAATTGATCCAATACTGACAGTACCGAGGAGTGGTCACGTGGACAGGCTGGACGGCATGCGCGCATTTGTCCGGGTCGTAGAGGCCGGCAGCTTTACCAAAGCCGCCGACAACCTCGGTATGAGCCGGACCACAGTTACCCATCTGGTGCAACAGCTGGAGGCGCACTTGCGCATCCAGCTGCTCAACCGCACGACGCGAAAAGTGAACGTCACGACGGATGGCGCTGCCTACTATGAGCGCGTGGTCCATCTCTTGGCCGAACTGGCCGACATTGAAAGCAACCTCCCCGGCGCCTCCATGGCGCCGCGTGGTCTGCTGCGCGTGGATGTGCCGAGCCCTTTGGCCAACATCATCCTGGTGCCGGCGCTGCCCGCATTTCACACCCGCTTCCCCGATGTCCAGCTCGACATGGGCGTCAGCGACCGCAAGGTCGATCTGATCGGCGATAACGTCGATTGCGTGGTGCGTGGAGGTGAAATCAAGGATGAATCGCTGGTGGCGCGCCACGTCGGCGACCTGCAGCTGGGCGTGTATGCCGCGCCGTCCTATCTGACGCAGGCAGGCACGCCCTCACACCCGGATGAATTGCGCGATTCCTGCCATCGCATCGTCCGCTACGGCTGGGCAAACGGACTGCCGCATGCCATGCACAAGGGCGACGAGAGTGTGAAGATCGGGGGGCGCTACGTGCTGGCGATCGATGACGGAAACGTCTATCTAACCGCCGGGCTGGCGGGACTTGGCGTGCTGTGGCTGCCGGAGTACATGGCCAGAGAGCACGCTGCCAACGGGGCGCTGGTACAGCTGTTCACGGACTGGCGGATTGATCCGATACCGCTCTACGTGGCGTATCCGCCCAACCGCTACGTCAGCAAGCAGCTTCGGGTGTTCATCGACTGGATTGTCGAACTGATGGCATGGCACGCACCACGCGCGCGCTAGTTGCCACGGCCAGCAGCGCCAGCACCGCATCGACTTCCGGGGGTTGGCGCTTACTTAAGCCCTTGAGTCGTGTCCATGGTGCCGGAACATCGCCATGCATCCGGAAAAGCACAAGCAGTCAGACGAAACCAAACGGGTCGAGGACTTGACCGACCAACTCGAACGCATCAAGCCCGGCATCCGGGTCAAGGTTGAGCATCCATTCCGGGTGATCAAGCGCCAGTTCGGGCATGTCAAGGTACGCTGCCGGGGTTTGGTGAAGAACACAGCGCAACTGCACATGCTGTTTGCGCTGTCCAAATTGTGGATGGCGCAGCGCCAATGGATGGCGGTGCCGCATGAGTGCGCCTGCAAACAGGCATGAGGCCCGGAATCGGGCGCAAAGTGGGCGGCGAGACCGCCTCCAAAGAATATGAATCTGCGTGGCGACGCGAATTGAAGGCTTCAGCACATCGCGAAGCGGTTAACGCGGACCGTCCCTAGCCTGCGTCAAATGCCGAGCATTTAAGGTAAAAAAGGCCTCTAGCCCAGGTGTTACATGCGCGAGCAGCTATGAATTCAATAGCGTCTAAATACACCTGAAGCCAGCGCTTCAGGACCGACCCCACCAGCCCACTAGCCCGCGAAATCAGCCAGCGTGAAGGTCGGCAGCCCGGCCGTGTTGAGTTTGGCCGCGCCGCCGAGCGCCGGAAGGTTGATGATCGCAGCGCCTTCAACCACGGTCGCGCCGGCCTTCTCCAGCAGGCTCTTGCCGGCCAGCATGGTGCCGCCGGTGGCGATCAGGTCGTCCATCAGCAAGATGCGCTGACCCGGCTTGACCGCATCGGCATGCAGCTCGACGGTGTTGCTGCCGTATTCGAGGGCGTAGGTTTCCTTCAATGTGCTGAACGGCAGCTTGCCCTGTTTGCGGATCGGAACAAACCCGACACCCAGCTCGTACGCCACCACGGCGCCCAGGATGAAACCGCGTGCGTCCAGACCCGCTACCAGATCGGGCTTTTGCATCCGGCTTTCGCTAGCGCTGCTGCTGGCCCCGCCGCCGTAGCGACGCAGGAATACTTCGATCACGGCGCGAAAGGCCTCTGCGTTGAGCAGCAGCGGCGTGATGTCCTGGAACTGCACGCCAGGCGCCGGCCAGTCCGCGATGGTGCGGATGTAGCGTGTGATGTAGTCCGGTGCGCCGGGCGCGCCTGCCGTGTCTGGTTTTTCAGTACGGGCCATGGTCTATCCAAACCGGGTCCGTAGCAGCACCTTGCCGCCGCTATTGACGATGATCGCTTCGCCCATGGATGGATTCTCCCCGGTGAATGCCGTGATATTGACCTGGTGCGTCACCCACACATCGAACTGCCCCGGCGGCACGGCGGCCAGCAGCGCGCGCAGCGCCTGGGTCTGGCCGGGTTGATTCTGGCTGCTGCCAAAGGTCGATGACAGCGCCGGCAAGACGGAATGCCGCCCGAAGGCCAGATCGGCCGTGTCCTTGCACCGGCACCAGGCGCTGGACTGCACGGCGCGCGGCTTGAGTCGCCGGGCGTTGAACCACTCCCCGATACGCCGCGCCTGCGCACGGCCCTGCTCGCTCAGGTTGCGCTGCGTGCGGCATTGCGCCAGATCGAACTCGGGCGGGTCGCCGATGCCCGGGTCGGTCTGCGCGTGCCTGAGCATGACCACGCACGCGCCTGTGCGCAGCAGGCGGGCCTCATCAGCCTCACCTTGAGCCCAGGCGCCGTTGGCCTGAAAAAAGAGACTTCCTGCGCCCAGTGCACCCAGTGCAGTGATGGCACCCGATGCCCGCAGGCTCTCGCGTCGATTCATGCGTTTCTCCTGGCTTGCCTTAAGAGTTGGCGCGCTTATCATGATGCCGCGAACACAGCGCCGCTGTGTTTTGTACGTGCATGCCTCAAGCGGCTGCGGGGTTATTTTTCAGCACGCGGCCGCGCAGGATTTTCTCTTCGGCCACGGCCAGCGCCTCAGCGCGCCCGGACAGCACCAGCGTGTCACCGCCTTCCAGCACCAGGGTGTCATCCGCCGCCAGCGTTTTGCCGGTGCTGCGGCGCAGGCTGACCACCCGCACCCCCACCGCGTGCAAAGCCAGAAACCCCAGCGGCTTGCCGATCGGGCCAGTGCCGAGTGGCAGCGTCACGGTGGTCAGCCGCTCCTCGTCGCGCTCATTGATGGTGTCGTCATCGGCGCCGCGAAAGTAACCGCGCAGCAGGTTGTAGCGCGCGTCCCGCTGGTCCTGCACCACACGGATCACGCGCCGCATGGGCACGCCGACCAGTGCCAGCGCGTGGCTGGCCAGCATCAGGCTGCCTTCGATAGCCTCGGGCACCACTTCGGTCGC
>JANNKV010000045.1:0-3880 GCA_031396485.1 Polaromonas sp. | reverse complement strand
AGCGGATGGGCCAGTTGCGTGCCCAGTTCGACCAGGCTCATGCTGACCTGGTTGCCCAGGTTGGTCGCGTCGTTGGCACCAGGAGCACCCGCTTCGCGCAAGGACACCGGCATCGCCGCCACCAGCGACTTTTTTGGCAGGCTGGCGTGGCGCGTGAGATAGCTGCGCAACGCGGTCGAACAGATCCACAGCACCACATCGTTCAGCGAACCTCCCACCGCCTTGCCCATGGCCTTGCATTCGGCCAGCGGCACCGTGGCGGTCACAAAGACGCGGCCCACCTCGATACCCGTGTTGAACGGCGTCTGGGGCGCCAGCCGTACCGGCATGCGTGTCTTGCTGCCTGCGACCTTTCCTGCCATTGTTCCGACGGCTTCGCTGGTCAGCGCGCTGCTGATCGTGCTGCCCAGTGTGCTGGCCGCCGAGGGCAGCAGTTTGGCGGCCTTGGCCAGCTGCGCCAGCGAACTGGAGAAAACCGAGCCGATCATTTTGCCGAGCTTCAAATCGCCTTCCAGTTTGCGGCGACGAGTCGGGTCGGGCGGCGCCACTTCTCGCGGCACCGGCGTGAAGTCCATGATCGCGTTGGCCAGCATCACGCCGCCTTTGCCGTCGAGCGCGGCATGGTGAATCTTCGAGAAAAATCCGCCGACGATCTGACCGCCCATAGCCTCCGGCAACTTGATGCGGTCGAAGATATGAAATTCCCAGAGCGGAAAACGGCGGTCGATGAGTTCGCTGTGCAACTGCGCGCAGCGCTTGTGGGCCGCAGCCAGCGTCATCGGCGCGGCACCTTTTTTCGCACTATCGGCACGACGAATGTGAAATCCAATGTCGACCGAATCGGCCTCGACCCACAACGGATGGCCCAACTCCATTGGCATCGCAACCAGCTTGCGGCTGAACACCGGCGCCAGGTGCATGCGCGAAGCAATATGCTTGGTCACCGCCTTGTGGAAACTTCCTCTAAAACCCTTGGGCAATTCGCACAAGTTGAAAGAGCCCACATGCATCGGCATTTCTGGTGATTCGAGGTACAAAAAGGTGGCGTCGAGGCCGGTCAGCGATTTCATGATGTTGTCTCCGTCGGCAGACCTTAACCGAGCGCAGCCGTATGGGCTAGTGGGGTTTGCCGTTGCGAACGGCTTCGAGGCCGGCCTGGCAGGCCAGGCTGGCTCGCTACCGCTTGCCCAGCGTCTGATCAGAATGAAAAAGGCCTCTCGCCCAGGAAAATTGTGCGCCAGCAGCTATCAAATACATAGCGCCTACCGCTGCCACAGAATCCGGATCAGGCCCAGGTAGGCCCCGTCACTTGGGCTGCAAGGTGAGCGGGGAGGGCTCGGTGGCAATGTGCGGCGCCTGCTTCGGCACCTCGGATTTTTCAATTTTGGTAGCGATCAGCTGGGCAACCGACTGCAGGTTGCGCAGGTCGCGTTCGCGGAGCTGTGGGCTGTCCGTGAGACTGGCGCAGCAAAGTGTGCCGTAAGACGCGCCAGTGCCGAGTACAACGGGTGCACTGAGGTAGGTGCCGACATCAACGGATTTGGCAGGCGCAAGTGCGTGGCCGATCGACTTTTTAGTGTCCTTCAACGTCTTTGGCAACCTGCCGTCGAGGACTCGCTGACCCCACGCTTCTTCCATCGGGTTGGAGTCGTCCTTGGACAGTGCCGCTTCAGTCTTCGGTGCATCGACAGGGCGAGCCAGACGATGACCATCGACAAACTCCGAAACATACACCACGTCCATCGCGAGGCGCTCACGCACCAGCAGCAGGGTTTCACGCACGGCGCTGTTGATCAGCTCGTCGCTGGCATCGGCGGTGGCTACCAGCATTTCTGATTCATGCACGCTCATCGCGTCCGGATGAAACCCGTCTTTGTGGTGTTGTGGCATTTCGCAGTTTCCGGTGGCGGGCTTCGTTGCGTTTTAGGACGCAGGCCAACGCAGCCCGATTCATTACTCCGCGGTAGCCTACTGCTGAATTTGTTGCTGCAGCGTCAGTCAACGCCGCGTTTTGACGCGGGGGAGCTGATCGATGATGGGCAGTCAATCACTTCAGGCGCCAGCTCTTGAAATTCCCGTCAGTCAGACAGCAGAAGGCGCTGGAGAAATTCAATGCATGCAATGCGCAACAACAACAACAGCAGCGCGAAGTACGCCCGTGTCTCGCGGCAGCGGGGTTCGTGCGTGGCGTAGCAAAACAGCTCGTGTTTTTCCGGTTTTTTGCGCAGGGGGCAACCCGCTGGCGCGCAAGCGTATAAAGTTCAGAATAGGGCTTGAATGTGAGTCTGTGATTTTTTCACGCATTCGCGACTAAAGCACAAGCGACTCGTTGTGTTTTTACGGAACTTTTCATTGCTTTAGTAGCTCATTAAGGATGAATGAGGTAAAAAAGAATCTGATTCAAAGCGCGGCGACCTGGCGCATTTTCGTCATCGGTCAGGGCTCCCTCCCATGCTGCGCACACAGGAGGTCTCATGGATGTTGTTCGAAATTTTTTGACACGTTATGAACAGACTCGCGAGCAGGAGTTGTCTATCGAGGAATATCTCGATGCCTGCAAGCAGGATGCCCTTGTCTATGCGACGGCCCCCGAGCGCATGTTGGCGGCCATCGGCGAACCTGAAATGCTGGACACCCGGCACGACCAGCGCCTTTCACGGTTGTTTGGTAACAAGGTCATCAAGATATACCCCGCATTTCGTGACTTTTATGGTCTCGAAGATCCGATCGAACAGGTCGTGTCCTACTTCCGGCATGCAGCCCAGGGGCTTGAGGAAAAGAAACAGATCCTCTATTTATTGGGTCCCGTAGGCGGCGGCAAGTCTTCGATTGCCGAGCGGCTCAAGCAGTTGATGGAGCGTGTTCCTTTCTATGCCTTGAAAGGCTCGCCGGTCAATGAGTCACCGCTCAGCCTGTTCAACAATGCCGAAGATGCGCCGGTGCTCGAATCGCAATACGGCATTCCATCGCGCTATCTGCAGCGCGTCATGTCGCCATGGGCTGTGAAACGGCTTGAAGAATACGGCGGTGACATCCGCAAGTTCCGCGTAGTCAAGCGTTTCCCCTCCATCCTCAAGCAATGCGCCATTGCCAAGACCGAGCCCGGCGACGAGAACAACCAGGACATTTCTTCACTGGTCGGAAAGATCGACATCCGCAAGCTCGAAACGTTCGCCCAGGACGATCCGGACGCCTACAGTTATTCCGGCGGGCTGTGCCTGGCCAACCAGGGCCTGCTTGAATTCGTCGAGATGTTCAAGGCGCCGATCAAGGTGCTGCACCCGTTGCTGACGGCCACGCAAGAGGGCAACTTCAAGGGCACCGAAGGCTTTGGCGCCATCCCGTTCGACGGCATCGTGATGGCGCATTCGAACGAAAGCGAGTGGAAGGCGTTCAAGAACAACCGCTACAACGAAGCTTTCCTGGACCGGATCTACATCGTGAAGGTGCCGTATTGCCTGCGCGTCTCCGAAGAAGTGAAGATCTACGAAAAGCTGATCCGCAACTCTTCCCTGATGAATGCGGTTTGTGCACCCGGCACGCTGAAGATGATGGCGCAGTTTGCTGTGCTGACGCGCCTGAAAGAGCCGGAGAATTCAAGCCTGTTCAGCAAGCTGCAGGTGTATGACGGCGAAAACCTGAAAGACACCGACCCGAAAGCCAAGAGCTTTCAGGAGTACCGCGACTATGCGGGCGTGGACGAAGGCATGAGCGGCATCTCGACGCGCTTTGCCTTCAAGATCGTCTCCAAGGTCTTCAACTTCGATTCGACAGAGATCGCCGCCAACCCGGTACACCTGATGTACGTGCTGGAGCAACAGATCGAGCGCGAGCAGTTCTCACCTGAAATCGAGCAGAAGTATCTGGCTTTGATCAAGGA
>JANNKV010000408.1:0-2648 GCA_031396485.1 Polaromonas sp. | reverse complement strand
GACGCGCTGCGCGAACACTGCGGCCTGAAAGGATCCAAGAAAGGCTGCGACCACGGTCAGTGCGGCGCCTGCACGGTGCTGATCGACGGACGCCGCGTGAACTCCTGCCTGAGCCTGGCGGTGATGCATGACGGACAAGCCATCACCACCATCGAAGGCTTGTCCATCGGCGAGACCCTGCACCCGATGCAGACGGCGTTTTTGAAACACGATGGCTTTCAGTGCGGTTACTGCACGCCGGGGCAGATCTGCTCGTCGGTGGGTATGCTGGCCGAGGCGCGCGCGGGCATGCCCAGCCATGTGACGCAGAACCTGCAGGGCGCAATGGGCGCGGTAAGCGCTTTAAGCGACGAAGAAATTCGCGAACGCATGAGCGGCAACATCTGCCGCTGCAGCGCCTACCCGAACATCGTTGCGGCGATTCGCGACGTGGCCGGAACGACAACCGGAGCCACCGCATGAAAGCCTTTACTTACGAACGGGCCGCCTCACCCGAAGCCGCCGCAGCCGCAGCCGCTGCCAAACCCGGCGCGCGCTTCATTGCCGGCGGCACCAATTTGCTCGACCTGATGAAGCTGCAGGTCGAGGTGCCAATGCATCTGATCGACATCAACCGGCTGGGGCTGGACAAGATAGAAGCGACGCCCGACGGCGGCGTGCGTATCGGTGCGATGGTGCGCAATTCAGACCTGGCCGCCGACTCGCGCATCCGCAAAGACTATGCGGTGCTGAGCCGGGCGCTGCTCAGTGGTGCGTCGGGCCAGTTGCGCAACAAGGCGACGACCGGCGGCAATCTGCTGCAGCGCACGCGCTGCTACTACTTTTACGACACCTCCAAGCCGTGCAACAAGCGTACGCCGGGCACCGGTTGCTCGGCGGTGCAGGGCTTTAACCGGCTGCATGCGGTGCTGGGCACCAGCGAGCAGTGCATTGCTACCCACCCGTCGGATATGGCAGTCGCCATGCGCGTTCTGGATGCGAAGGTTGAGACCATCTCGCCGAACGGCGGCCGGCGCGTGATTCCGATTGCCGACTTTCACCAGTTGCCCGGCAGCACGCCCAACATTGAAACCAGTTTGCAACTGGGCGAAATCATCACGGCCGTGACGCTGCCGCCACCGCTGCCGGGCACGCATGTCTACCGCAAGGTGCGCGACCGCGCCTCGTATGCGTTTGCGATGGTGTCAGTCGCCGCGATCATCGACAAATCGGGCGGCACTATTCGCTCGGCCAAGCTGGCGTTTGGCGGACTGGCGCACAAGCCGTGGCGCGTGGCCGAGGCAGAAACTGCGTTGTCGGGCGCCGCAACCAATGAGGCCAGCGCCAACGCGGCCGCCGACCGGGTGCTGCAGGGCGCCCGCGGCTTCGGCCACAACGATTTCAAGATTCCCCTGGTCCGCCGCACGCTGCGCGCCGTCATTCTTGAGGCCTGATCAGGCCGCAAAGGAAAAAACATCATGCAAATGAACACACCCGCCCCGCGCAACGCGATTGACGAAAACCGTCAGGGCCTGATCGGAAAACCCATCGACCGCGTCGAAGGCCGCCTGAAAGTCATGGGCAAGGCGCCCTACGCGCACGAGGTGGTTGAAGGCGGCGAAGCCCTCTACGGCTTTGTCGTGCCGGCGACGATAGCCAAAGGCAGAGTCGCCAGCATTGACGCCACCGCCGCCGAACGCGCGCAGGGCGTGCTGCTGGTCATGACGCACAAGAACATGCCCAAACAGGCCGCTTGGGGCCCGAAAGACGCCCCGGACCGCTACGCACGATCCATCCCGCAGATGGGCACGGACCGGGTGGAATACTACGGCCAGGCGGTCGCGTTTGTGGTGGCACGCACATTCGAGCAGGCACGTTCGGCAGCGCGGCTGGTGAAGGTGCAATACGAGTCCGTTGCCGGCGAATACGAGATGGCCACGCGGCTGGAAAAAGCTGAAAAGCAGAAAGCATTTTTCGGCCAGCCGCTGGTCGATGGGTCGCTGCCAGACTTCGACAAGGCGTTTTCTGGCGCTGCCGTCAAAGTCGACAGCAAGTTCACCACGCCCGCGCATGCCGCCGCGCCGATGGAGCCGCCAGCCACAGTGGCTTACTGGACGGGCGACCGCCTGACGGTGCACTGCTCGGCGCAGCTTATCAACAGCGCGCAAAAGGGCGTAGCCAGCACCCTGCAGATATCGCCCGACAAGGTGCGTGTGGTCAGCCGATACATCGGCGGCGGCTTTGGCAGCAAGTTGCCAATTTATGGTGACGTGATTTTGTCGGCGCTGGCAGCGCGACAACTGGGCAAGCCGGTGAAAACCGCGTTGACGCGCCAGCAGATGTTTCACTTCACCTCACACCGCAGTGACACCGTGCAGCGTTTGCGACTGGGTGCAACAGCCGACGGCAAGCTGCTGGCCGTGGGCCATGAAGCGTGGGCTAACGGCGCGCGAGCTGACAATTTTTTCGAGCCGTCGGCACTGCAGACGCGCCTGCTGTATGCCACGCCGACCTGCTACACGCCGCACTATCTGGTGCCCCTCGATTTGCCGGTGGCTGACTCGACGCGGGCGCCCGGTGAGGCCGTGGGCATGCTGGCACTGGAAGTGGCGATGGACGAGCTGGCTGAAAAGCTGAACCTTGACCCGATCGAATTGCGCCTTCGCAAT
>JANNKV010000393.1:0-6261 GCA_031396485.1 Polaromonas sp. | reverse complement strand
GCCACGGTAGAATCAAAACCGTCAGGAGAGAGTTTTCATTCATGGAAACCGCCGAAGGCGCATGCGTCACCCTCAATGGTGCGCTGAACGCTCAGGCAAAAGGACTGGCAACCGCTTTTTGGTTCACACCATCAAGCGTTCCCTACTGGAGAGAGGCCCGCTTCAAGCCGGCCCACCGAAGGAGCAAACCCGTATCGCCGGGTGAATCTCTCAGGTAAACAGGACAGCAGGGGCAAGATTTGGCTTCGGCCATGAATCGTGTTTGCCCCCCCGGAGAACTCCTTGTCCAATGAAACGCTTTTAAAAACACCGCTGCATGACCTTCATGTCGAGCTCGGCGCGCGCATGGTGCCGTTTGCCGGCTATTCGATGCCGGTGCAGTATCCGCAGGGCCTGATGGCAGAGCACCTTCACACGCGCTTGGCCGCCGGGCTGTTCGACGTGTCGCACATGGGCCAGCTGCGGCTCGTCGGCCCTGATGCCGCGGCGGCACTTGAGAGCCTGATTCCCGTTGACGTTGTGGACCTGCCTGCAGGCAAGCAGCGCTACGGCCTGCTGCTAAACGACCACGGCGGCATCATGGACGATCTCATGTTCTTCAACCGTGATGTGACAAACGGCGGCGACCTCTTCATCATCGTCAACGGCGCCTGCAAGATCGGCGACATCGCCCACATCCAGCAAAAAATCGGCACGCGCTGCCAGGTCGTCCCGATGCCCGAGATGGCGCTGCTCGCCCTTCAGGGACCGCAAGCCGTCACCGCCTTGCAGCGCTTGGCGCCGGGCGTGGAAAAGCTGGTTTTCATGAGCGGCGGGCGCTTCACCGTGGCGGATTGCGACTGTTTTTTGACCCGCAGCGGCTACACCGGTGAAGACGGGTTCGAGATTTCGGTGCATGAATCGCAGGCCGAGAAGCTCGCTCGCGCCTTGCTGGCTCAACCCGAGGTCAAACCCGTCGGATTGGGCGCACGCAACTCGCTGCGACTGGAAGCCGGGCTTTGCCTGTACGGCCATGACATCGACATCACCACCACGCCGGTAGAAGCCTCCCTGAACTGGGCAATCCAGAAAGTGCGGCGCACCGGCGGCGCGCGTGCGGGCGGGTTCCCGGGCGCAGAAAAAATTCTGGGCCAGTCGCTGGACCCCGCTACGCTGACGAGAAAACGCGTCGGTATGGTCGCACTCGAGCGGGTGCCCGTTCGCGACCATACCCTCCTGCAAACCCCCGACGGTGCGCCCATCGGCGAAGTCACCAGCGGATTGCTTGGCCCCAGCATCAACCAGCCGGTAGCCATGGGCTATGTGAGTCCGCAATTTTCGGCCATTGGCTCGCTCGTACACGCCATCGTGCGGGGCAAGCCTGTACCTATGGAGGTTCGAGCCATGCCCTTCTTGCCAGCACGCTATTTCCGCGGTTGAGTTGACACCTCAAGTCATCGCGACTGATTTTTTAAATACCGAGATTTTTAAACCCTGACCAGGAGAACCCCATGACGATCAAATACACCGAAGACCACGAGTGGCTCAAGATTGACGGCGACATGGCCACCGTCGGCATCACCGTGCATGCGCAAGACGCACTGGGCGACGTGGTGTTTGTCGATCTTCCCGCCGTGGGCACCACGTTCTCCCAAAAAGAAACTGCTGGTGTAGTCGAGTCGGTGAAAGCCGCTGCAGACGTTTACATGCCGGTTAGCGGCGAAGTCACTGAAGTCAACGAAGCCTTGCGGGAAGACCCTTCGCTGGCGAATAGCGACCCGCTGGGCGCGGGCTGGTTCTTCAAGGTCAAGCTGTCTGACGCGTCGCAGCTCGACGCGCTGATGGACGAGACGAAGTACACCGCGTTTTCAGCCAACGCCTGACCCTTCACGCTCGCCATCACCGTTCGGACTGAGCCTGCCGAAGCCTCTTCTTGCCGCTTCGCCTGTTGTCATCTGACTTGAAGCGAACACATACTGGAACCCTGCCATGTTGATGCAATCCGCCAAGCCGCTCGGCGATCTTGAAAACTCGTCCGAATTCATCGCGCGCCATATCGGTATTGACGGGGCTGACGAAGCGCACATGCTCGGTGTGGTGGCTTCCAGCTCGCGCCGCGCGTTGATCGAAGGCATTGTGCCGCGCTCGATTGCGCGCAGCCGCGCGATGGACATTCCGCCGCCTGTGACAGAAGCCGAGGCGCTGAAGCAGCTCAAGGCCATCGCCGCCAAGAACAAGGTCTTCAGAAACTTCATTGGCCAGGGCTACTACGGTACCTTCACGCCCGGCGTCATCCTCCGCAACGTGCTGGAGAACCCGGCCTGGTACACCGCTTACACCCCCTACCAGGCAGAAATATCGCAGGGCCGCATGGAAGCACTGATCAACTTCCAGACCATGGTGTGTGATCTGACTGGCATGCCGATCGCCAATGCATCGATGCTCGACGAAGCCACTGCGGCCGCCGAAGCCATGACGCTCGCCAGGCGCAGCGTCAAAAGCAAGAGTAATGTCTTCATCGTCGCCGGCGACTGCCACCCGCAAACCATTGAAGTGATGCAGACCCGCGCCAGGCCCCTGGGCATTGAAATCAAGGTCAGCACTGCATCAAGCACGGTGCCGCAATTAATGGCTCAAGGTGACTTCTTCGGCGTGCTCGCGCAATATCCGGCCACCAACGGTGAAGTTCACGACCTGAGGCCGCTGGCTGGCGTGGCTCATGCCCATGGGGCCGCGCTGTGTGTGGCGGCTGACCTTCTGGCACTTACTCTGCTGGTGCCGCCCGGCGAATGGGACGCCGACATCGTGCTCGGCAACACGCAGCGCTTTGGCATGCCGATGGGCAACGGCGGCCCGCACGCCGCTTACCTCGCCTGCCGCGACGAGTTCAAGCGCTCACTGCCAGGTCGCCTGGTTGGCGTCAGCGTTGACGTGCATGGCAACCCGACCTACCGGCTGGCGCTGCAGACGCGCGAGCAGCATATTCGCCGCGAGAAAGCCACGTCCAACATCTGTACCGCCCAGGTGCTGCCAGCCGTGGTTGCCAGCATGTACGCGGTCTACCACGGCCCGCAGGGGCTCAAACGGATCGCTGAACGTGTGGCCGCCTACACTGCGATTTTTGTCAGTGGCCTGAAAGAGCTGGGCTTTGAGATCACCAACCGCGGCGCGTTCGATTCCGTCACCATCAAGACCGGAGACGCTACTAATTTAATAGCTGACCGCGCACGTAAATCAAGGGCTAACGTCCGATTTCGCTTGAATAATCACCTGGGAGTGTCGCTGGACGAGACCACCAGCCGCAAGGATATCGAATTGCTCTGGTCGTTCTTTGCAGAGCCCGGCCAGACCGTGCCAGTGGTCAGTAATTTTGAAAAAGGCATTGAATCGCTGATCCCTGCGGAGCTGCGCCGCAGCAGCGAATTTCTGACGCACCCCGTCTTCAACACGCACCACAGTGAAACCGGCATGCTGCGCTACATCCGCATGCTCAGTGACAAGGACCTGGCGCTGGACCGCAGCATGATTCCGCTGGGCAGTTGCACCATGAAGCTCAACGCCACCAGCGAGATGATTCCGATCACCTGGCCCGAGTTTGCCAACATTCACCCGTTTGCGCCGCCGGAACAATTGCAGGGCTACGCCGAGCTCGACAAGCAACTACGCGACTGGCTCTGCCAGGCAACTGGCTACGCGGGCATCAGCCTGCAGCCCAATGCCGGCTCGCAAGGCGAATACGCCGGGCTGCTGGTCATCAAGGCCTTTCATGAAGCCCACGGCCAGGGGCATCGCAACATCTGCCTGATTCCGTCATCGGCCCACGGCACCAACCCGGCCAGCGCGCAGATGGCTGGCATGGCCGTCGTAGTAACCGCCTGCGACGCGCAAGGCAATGTCGACATGGACGACCTGAAGGCCAAGTGCGAGCAATACAGCGCCAACCTCGCCTGCATGATGATCACCTACCCCAGCACGCATGGCGTGTTTGAAACCCACGTGCAGGACTTGTGCAAGCTGGTGCATTCGCATGGCGGGCGCGTGTACGTCGACGGCGCCAACATGAATGCGCTGGTCGGCGTGGCGGCGCCGGGCGAATTCGGCGGGGACGTAAGCCACCTCAATCTGCACAAGACCTTCTGCATTCCGCACGGCGGCGGCGGCCCCGGCGTGGGCCCGGTGTGCGTGGTGGCCGACCTGGTGCCCTACCTGCCCGGTCATGCGACCGCCGGCTATCCAGGTGGGGGCGTGAGCTTTTCCGCCGGGCCGCCCCAAGGAAAAGCAGCCCCCTCGGGGGGCAGCGCATTACACGAAGTGAAAAGCGTGGGGGCTATCTCGGCGGCTCCGCTGGGCAATGCCGCGGTGTTGCCCATCAGCTGGATGTACTGCCGCATGATGGGCCCCGAGGGCTTGAAGCAGGCCACCGAAGTCGCCATCTTGAGCGCCAACTACATCAGCGCCAAACTGAAAGACCACTACCCCACCCTCTACGCCAGTGAAAATGGTCACGTCGCCCACGAATGCATTCTGGACCTGCGGCCGCTAAAGGAGACCAGCGGCGTAACAGCCGAAGATGTGTCCAAGCGTTTGATGGACTACGGCTTTCATGCGCCCACATTGAGCTTTCCGGTGCCCGGCACCTTGATGGTCGAACCCACCGAAAGCGAAACACTGGCCGAGCTGGATCGCTTTATCGACGCGATGATTGCGATTCGGCAAGAGATTAGCCAGATCGAAGCCGGCCGCTGGCCTCGAGACAACAACCCTTTGAGACACGCACCGCATACGGCTGCGAGCTTGATGGGCGCAGAGTGGGAGCGACCGTATTCACGTGAGATGGCGGCGTTTCCGGTGGCCGCGCTCAAACACGTCAAATACTGGCCGACGACGGGGCGGGTTGACAACGTTTACGGAGACCGTAATCTGATGTGCAGTTGTGTTCCGGTGAGTGACTACGCGTAACGACCCTACCCGCAACCGGTGTCCACCGGTGTCCGCGATTTAAGGCGCTATCTATTTGATAGCTGCTTGCGCATGTTTTGTATGGGCTAGAGGCCGATTTGGTTGTAAAACGATGCGGTGCGTGGCATACAAACAGACTTCAGGATGAACTGCCGGCAAAACAGATTGCGGCACAGCTAATCGGTATGACAGACTCCTAGTTTTCCAGCCGCAAGATCTCCAGCTGTTCCGGCACCGTCTCAAATGTTCCAGCGCCGGCGGGCATTTGCATCAGCGGCCTGGCTGCGCCATTGAGCAGCCAGACACTGGGATAAACCAGTGCACGGGCACGTTCATCGCCGATGGAGCGCTGAAATTCGGCGTACGGCAAACTGACCTCACCGATACGAATGTAGAGCCGGCTGGCCACTGCCGACAGCGTGCTACGCAGATCAACCACGAAGTAGTCTTTCGCGAAGTGCGGTGCCAGTTCGACAGCATTGCGTTCAAGGAATGCCTCGTACTTGCGGCAAAAAGGACAGTTGTCTGCGCCCAGATAAACATAGAGGCGCTTTTTCTCGCGCTGTGCGCGGCGCAGCGCGTCTGTCAGGTCGAACTCATAACGCTGCGGGGTGCCCACCGGCATCACCACGACAGGGGCGTAGGCGGCTGGAATACCTGCGAATGCAGCTGAGGTGGCGAGCATCCACGCACTGAACATCAGGGCAAGCAGGCGCTGCACGGTCATTCAACCAAAAGTGTGCCGACAAAACGCGCATCTTTGGAGTCGACAACCTCGGCGCGTAACTCGCCCGGTCCACGCGGCACAAAGTTAAAACGCAGCATCGGGTTCTCGCTGACCGAGAAATCGAGATCAGCTTCAAAAATCGTCTGTTGCGCGAAGCGGACTGCAATGGAGCGAACGAAGTGCGGCGGGATGTACATCACCGTCAACTGGTTCAGCTCGAACCCGGTGTCATTCGGATGCACCACGGTCACTTCGGCTGCCATGGTCTCGCCCGGCCGCGACTCGCCGACCACCTTGAGCATCGTCTTGCCGATCAGGTGAGGTGCACCGCGGTTCGGTGGAGCAGAGCAGCCCCCGGAGGTTTTGACGTAGCGCGAATCGGTGTGCAGCTCGCCGTTGGAGAGTTCACTGATTACTCGCACATGGCTGTATTCATCGACGCGCAGCCGCGTCTCGAAGTCGGCCTGGCCAACGGCCGTGGTCAGGTCAAGCGTCACAGCGATAGGCGACGGATTTTTGTCCACCACCAGATGAAGCTTTCTCACATAGAGGTCAGCGCGCTGCGGCACTTTGGACACCACCTTGACCGGCACCGA
>JANNKV010000388.1:0-16514 GCA_031396485.1 Polaromonas sp. | reverse complement strand
GGTACCGGGCCATCAAGTCGTCCTGAATCAGAATCCGTGATGACCGCCCCTCCAGTTCCCCTTTCAGACGTTCGCACCTTCCTGCTTGGCCTTCAACAGCGGATCACCGACGCCGTAGCAGCGATAGATGGTCAGCCGTTTGTCGCTGATCGCTGGCAAAAGGAACCCGGCGAAACGCTGCAAGGCAATGGAGTGACGCTGATTCTGGAAGGGGGCAAGTTGTTCGAGCGCGCCGGCTGCGGGTTCTCGCACGTGCGCGGACCGAAGCTGCCGCCATCGGCAACGCAGCATCGGCCCGAGCTCGCCGGCGCACCGTTTGAGGCGATGGGCGTGTCGCTGGTGTTTCACCCGCGCAATCCTTATGTGCCGACGGTGCACATGAATGTCCGCATGCTGGCAGCCACCCCAACAGGCGAGGACGCAGAGCCGGTCTGCTGGTTCGGCGGCGGCATGGACCTGACGCCGTACTACGGCTTTGAAGAAGATGCAGCGCACTTCCACCAGACCTGCAAAAGCGCGCTGGATTCGTTCGGCGACGACAAGTACCCGCGCTTCAAGCAGTGGTGCGACGACTATTTTTTCCTCAAGCACCGCAACGAGCCACGTGGCATCGGCGGGGTGTTTTTTGACGATTTTCAGGAGTTGGGTCCTGACCGCAGCTTTGCCATGATGCAGAGCGTGGCGGACTCGTTCCTGCAGGCTTACCTGCCGATTGTAAAGCGGCGAAAAGACACGCCATATGGCGAGCGCGAGCGCGAATTCCAGCTGTACCGGCGCGGTCGCTACGTCGAATTCAATCTCGTGTGGGACCGCGGGACGCACTTCGGCTTGCAGTCGGGTGGGCGTACCGAGTCGATCCTGATGTCGATGCCGCCACTGGCCAGCTGGTCATACCAGCGCCCCGTGGAAGCGGGTTCAACAGAAGAGCGCTTGTACAAAGAGTTTCTGGTGAAGCGGGAGTGGGTTTGAGCGAATCTGCTCGAGCTGCTGACGAGCGGCGCATTGGCGTATTCGGCGGTGCGTTCGACCCGCCGCATCATGCGCACATTGCACTGGCCAGGGCCGCGATCCAGCAATTTGAGCTGGACAGCCTGCACGTCGTTCCGACCGGGCAGGCCTGGCACAAGGCTCGTGCGCTGAGCGCTGCCGAGCATCGGCTCGCGATGACGCGGCTGGCCTTTCAGGACGAGGCGAAAGTGGTGATTGACGAGCGTGAATTGCAGCGCGCAGGCCCCACCTTCACCATAGACACGCTAGAGGCGCTGCAGGCACAAAACCCGCAAGCCAGGCTCTACCTTTTCATGGGGGCCGACCAGTTTGCCGCCTTCCAGCAATGGCACCGATGGAATGACATCTTGGAGATTGCTATAACTTGTATAGCTGCCCGCGCAGATTCTGCTTGGGCTACAGGCCAATTTGATGCCTATTCGGGGCATGGCAGCCGATTTGCGGTGCTCAAGATGCCCGAGCTGCCTGTCAGCGCCACCCAAATCCGCCAGCGCATTGCTTCCCGGGCCGTCAGCCCCGCCGACCTGGCTCAACTGGTTTCCGAGCCAGTTGCGCGTTATATTTCACTTCACCGGCTTTACGGTGCCCGTTAATTCCAATTCCACCAAGCAAAGCACTGCATGACCTCTACCCCTGTCAAAACCTCCAGCACCCTCGAGAAAAAAGATGTGCAGAAATTGCAGCGAGCCATCATTGACGGACTGGAAGACGTGAAGGCACAGGACATCCAGGTTTTTGACACAGAACACATCACGTCGCTGTTTGAACGGGTCATCGTCGCTTCAGGCAGTTCCAACCGGCAAACCAAGGCACTGGCCGCCAGCGTGCGCGATGCCGTGCGCGATGCCGGCTTTGCCAAACCGCGCATTGAGGGCGAAGAAAACGGCGAATGGATCATTGTTGACTGTGGTGCCGCGGTGGCGCACATCATGCAGCCGACTATTCGCCAGTACTACCACCTGGAAGAGCTCTGGGGCGAAAAGCCCATCAAGCTCAAACTGGGCGCGCCGGCGCCGTTGGTGAAAGCATCGAAGGCGGAGCCGAAAGCCGAGCCTGCGGGAGCGCCGAGAGCGAAACCTGGCGCCAGAGCGGGTGCAAAGACGGCATCAAAAAAGGGCTCGAAAGCCGTTGCCGGCTCCCGCGCCAGGTCCTCTGTAAAACCGGCGGTCAAAGCGCCGGTGAGGGATTACGAACCCGGCTATATCGGCAAGCTTGGCAAGACCAGTGACTGGACTGCCAGGCGCAACGAAGCGGCGCCTGCCGAAGAGCCTGCTGCCAAACCGGTCAAAGCAAGCAGAGCCCCAGCCAGGAAAGCAGCTGCAGGAATCGCTCCTAAACCGGCCGCTAAAACCGCCGCCCGAACCGTCGCGAAGCCAGCACCCCGAACTGCCAGAAAACCAATCGTCGAAGTGCCTGTGGCCAAAAAAGTCGCGGCTCGCAAAGTAGCCGCAAAAAGTGCAGCCAAGCCCGCTGCCCGGAAGACCGCACCCAAGAGCCGATGAGACTGACGATCGTAGCCGTCGGTCAGAAAGTGCCCGACTGGGCTCAGACGGCCTACGACGACTACGCCAAACGCTTTCCGCCCGAGCTGAAGGTCGAACTCAAGGCCGTCAAGACCGAGCCGCGCGCGTCTAAAACACTTGATACCCTGCTGGCTGCCGAACGCGCGCGGATCGAAGGCGCCATCGGCAAAAATTGCCGCGTTGTTGCAATGGACGAGCGCGGCACGGCTGTCACCACCGTGGCTTTGGCCGAGCGCCTCAAAGCCTGGCAACTGTCGGGGGATGACGTGGCCATCGTGATCGGTGGCCCTGACGGACTGGATGCCGGATTCAAGCAATCGGCGCACGAACGCCTGCGGCTGTCAGACCTGACGCTGCCGCACGCCATGGTTCGCGTTTTGTTGATCGAGCAGCTTTACCGCGCGTGGAGCATCACGATCAATCACCCTTACCATCGAGAGTGATATGGCCCCTACGCTTGTCACTGCGTGTACTGCGCTGCCCCCCGAGGGGGCCGCTGCGCCTGCGGCCCGGCAGAGCCGGTTCCACGGCCCTGGCTGGCCTGATCCTGTGATGCGATCCACCTCGTGACCTGAAACATGACCGACTTCATTTACCTCGCATCACAGAGCCCGCGGCGCCGTCAGTTGCTTGAGCAGTTGGGCGTTCGCCATGAACTGCTGCTACCCGACGCGGATGAAGACGCCGAAGCATTGGAAGCCGTGCGTGCGAGCGAGGCGCCGCTAGCGTATGTCAAACGTGTTGCGTCGCTAAAGCTCGACGCCGCCGTAGCGCGACTGAAGCGTCGAGGCCTTCCTCCAGCACCCGTACTGTGTTCCGACACCACCGTGGCGCAGGGCCGCATTATTTTCGGCAAACCGGTGGACGCCAAAGATGCGCAACGGATGTTGGGCGCACTGTCCGGCGACACGCACCGGGTTTTAACCGCTGTCGGTGTTCAGCACGGCAGTAGCCGCTTTGAAGCGGTGAGTGTTTCGCAGGTAAGCTTTGACGCCATGACCACTTCGCAGATTCGCGCCTACGTGGCGACCGGGGAGCCTATAGGCAAGGCTGGCGCCTACGCCATACAGGGCCGGTTTGCGATGCACATCAGCCGGATCAGCGGCAGCTACAGTGGCATCATGGGGCTTCCGCTCCAGGAAACCGCCCATCTGCTGCGTGCGGCAGGGTTCAAAATCTAGCGACAAATAGTCAATCAACATGCAACAAGACATCCTGATCAACTGGTCGCCGCAGGAATCGCGCGTGGCCGTGGTCGAACACGGTGCCGTGCAGGAACTGCAGGTAGAACGCACGCTGGAGCGTGGCCTGGTCGGAAACGTTTATCTCGGAAAAGTGGTTCGCGTGCTGCCGGGCATGCAGTCGGCGTTCATAGACATTGGGCTTGACCGCGCAGCGTTCCTGCATGTGGCGGATTTGATCACCACCATCAACAGTCGCCACGCGGAAAACGACGCAGCCAACACAGTACCCGGCGCACTGGTCGCCACGCCGGTGCTGTCATCGGTTCAACCCATTGAAAGGCAGCTTTTCGAAGGTCAGTCTTTGATGGTGCAGGTGTTGAAGGACCCTATGGGGACCAAAGGCGCGCGGCTGACTGGGCAGATCAGCATTGCAGGTCGCCTGCTGGTTTTTTTGCCGCAAGACAACCATATTGGCGTCTCGCAAAAAATACCGCAGCGACAACGCGAAGAATTGCGGCAGCGTCTTCAAACCCTCAATGCGGACCTCGTTGGTGGCTTCATTTTGCGGACCAACGCCGAGGAAGCCAGCGACGCCGAACTGTCGGAGGACATTGCCTATCTGCGCAAGACCTGGGCGCGAATCAAGGCTGCTTCCCTGCGACTTCCGCCCGCGTCGGTTCTGCACCAGGACCTGGATCTGCTACAGCGCGTGATGCGTGATATGGTGGTCGGAGGCACGCAGTCCATTCGTATTGATTCGCGCGAACAGTTCGAAAAACTGACTGCCTTCGCCACCGAGTTCATGCCCGCGACGCTGCAAAAACTGCAGCTCTACGCTGGCGAGCGTCCGATTTTTGACCTCTTCAACATTGATGAGGAAATCGCCAAGGCGCTGGGTCGGCGGGTGGATCTCAAGTCGGGTGGTTACCTGATCATCGACCAGACAGAAGCGTTGACCACCGTCGACGTCAATACCGGTGGGTTTGTTGGCGCGCGCAATTTCGACGACACGATATTCAAGACGAATCTGGAAGCCTCGCAGGCGATTGCAAGACAGCTCCGACTGCGCAATCTGGGCGGCATCGTGATCGTCGACTTCATCGACATGGTGAAAGACAACCACCGTGACGCCGTACTGGCCGAGTTCCAGAAACAGTTGGCACGGGATCGCATCAAAACGGCGGTCAATGGATTTTCGGCGCTGGGCCTGCTTGAGATGACCCGAAAGCGGACCCGCGAGTCGCTGGCGCACCAGCTTTGCGAGCCGTGCAGTGCCTGTAGCGGAAAAGGCGTGGTGAAGACGGCGCGAAGCGTGACTTATGACATCTTGCGCGAAATTTTGCGTGAAGCCCGGCAGTTCAATCCACGGGAATTTCGCGTGGTGGCTTCTCCCAAAGTGATCGAGCTTTTCCTGGACGAAGAAAGCCAGCATCTGGCCGGCTTGAGCGACTTTATCGGCAAGCCGGTTTCTCTGCAGGCTGAAGCGGCCATGGCACAGGAACAATACGACATCGTGTTGCTGTGAGCGGCTGGCTGCTGTGAATTCATGCTTAACACCTATACGCATAACGCTCGACCAATTCCAATTCTGGTGTATCACCAGATTGCCGAAGCGCCGCCTAAAGGAAGCCCGTTCCGGAGTTTGTATGTGGCACCTGGCGACTTCGCGCGCCAGATGGCATTCCTCAAACTGTTGGGCTATAAGGGTCTGTCGATGGGAGATCTGCTTCCATACTTGAACGGGGAAAAGAAAGGCAGGGTAGTTGGTATTACGTTTGATGACGGCTATCAAAACAACATCGCCAACGCGTTGCCGGTCTTGAAGAAGCAGCGGTTCTCGTCAACCTGCTACGCGGTCAGCGGACTGCTGGGACAAACCAATTCCTGGGACAAGCATTTGGGCATTGCTCAAGCGCCTTTGATGACAGAAGACGATGTTCGTCAATGGGTTGTCGGTGGTCAAGAGATCGGTTCCCACACGCATCAGCATCTCGACCTGCTGGGCGCTGACGATGAGGCATGCCGTGCCGACATCGCACTGGGTAAAACAAGTCTGGAGGCGATTGTTGGCCGGCCGGTCGATCATTTTTGCTTCCCTTACGGACGCTATGAACCGAAGCATGCGGTGATAGCGCGTGAAGCCGGTTTCAAATCGGCCACCACGACCCAGCGCAGCCGCTGTCATTCGCAGACCGATCTGGTGCAGCTGCCACGGGTGCCGGTCCTTCGCTCGACCAGCCTGCCAGTCTTCTGGATGAAGATTGCAACAGCCTACGAAGATCGCCGAAAAAAATGAGTCTGTCCGAATCGGGTGGAGCTGCGCCATTGAATCCTGACCGGTCCAAGCTTCGCATCGCGGTTTTCAATCGTACGTTTTCATCTACAGGCGGTGGGGCAGAGCGCTATTCGATCGCCTTGGTCGAGCAACTGGCTGCGCGACACGAGATCCACGTGTTCGCACAGCAGACTGACCACCAGTGGCCCGGCGTTTTTTATCATCGCGTTTCCGCACCGCTGCTCAAGCCGCGATGGATCAATCAGTTGTGGTTTGCAACCGCGACCTGGTGGGCGACCCGGCGAGATTTTGACGTCGTGCACTCGCATGAAAACACCTGGCATGGCAATGTGCAGACCGTGCATGTGCTACCGGTCAAATACAACCTTTTTCAGGGTCGCGCGGGCTGGCGGCGTGTGCTGCGCTATATCAAGGTCGCCACCAGTCCGCGTTTACTGACTTACCTGGGCCTCGAACGCGCCCGATATGCTGCTCGCCCCGGCCGGAAAGTTGTAGTGACCTCAGAGAGCCTGCTCTCCATCATGGCGACAAGCTATCCAGCCAGCGCATTGATGTTGGCCGTTATCACGCCGGGAATCACGATGCCTGAAAGGCAGGCAACGCCGACCAGAAAAAAAGAGGTAAGGGTCTTGCTGGGGTTGCCGCTCGCGGCCTACTGTCTGCTGTTCGTGGGCAATGACTACAAAAAAAAGGGATTGTCCACATTGCTGGACACACTGGCGCAACTGCCTGCTCAGGTGGTGTTGGCGGTGGTCGGGAATCCTGTGCATATCCCAGGGTTTCGCGCACAGGTTAAAGCTTTACAGCTGGAAACGCGCGTTTTCTTTCTGGGCTCTTTGCCTGATGTAGCGACCGCCTACGAGGCTGCCGACAGTCTTGTTCACCCAACGCTCGAAGATACATTCGCGATGGTGGTTCTGGAGGCCATGTCGCATGGCTTGCCCGTGGTGGTCAGCGGGCCTCAGTACTGCGGCATCTCCGGCCTGCTGCAGCATGGCGTCAACGCGTTGATCCTGGATGATCCGCGGAACGCAACCAGTCTTGCCGGTACATTGTTGCAACTCCTCGGTTCACCGGTCCTGCAGCAAACGCTGTCGATGGGTGCGTCTGGCTTTGCCAGGCACTATGACTGGAAGGCGTTGTCCAGCCAGCAGGAGGCTCTTTACTTCTCTGTGACCGCCAGCAAACAGCAGCACCGTTAAAAACGGGGACAGCACACTAGGCAACCAGCTTGAAGTGCTTCCGGCTGAAATCGAGCCCAGTCAGCGTTTCAACAAGCCGCATCAGGTGGTACTTGTTTTCTTTCGGCGTTGGTTTGTAGTCAGGGTCGATATTTAAAGCAGGCTCAGCATCATTGGCCAGCCATTCCTTCACCGCCGCGGGGTGCGTGCCCTCAAACCGCTTCAGAGCGCGGCGATCAAATTTACTGTAGGTTATTTGTGCGGCGGGTGTGCCCCAGTACTTGCTGACCTGGTCCATTTTCCTCTGCATTTCTTCGTTGCGGCGTATCCAGCCGTAGTGATAGATGTGCGCATCGGCGAGCGCCCCATGCGGGTTGCGGCCTTTCTTGTGTTCGGTAGTGACCAGCCAATACTGCCCGTCAGGCGCATAGCTTCTGATGGTGTTGCGAATCAGCCGGCATTCGCGGCGATACCAACCTGGGCTGATGGAGATCCAGTCTGGTGAGCCATAGAAATGGTGGTAATCAAAAACCAGCGCCTCAACTGCCGGATTGGCGTGATGGCGCTCGACGCTGGCGCGAATGGCTGCCAGTTCGCCTTCGTGCACCACCTCGTCGCCTTCGAGGTAAAACGCCCAGTCGCCCGTGCAGGAATACTGCGCGATCATTTTTTGCTGGGCGTAAACAAAGCCACGGTCAGCCATACGCTCGTTCCACAAGGTTTCGATGATCCTGATCTTGGGGTCGCCGATGGCGCGAACGCGCGCCAGCGTATCGTCTGATCCCTTACCGACGGCCACAACAAATTCGTCGACCAGCGGCAACAAGGACCGAATGGATGCCTCAAAGGGAAAGGCGAGTTCTACGCCGTTACGTATGAATGTGAATCCACTGATCGAAACGCTCATTCTGGGAAACTCTCTGTTTTTTTGATTTTTTGCGTCAGGCTATTCGGCCAGCAAAGCGCCCCGGCTTTTCTGGAAACCCAGCTGATAAAGATGGGCATAGGTACCGTTCTTCGTAACCAGCTCGGAGTGCGTGCCTGACTCCACCATGCGGCCAGCGTCCATCACGATGATGCGATCTGCATGCCGTACCGTGGACAGGCGGTGTGCAATGATGAGCGAAGTCCGATCGCGCGTCAGACGCCTGATGGCTTCCTGCACAGCCAACTCTGATTCGGTGTCGAGGGCTGAAGTCGCCTCGTCCAGTACGAGAATAGGGGCGTCCTTGTAGAGCGCACGTGCAATGGCAAGGCGCTGGCGCTGGCCGCCCGACAACTGCATCGCGTTGTGGCCGAGAACTGTATCGAGACCCAGCGGCAACTCCGCGAGAAAGATAGCGAGGTTGGCGGCGGTCAGGCACTCTGTCACTCGTTGTCTATCCACAGCCAACCCCAGGGCCACATTTTCTGCAATGCTGCTGTTGAGCATCACCACATGCTGGCTCACGAAAGCCAGCTGCGAACGCAGGCAGGTGAGATCCCAACTACGAAGCTCCTCGCCGTCCAGATAGATGCTGCCTGACGTCACATCTACAAATCGGGGCAGCAGGCTGACCAGCGTTGTTTTCCCTGACCCCGAAGCGCCAACGAGTGCCACAGTTTCTCCGGCCTTGACTGACAGGCTGAAGGCATCAAGCGCGGGCAGGGAGTCAGTTTTATAGACCACGCTAACGCCGGAAAACTCGATGTTGCCGAGAGCCCTCTGCTTCTGGAATGAACCGCTGAATTCGTCATCGGTGAGGTCCAGCAGATCCAGGCCTCTTTCAAGTGCGGCGAGGCCACGGGTGATCGGTGTCGTGGCATCTGACAGGCTCTTGACCGGTGCAATCAGAAGCAGCATGGCGGTCACAAAGGCCACAAAACCACCGACGGTGGTTGTGTTCTCGGCGCTTTGCAGCAGCGCAATGGACACCACCGCGGACAGCGCCATAGCCGCCAGAACCTGGGTGATAGCACTCATACCGGCATACGCGGCTGTTGATTTCATCGACAGACGACGCAGCGAATTGCTCAGCACATCAAACCGGCTTGCCTGGGAAGCCTGCGCACCGTGCAGGCGTATGTCGCGATTGGCCAATACATTTTCTTCAACTACATACGCCAGGTTGTCGGTGGCGGTCTGGCTTTCTTTGGTCAGCCGGTAAAGGCGGCGAGACAGCACCTGAATCACCAAGGCAACCGCTGGAAATAGCAGCGCCACAATCAGGGTGAGCTTCCAGTTCAGGTAAAGCAGATAGGCAATCAGTGCGAGCAGCGTCAGCAGGTCGCGCGCGAGCTTCAGTACGGCGTTGATCAGCATCGACGAGCCGTTGAAGACCTCATAAACCACTGTGTTGGCGATTGCGCTGGAGGTTTGATCAGCGAAGAGACTCAGTCTGGCCGTCAACAACTTGTTGAACATGGCTTTGCGCAGGCGCAACAGGCCGTCGTTGGTGACTTTGGCAAGTGCGAATTGAGCCACAAATCCCGACAGACCCCTGATTGTGAACAGCAGCATTAAAGCCGCCGGAACAAGCCAGAGATTGAAGGTGTCAGTCTGGAACCCGCGATCGAGCAGGGGCTTCAACAGTGCGGGAACAAAAGGCTCGGTCGCCGATGCCACGATAGTCGCACCCACTGCCCACGCCCATCCCAGGCGCGACCCACTAAAGTACGGCCACACCCGAGCGATTCTCCAGCCAAGCGTCATTTTTGCCTCGGGGCTCGCGCCGCCCGTACGCGGAGGCGCGCTCATGCTGGCATACCGTGCTGGCCGGGGCTGGCCCTGCGTGCAGAACCGAAGGCCAGGAGCAGGCCCAGCAGCAAGAAGACAAAGTCACCGATCAGTGCGTCGTAAATACTGGCAATAAACGTGTCAGCAAGAGACATTGCCAGCGCTGCAGACCGCATGAAGCTGGCGTGGGGGTTTGCCATACTCAATGAATCCCTGAGGCTGGAAAACAGCAGGGTGCAGAAAAGTACAAGACCGGTAATGCCAAGCTGCACGCCCCACAACAAATATGCCTGATGCGGATTTCCGTTGCCTGCAATGTCAAAACGAACTGGACTTTGGCTGCGTTCAAGACGGTTGTATTCACTGCTCCGACCTCCCATGCAGACCCTGCGGTAGGGGTCCTGGTAATCAGGTCTCGAAGCTGCCAGACTAGAATTGCCAGCGCCGTCCGTACGATGCCCTGCTTGAAGTAACTGGATAAAACCGCGAACTGCAGCAAAGCCATGTCGGAGGCCACACAAGTCACTGGCAAGTGAAAAAAACCTCGCAAGCCGATGGGCAAATTCAATAGTGCCGTTGGTACGGTTTCCGCTATTTTTGCACGCCGAGAAAAGTAAAACGACCATCCCGCATACCACCAGCAAGGGCTTGGAGATGCTGACGACCATCGACAAGGCTGCCGATGCGGCGGCCGTGGAGATCACGGCGAGTTGGAGGTTGGTCGTCGGTTTTGGCAAAGTACTAGTGAAATGGTGCGCTGGAAACTGTCGGCATTATCAGGCATTGGACCGTGTGTGCCGGCGGAAAAACCGTGGAGCGCTCTGCTATGCTGTCGAGGAAATTCGGGCGTGGAGACCGGGTGCATTCCAATCTGATTGCGTCGAAAAGGTGTTCGTTGTCAAGCTTGACCGTTACAGTCATCACCAAAAATGAAGAGCAAAACATCCAGGCTTGCCTGAGCTCGGTTTCTTTTGCAGACCAGCTGGTGGTGCTCGATTCCGGCAGCACGGATGCCACCATAGAAATCGCGAATGGTGCAGGTGCTGAGGTGTCAGTCAACAACGACTGGCAGGGTTTTGGGGTTCAAAAAAATCGGGCATTGGCAATGGCCCGCAACGATTGGGTACTTTCACTTGATGCGGATGAGCGCGTCTCCCCCGCGCTCCGCGCAGAAATTGAGACGGCGATCGCGTCGCCGCAGTTCGACGTCTACGCGTTCCCCCGCCTTTCCAGTTATTGCGGCCAGAATATGCTTCATTCCGGCTGGTATCCAGACCGGGTTACGCGCCTGTTCCGGCGTAACGCCGCCCAATTTTCCGATGACCTGGTCCATGAGTCAATCGTCACCAGCAGAGCCATCGGACAGCTCGAATCGCCATTGCTGCATGAAAGTTTTCGCTCGCTCGAGGAGGTCTTGGAGAAGGTCAACCGTTACTCTAGCGCAGGCGCGAGAAGTCTGCAAAGTCGAGGCAAGCGTTCTTCGCTTGGCAAGGCGCTGGGGCATGGCCTTTGGGCATTCATCCGCACCTATCTGCTGCGCCGTGGATTTCTGGATGGCCGGATGGGTCTGGTTCTGGCGATTTCCAATGCCGAGGGAACTTACTACCGGTATCTGAAGTTGTGGCTGATGAATCGTGAGGCTAACGTGACGCCGCCGAGTTCATGAACATCAGTTTTGTTGTGTTGACCTACAACCGTACTGACGCTTTACTGACGGTTTTGCGGTCTCTTGCCGAGCAATGCTCCAACGATCACGAGGTTTTGATTGCCGACGATGGTTCGAAGTCAGAAGAAGTTGAAAAACTATTGGCGCATTGTCCGCCGTTTCGTTGCGCAGTCCGTCACATCTGGCATCCCGATACCGGCTTCACCGCTGCGCGAGCCCGTAATCTTGCTGCGGCGCATGCTCATGGCGAGTACTTGATTTTCCTGGATGGTGACTGTGTTCCTAACAAGAAGATGGTGGCTCAACATGCGCGCCTTGCTGAGCACGGGTGCTTTGTCAACGGGAGTCGGGTATTGTTGAGCGAGGCGCTCTCTCGCCGCGTGCTTGAGGGCAACATTGATATTGCACATAGCTCACTGACTTTTTGGCTGAAAGCCTGGCGGCGGGGCGATAGCAACAAACTGTTGCACCTACTGATCTGGCCATGGCGTTTATTCAGGGTAAAACCGGGTTTCATATGGCGCGGCATTCGAAGCTGCAATTTTGGTGTCTGGCGTCAGGATTTTCTCAAGGTCAATGGATTCGATGAGACCTTTCAAGGCTGGGGTCATGAAGACGCCGATCTGGTTCTTCGACTCAGTCACTTGGGTATTCAAAGAAAGAATGGCTTCATGGCTACGGAGGTTTTTCACCTCTGGCACCAGGAAAACAAGCGTGATCGGGAATCTTCCAACAAAAACAGGGTCATTCAGCGCATGCAAACCGATCAGGTGCGAGCCGACCGGGGTCTTCTTGAGATCGACCCTGAGTCACCCATCAAAATAACCCAACTGAATCCATAAAAAATCCCTTCTATGAGCCTTTCTTCATCATTGAATTCTTCACTAAACCGCCGCTCCGTGGTGGCGCTACTGGCGGCGGGTGCGACCCCCGCTTTTTCCCAGTTCCGCGTTGAAGTGACAGGTGTCGGCATGACGCAGGTGCCACTGGCCATTATTCCGTTTCGCGGCGAAGCGCAGTCACCCCAAAAAATAAGTAATATTGTCAAAGCCGATCTTGAGCGCAGCGGCCTGTTCCGGGGCATTGACGCCGCCGGACAGACTGCCGACGAAACGACGCGGCCCGACCTGGCCAGCTGGCGGCAAAAAGGTGCTGACGCCATCGTGACTGGCAGTGTTTCGCCGCTGGCGGATGGCCGCTTTGATGTGCGGCTTCGTTTGTGGGACACCGTTCGCGGCCAGGATCTGGGCGGGCAGAGCTACACCCCGCCAGCAGGCGATTTGCGGCTTTCCGCGCACCGCATTTCTGACTACGTGTATGAAAAACTGACCGGCGAAAAGGGGATTTTCTCCACCCGTATTGCGTACGTTACCAAGGCCGCTCAGCGTTTTAATTTGTGGGTAGCCGATTCGGATGGCGAAGGTGCGCAGTCGGCACTGACCAGCCCGGAGCCGATCATTTCGCCGTCGTGGTCGCCCAACGGCGCCCAATTGGCCTATGTTTCATTTGAATCGCGCAAACCAGTCATTTACGTGCACGAGGTACTTACCGGCAAGCGGCGCCTGGTAGCCAACTTCCGTGGATCCAACAGCGCTCCGGCCTGGGCACCCGATGGCCGGCAGATCGTTGCCACCTTAAGCCAGCAGGGCGGCTCGCAGCTTTATGCGATCGGGCTTAACGGAGGCGAACCCCGAAGGCTGACCCAGTCATCAAGCATCGACACCGAACCCGCCTATTCGCCAGACGGCAAAACCATTTATTTCGTGAGCGACCGTGGCGGTGCACCGCAGATTTACCGCATGGCTCCGTCGGGCGGCAATGCAGAACGCGTGACATTCACGGGCAGCTACAACATATCGCCGGCAGTCAGTCCAGATGGCCGCTGGCTCGCCTACATATCGAGGATTGGCGGCGCGTTCAAGCTCCAGTTAATGGAGCTTGCTGGTGGCGCAGTGACCTCTCTCACAGACACGTCTGGCGACGAAAGTCCCAGCTTTGCGCCCAACAGCCGGCTCATCGTTTACGCCACCCAGCAGCAAGGCAAGGAAGCATTGATGACGACCACGCTGGACGGCAAGATCAAGGCAAGGCTCTCGGGGGGCCACTGGTGACATCAGGGAACCCGATTGGGGCCCTTTCCAGCGTTAGTGGTTGCCTGGTCCGATCCAATTTTTCATTCGTTTACTATTTTTTTTGGGGTATTTCATGAAGCGCATTTTCTTTTCTGTGGTTTCCACTTTGGTGCTGGCGGCCTCTTTGGTCGCTTGCGGCTCGAATGTCAAACTTGAAGACGTCCCTGTAGAAGACCGTAGCGGCGCCAACATGGGAGCGGCCGGCGGCACCCCGGGCGGTGCTGCGAGCAGTGGCGTGGCACCGGTCCAGATCGGCGTGACCGACGCGTCTGGTGCAGGACCCGCCAACACCGCCAAGGTGATTTATTTCGACTTCGACAGCTTTGTGGTCAAACCAGAGTTTCAGGGCACGATTGAGTCGCACGCCAAGTACCTGACGGCCAACAAAGCCCGGAAAATGGCCATCGAGGGTCATACCGACGAGCGCGGTGGCCGCGAGTACAACCTGGCGCTGGGTCAAAAGCGTGCGGAAGCTGTGCGCCGCGCCCTTGGGTTGCTGGGCGTGGTCGATGCGCAGGTCGAAGCGGTGAGCTTTGGCAAAGAGAAGCCGGCGGCTACGGGATCTGACGAAGCCTCGATGGCGAAAAATCGTCGCGCTGAACTCGCTTATCGTTAAGCTGGAGTTCCATCTTGAAAATGTTTAAAGGCGCCGTCGCGGCTGCTGTTTTCCTGTTTGCCTTCAGTGCGCAAGCCGCTCTGTTCGAAGACGACGAGGCACGCCGCGCCATCCTTGATCTTCGACAGAAGTTCGATTCTTCACAGCAGCGATCTGCTGAAGACTTCAGGCGTGCGACTGAAGACAACGCCCAGTTGCGCCGCAGTGTGCTGGATCTCTCCAACCAGATCGAAGCCTTGCGCAATGAACTCGCTGCCATGCGCGGGCAAAGCGAGCAGCTCAGCCGCTCGGTCGCAGATGTTCAGCGCACACAAAAAGACCTGAAGCAGGGCGTTGAAGACCGCTTGCAAAAAATCGAGCCCAGCAAGGTATCCGTCGATGGCAAGGAGTTTGTGGCTGACCCGGCTGAAAAGCAGGAGTTTGATGCGGCGCTGGCTGCGCTACGCAAGAGTGACTTTGCCGGTGCCCAGACCGCTTTCGTCAATTTCATGGGCCGTTATCCCCAAAGCGGTTATCGTGCCTCTGCGCTGTTTTGGCTGGGCAATGCCCAGTACGCCTTGCGCAACTACAAAGAGGCGGTTATCAACTTCCGCTCGATGGTGACTGCCGAGCCGCAGCACGCGCGTGCGCCCGAGGCATTTTTGTCTATGGCTAACTCGCAGGTCGAATTGAAAGACGCGAAATCGGCGCGCAAGTCCCTGGAAGATCTGGTCAAGGCCTATCCGCAATCTGAAGCCGCCTCGGTAGCGAAAGAGCGCCTGGCCAGATTGAAATAGCCTGGGTGCAAGCCTTATTTGGGGGTTCCATTCGCCTTTAAGATTGGTGAATGGAAATTTCTGCTGTCAGCGCACTCACCACCCAGGTTCTCTGGGCCGGTTTCATTCTTTCGGTTGTTTTTGGCGCCATCGCCCAGCGCAGCCATTTTTGCACCATGGGTGCGGTCAGCGACATCGTCACGATGGGCGACTGGACACGCATGCGCATGTGGGGTCTGGCTGTTGGCGTCGCCATGATCGGCTTTGCCGCACTTGTTGCCGCCGGCCAGATCGACCCGGCCAAAACACTCTACGCTTCCAGCCGACTGATCTGGTTGTCCGCGCTCGTGGGTGGCGCGATGTTCGGGTTCGGTATGGTTCTGGCGTCGGGCTGCGGCAGCAAGACGCTGGTGCGCTTGGGTGGTGGCAGCCTCAAATCGCTGGTGGTTTTTGTCGTCATGGGCGTCGCCGCTTTTGCCACGCTCAAAGGCATAACGGCGGTGGTACGCGTGGCGACTGTAGACCGGATTGCAGTGGATTTTTCCACCCAGGCCGCGTTGCCCAACTGGGTGGCCGGCGCGATGGGCCTGGCGCCTGCAACGGCCGGGTTAGCGATTGCGCTCCTGATCGGGCTAGCGCTGCTGTCGTGGGCGTTGAGCGGCTCGGGCTTTTTCAACTTCAACAACCTGCTCGGCGGTCTGGGTACCGGCGCGGTCATCACCGCGATGTGGTGGGTCAGCGGCCAACTGGGTCATATAGCCGAGCATCCCGAGACATTGCAGGAAGCTTTTCTGGCAACCAATTCCGGGCGGGCGGAAGCGCTCAGCTTCGTGGCGCCTTTTGCCTACACGCTCGATTGGCTCATGTTCTTCAGTGACAAAAGCAAGGTGCTCACGCTCGGCATTGTGTCGGTTTTCGGCGTGGTGGCTGGCTCGGCACTGGTGGCTATCGTGTCCCGCAGCTTTCATTGGGAAGGTTTTCGGGATGCCAAAGACACAGCGAACCACCTGATCGGCGCAACGCTGATGGGCGTTGGCGGCGTAGTCGCCATGGGTTGCACGGTCGGCCAGGGATTGTCCGGAATTTCCACGCTGAGTGCTATGAGTTTTATAGCTGTTGGCGCAATAATTGCCGGGGCTACCACCGGTTTACGCTTCCAGATCTGGCGTCTGGAACGTGCGCTGTGAGTGGATTCCTCAGGCAGTTAAGTGAAACCCCGAGATGCTCGCTGACGCAGTGATGCAGCCAGACCTGGAGCGGCGTTTTGGGGGCTTGGCGCGCCTGTATGGTGCTGCGGGCGCGCAGCGGATTCGTCAGGCGCACATCGTCGTCGTCGGCCTGGGTGGCGTTGGGTCCTGGGCGGCAGAGGCCGCAGCACGCAGTGGCGTGGCGCGCTTGACGCTGGTCGATCTGGACCACATCGCCGAATCCAATATC
>JANNKV010000383.1:0-12266 GCA_031396485.1 Polaromonas sp. | reverse complement strand
CAGGTGCTGACGGCTGGCGTGGGCCAGAACCCGGCGCGGCAAACCGTTATCAAGTCGGGTCTGCCCAACGGCATTCCGGGCCTGACCATCAACGCAGTCTGCGGCTCAGGCCTGAAGGCTGTGATGCTGGCGGCGCAGTCGGTGGCCACCGGTGACAGTGAAATCGTCATTGCCGGCGGCCAGGAAAGCATGAGCCTGGCGCCGCACGTATTGAACGGTTCACGCGAAGGCCAGCGCATGGGTGACTGGAAGATGATCGACTCGATGATCGTCGACGGTCTTTGGGACGTCTACAACCAGTACCACATGGGCATCACGGCAGAAAACGTTGCGAAGAAATACGACATCAGCCGTGACAAGCAGGACGCACTCGCCCTGGCCAGCCAGACGAAGGCGGCGGCCGCGCAGGACGCCGGCAAGTTCAAGGACGAGATCGTGCCGTTTTCCATCGCCCAGAAAAAGGGTGACCCGATTGTTTTTGCGGCCGATGAATTCATCAACCGCAAGACCAGCGCGGACGTGCTGGCCGGCTTGCGCCCGGCCTTCGACAAAGCCGGTGGCGTCACCGCCGGCAATGCCTCTGGCCTGAACGATGGCGCGGCCGCCGTGATGGTGATGACTGCGAAAAAAGCCGCTGAACTGGGGCTCAAGCCGCTGGCCCGCATTGCCAGCTATGCCACCACCGGGCTGGATCCGGCCTTCATGGGCATGGGCCCGGTTCCGGCATCAACCAAGGCACTGGCGCGCGCCGGCTGGAAGGCGCAAGACCTGGATTTGCTGGAAATCAATGAAGCCTTCGCCGCGCAGGCCTGCGCCGTCAATCAGGAGATGGGCTGGGACACCAGCAAGGTCAATGTCAATGGCGGCGCAATTGCCATCGGTCACCCGATTGGCGCGTCCGGTTGCCGCATTCTGGTCACGCTGCTGCACGAGATGGTACGCCGCGACGCCAAAAAAGGCATTGCCAGCCTGTGTATTGGCGGCGGCATGGGGGTTGCCCTCACACTGGAACGCTGAATTTAAGGTAAAACAGGCTGTAGCCCACATAAATCGTGCGCAAGAAGCTATCAAAGTTGTAGCAAACGAGCTGGCTCACCCCTCAATAAATCAGTATATTCAAGGAGAACATCATGAGCAAAAAAGTAGCGTATGTCACCGGCGGCATGGGCGGTATCGGCACCGCCATCTGTCAGCGGCTGGCCAAAGACGGTTTTACCGTCATCGCGGGCTGCGGCCCCACACGTGACTTCGCCAAGTGGATCAACGAGCAGAAAGCGCTTGGTCATACGTTTTATGCGTCGGTCGGCAATGTCGGCGAATGGGACTCCACCGTCGCCGCGTTCGACAAGGTCAAGGCAGAGCACGGCCCGGTCAGCGTGCTGGTGAACAACGCCGGCATCACGCGTGACGGCCAGTTCCGCAAGATGAGCAAGGCCGACTGGGATGCGGTGATTTCCACCAACCTCAACAGCATGTTCAATGTGACCAAGCAGGTCATCGAAGGTATGGTCGAGGCCGGTTTCGGGCGCATCATCAACATCTCGTCGGTCAATGGCCAGAAGGGCCAGTTTGGCCAGGTCAACTATTCAACCGCCAAGGCAGGCCTGCATGGCTTCACGATGGCGCTGGCGCAGGAAGTTGCCAGCAAGGGTGTGACTGTGAACACCGTCAGCCCGGGCTATATTGGCACCGACATGGTCAAGGCCATTCGCCCTGATGTGCTGGAAAAAATCGTCGCTGGTGTGCCTGCCAAGCGGCTGGGGCAGCCAGAAGAAATTGCGTCCATCATTTCGTGGATTGCATCAGACGAAGGTGGTTACGCCACCGGTGCCGACTTTTCGCTCAACGGCGGTTTGCACATGGGCTGATCGCAGCCGCTGCAGATTTTGCACCCACAAAAAAACCCGCAGAAGCGGGTTTTTTTGTTGTGCGAAAGGCCGTTCACTCCAGATCTTCAATGGCAAGCATGTGGTAGAGCTGCCCGAACGAGAAATCATGCTTGCGCGCTTCTGCCGTCACACGTTCAGCGGCCTTTGAATCAGGCACTGCGACCATCACGGCGTGGTGGCCCTTGCGAGCCAGGTTGACGTACCGCTGCACGGTGGCGCCTTCGGTGCCGACATCTGGCAGCGCAGCATGAGAGTCCCCATCCACTTTGCCGATTTCCTTCAATACCGTTTCGGGCGTGAGCAGCATTACGGTGTCGCTCAAGGAGTCGATATGTTGAGCGGCCTGATGGGCACTCTCAGCATCCGGGAACATGATGAACGCATAGCCGGTTGGGTAAAACACGCCGCTCAGCGTCAACATTTTTTTGGTCAGTTCAAAGGGTTTCATCGTTGTTCTCCTGAAGTGCAATAGATATCTATTAACACCTGAAAAACCGATGATTCGCGTCAGCGGCTGCTACGACCGCCTGTAAGACCCCGGCCAGAAGAAACTGTCTGTAGGGATGCCGAAGCAGGCCCTCAAGGCAGCGCCTCCAGCTTGACGCTGGGCTCGGTCATCACACGCACGGTGCTTTGCAGATCAGGCAGCACCGAGTTGGCAAAATAGCTGTTTTGCGTGTCAGGTTCCAGCGCGGCAAGCACCAGGTTGCCCAGGGGCTGGTTGAGACTGACGTAGTAGCTGTTGCGCGGCACGTCATACACGCCGCGCACCAGGTTGACCTGCGCATTGATCACCGGCGTGGCCGCTGCAATCGTGCCCCGCACGTCCTGCCGCTCGCCGGTTGTACGTGACACTTCGCGGTAGCTGTCCCCCAGCACCGAGCCTGCCTCGCTGATGCGCATGACCTGCACGCCATGCATGCGAAGGCGTTCAACCGCCGTGGTGGCAGCGCCGGAAAGCCAGTAGCCGCAGGGGCGAATGCGCGACTTTATTTTTCGCAATGCCAGCGAGGAGTCCCAGTCGACCGGCACTAGTTTGTCAACGCCACTTTCGGGGTCGATCATCATGAGGTCGTAGCGACCGGGCGTGGCGGCGGCTTCGACGACGGCTTCATCGCGGCAGGCGCGGGCACTGATTTCGCGGTCGATGTAGGGGCGCAACTGGCCGAGCTCGGTGGTGCGCTGTGCGGTGCTGGCCAGCACGCTTCTGATGGCGGTCACGTGCGTATGCACGCGTCGCTGGATGTGCAGCCGCCCCAGACCGACGCCGCGGGTTTCAATCAGCAGGCTGACGCTGTTCTTCAGGCCGTAGATATTTCTTCCGGTGTCGGGTTGCACGCCGCCCATCGAGATTTTTTTGTCTGCCAGGTCGGTAGAAGTCGTGTAGTACCACTCGGAACTCAGCCCCTGGGCCTGCAGTGACGCCAGCAACGGGCGCCGGTACCACTCTTCGGCAGCGCGCGTCAAAAACTCTGGCGTGTTGGCCGTGGTGGCGTATTGCACCAGCGCGTCAAAGCGCTGAAGCGCGGCGAACTTTTGCAGAAACCGGCCGACGGCGGTGTATTCGTGCGCGTCCACCACCACGGTAGGCCGGTAGTCGCGGGTCAGTTTTGCCAGTGCCTGCGCCTCCGGGGTGGCCAGCAGCAGATGGTCGCGGTTCATGTCCAGCCCGCTCTGGGTGACGCGCTGGCCGGCCGCCGAGCCGTCGGGGTTGCCGCGCGGAACAATGATCACGTTGATGCGCTCAAGCAGGGGCCGCAGCAGGCCCTGGGACAGCTCCCGCGCAATGACCAGCAAGGCTTCGCTGCCGGCGGGTTCGTCGCCATGCTGCTGGCCGATCAACAGCACGGTGGGCTTGCCGCTGGCCTGCAGACTGCCGGGGTCGGTCGATCCGGCACGCGTCAGGACCAACGCCTCGAGCAGCTGCCGGTTTTGTGAATTGCCGATGGGAAGCAAGGCAGATTTAACGCCAGTGTTGCGCGCCGCCGCCGCGGCCTGGTCGACCAGCCACGCGTGCATTTCGGACTGATTGGTAAACGTGTTGCGACCTGCCTGCAGCCCGGGCGTGCTGTAAGTCACCGCGGGTGCCGGGAACCGGGCCGCCACGGCTGGACCGTAAGGCAGGGGCTCATCAGCGGGATTCGCCGACGTCCCTGCAGGGCCGGCACCTGCGCCTCTGGCCGGCACCGGGAAGGTCTGCACATCCGTGGGCGCCTCCATCGATGGCGAGGCAGCGGGTGCATTCGTTGCCGGCGGCGCCGGGCGATTGACCGCGGGGCGAGAGGTGCCACCGGGCGTCCACGGTGGCAGGGGCGTTGAGGTGCAGCCTGCCAGCATCGCCATCGCAGTCACTATCGCCCATGGCTGCAAACGGGCGCGGCGCGTGTGCACATCAGGCTTCCCGGCGTGCGGACTGCCAGCTCTTGAGAGACGCTGCGTGGATGCCGGTCGGATCATGGGTTGTCCTTTTTTTCCTGCGTGAAAAATGTCCGAATCCGCCTCGTGCGGCGTGCGGCGGAGTGATGACTTATATTACCCGTCCTCCAGACTTTCCGTCATGCGCCAACAACCCTCTTCAGGCTCCACAAGTCCCGTTTCCTGTCAGTTGCCTGTGTATTGACAGGTGCTGCGCGTTTTCCTACAGGCTGCGTTTTCGCTGTCCCACAGCGCCCCGCAGTGGCGGCGCCTAACTTCGATTTGTGGCGTGAGCTGTCGGTGCAACTTCCGTTTTGCCTCGCTACCACCTCTTTTTTAACCATCCCATTCTGGAGACCCCATGACCAAAGCCCCTGCTAAAAAGAACGATGCAGTTGATCTGCTCGACGCTGACCACATCGCTGTCAAAAAGCTGTTCACTGCCTACAAGAAACTCTGCGACAACGATGCACCAGCGGAAGAAAAGCGTGACGTTGCCGCGCAGATATGCAAGGAATTGAGCGTACACGCGCAAATCGAAGAAGAAATTTTTTACCCTGAATTGCGTGAAGCCATTGACGCAGACGCCCTGCTCGACGAAGCCGAGGTCGAGCACGGCACTGCCAAGGATTTGATTGCGCAAATTTCAGGGATGAGCCCGGACGATGACCTGTACGACGCCAGAGTCACGGTGCTGGGCGAGTACATCGACCACCATGTCAAGGAAGAGCGTGAAGAGATCTTCGTGAAGGCGCGTAAATCCAGGCTCGACCTGGTGGCAATGGCCGATGAACTAAGCCAGCGAAAAATGGAATTGATGGAAGAATTCGAGGCCGAGAAAGCCTAGAAGGCCTAGAAGGCCTAGAAGGCCTAAAAGCCCAGAAGCCCTGGAAGCGGGGCTTGCCGGGGTATCGATTGAGCCGTCAGCCGGCACGGACGGCTTTCTGGGAAAATACCGCGATGGTTAGTGCCGTTCCATTTCCTGCTCCTCAAGTCGCCCAAGTCTCTCAAGCTGCTGAAGCCGCTGAGGCTGGCGTGAGCCAGTCCTCGCTGCTCTTGAACCCATGGCGCATGAGTGTCGCGCCCATGATGGACTGGACGGATCGTCATTGCCGCACCTTTCATCGGCTGCTGTCGCGCCACGCGCTGCTTTACACGGAAATGGTCACCACCGGCGCACTGCTGCATGGTGACGTCGAGCGCCACTTGCGCTTCAATGCTGAAGAGCATCCCGTCGCCCTGCAACTCGGCGGCAGCGAGCCGGCGGATCTGGCGCATTCCGCCGTGCTGGGCTAGCAGTGGGGTTACAACGAGATCAACCTCAACTGCGGTTGCCCCAGCGAACGGGTGCAACGCGGCGCGTTTGGTGCGTGCCTGATGGCGGAGCCGCAGCTGGTGGCTGACTGCGTGAAGGCCATGGTCGATGCGGTCAGCTTACCTGTGACGGTAAAGCACCGCATTGGCATCGACAAAAACGAAAGCTATGGGTTCGTTCGAGACTTTGTTGGCACCGTCAGCGAGGCCGGTTGCAACACCTTCATTGTTCATGCCCGCTCGGCGTGGCTCAAGGGCCTGAGCCCGAAAGAAAACCGCGAAGTGCCGCCGCTGCGTTATGCGCTGGTGAATCAGCTCAAGCAAGAGTTTCCGCAACTGACTATCGTGGTCAATGGCGGCATCACCACGGCCGAGCAGGTGCACCACCAGTTTCAGCAGCTGGACGGCGTGATGATTGGCCGGGAGGCCTATCACAACCCCTGGTGGCTGGCGTCGTGGGATCAATCGTTTTTTGGCGCGGCTGCCGGGGGCGGGGTTGATGCGTTGAGCCGCGAAGCTGTCGAAGAGAAAATGTGCGACTACATGGTTCGGGAAGCCGCGTTGAACGGCACGCCGTGGAGCGCGATTGCGCGCCACATGCTGGGTCTGCGGCACGGCTTGACGGGGAGCAGGCGTTGGCGCCAGGTATGGAGCGACCACAAACTCAAGGCGATGCACCCGCACGATGTGATGGCGCTGGCCCATTTGCCGGTGGAGCGTCACGATGCTGTAGACATGGCCATGGCTGCCTAGCGATGGCGCAGCCTTTGCCTGAATTTCCTGCATTGCCGCTGCCGCTTGACGGCGAGTATGTTGAGTTGCAGACCGATGCCGGCCGTCTGGCGGTGTACAGCGCTGCGCCCGAGGCAAGAGGCTCGCGTGAGTCTCTCCCTTTGCTTCTGGTGCACAGCGTCAATGCCTCGGCGTGTGCGGCAGAGGTCGCGCCTCTTTTCGACCACTACCGCCGCACGCGCCCGGTATACGCGCTGGATTTGCCGGGCTACGGCCTTTCAGATCGCAGCGACCGGGCCTACACGCTGCGGCTGATGACAGACGCGCTGCACGCGGTTGTTCAGCACATCCGAGCCGAAAACGGCGGCGGACCGGTCGATGTACTGGGCGTGTCGCTGTCGTGCGAGTATGTGGTGCGCCTGCACAGCGAAGCGCCCAACGCATTGCGCCGCATTGCGCTCGTCAGCCCGACCGGTTTCAGTGGCAGCAAACGCCGCTACGGCCCGCCGGGGTCCACACGCGGTATCCCCTGGCTGTACAAATTGCTGGCGAATCCCACGTGGAGCGGTGCGCTCTTCAACGCGCTGACCCGGCCGGGCGTGATCCGCTATTTTCTTGAGCGCACCTGGGGCTCCAGACAAATCGATGAAGGCCTGTGGCGTTACGACGTGCTGACGACGCGCCAGCCCGGCGCGAAAAACGCACCGCTCTACTTTCTGGCGGCTTACCTGTTCAGCAATGACATCAATTCGTTGTACGAAGCGGTCGATTGCCCGGTCTGGATGTCGATGGCAACCCGCGGGGATTTCACCGATTACCTGGGCCGCAGCACCGTGGAAGGGCGGCCGAACTGGCAGTTTCACCTGATCGAGGGCGGGGCGCTGCCTTACTTTGAGAAGCCTGAAGCGTTCACGGCTTTGCTCGATCCCTTCCTGAGTTAATTGCGGGGCACAATGGCCCCAGCAGTACTGAAAAGAGTTTTTTTTGCATCAAACCGGCCCCTAGCCCATATAAAACATGCGCGAGCAGCTATTAATAATATAGCGTCACGAGTTGTTGAGTCACTGCGCCATCCAGGGTTGATCCAGGGTTGATCCAACCTGCATCCATTCAGGGGTCGGCCGCGTATAAACGGATTGCCATGAAAAATTTTCTTATCCCCATCGCTTTCGTCTCGTCTCTGCTGGCCGCTTTCCCGCTGCTGGCCCACGAGTTCTGGTTTGAGCCTGTCACTGCGCCGCTGGCTGCCGGCGACACGGCGCGTCTGGACTTGCGCGTCGGCGAGTTTTTCGAGGGTGAGTCGCTCGGTTTTTCAGCGCCGCAAACCGTGGCTTTGCGGCAATACACTGCGTCTGGCAGCAAAGACCTTCGCGCGATGCTGCCGCCAGCATCCCGCGGCGCCATCCCGACCCTGAACCTGCCGCTGCCATCCCCGGGCAGCTATCTGCTTGCCTTTGACGGCCAGCCGAATCAAATTTCACTGCCGTCGGGCACCTTCCACGCCTATCTGCACGACGAAGGCCTCGATTTCATCAAGACGCAGCGCGAAGCAGCCGGCACGGCAGAAAAGCCCGGACGCGAGCGCTATCGCCGGTACATCAAAACCTTGCTTCGGGTGGGCAATTCGCCCGCTTCCGGTGCAACGACCGCCAACGGAGCCGACAAGACGTACGCCACCCGTACAGGCCAGCAACTCGAAATCGTGCCGTCAAATGACCCGCTGCTGATGAAACCGGGCGATGTGCTGGGCCTACAGGTCTTGTTTGACGACAAACCTCTGGCTGGCGCGCTTGTGAAAGCTTGGAACAAGCAAGGGGGGCAGACACTGATTGTTCGGGCCAAAACCTCGGTCGAAGGCAAGGCGACTTTCAATCTGCCTTACCCCGGCGGCTGGATGATCAGCGTGGTGCACATGGTGCCAAGCAAAGGCGTCAAAGATATCGACTGGGACAGCCTGTGGGGCAATCTGAGCTTTCACCTGGCGCCCGCCGTGGCTTCGCGGTAAGCAGGCAGCCTGCAGCAGCTGGAAGCCGAACGCGGGCTCAGGACTGCTCGTCGTCTTTCGGCCCCATGCCGTAGGGCTTGACCAGGTGCCACACATGCGGCGGCACCATGTTCTTGATGCGTGACGGCATTTCGCGCCGCAGGTGAATCACCGTTTCGGCCGCCTTCATCTCGACCCGGGCGCGGGCAAACTCCAGCCCGCGCGGCCCGATACGCGGCATGAACCAGCCGACGATGGGCCGCAGCCAGTCGGGCATGCGCCGCAGCGGCAGGCCGCCCGCAGCGCGCTCGACGTTGGCGATAAAGCCCCTGACCGCACCCGCGCGTTTGCCGGCATTGCCGGGCGCTGACGTCACCACCTCGTTGCCGAGCAATGACAGCAACTCCTCGCCGCGCTCATTGCGCACCAGCAGCCATTGCTCACCCTGGCCGCCCATGTAGCCGACGGTGATGTCTGACAGCACGTTGGTGTAGTCGACGCAGGTGCGGCAGGTCAGCGGGAAGAAATCGTTGGGCAGTTTCGACAGTGGCAACTGCAAAAAAGGAATCGCGCGCACGCGGCCATCGTTGTAGCGTAATTCGACGTGGTAGTCAGCGCGAAACTCCAGGTAGGTGATGTCGTCAGGGTCTTCGCCCTGGTCGTCGCCCAGCAGCGCCAGAAATTCGTGAAAGCGTTCGGTGGTGGTGTTGTCAGAGCAGGGCGTGCCTATCACGTAAAGCCGCTCCAGCCCGAGCTCGCGCTCCAGCTGCGGCTGAATCGCGCGCAGCGCGTAAATCTGGCACGGTATGCCGATGACGGCGAGCCGCTTGTGGCCCATTGCGATGGCAGGCTCGAGCAGGGCCAAGAGCGGGGCATAGCCCATGCGCATGCCGCGGCACTGCGCCATGCCTTCTGCGCGCGTGACGATCACCGGGACCGGTCGCCATTTGTCATTCGGGTCGGGCGCCATCGTCAGCACGGCATCGACCGCGCCGGTTTCCAGCAGGCGTTCGGCCAGCCGCGTGGTGATGCCGGTCCATTGCGCGCCCGCTACTGGCGCAGCCAGCCGTGCACGCAGCATGCGCCGGTGCGGGCCGAAGAACATTTCGTCGGTGCGGGCAGGGTCTCGTTCACGGCCGTGAACGCGAACTTCCTGCCCTGCATAGTCGGGTTTGATGAACTGGCAAGCCTGGCCGCAGCGCTTGGGTTCGGAGGTGCGCGACAGGCCGCAATCGGTGCACAAGCCGCGTGCCGGGCTGCGGGCGACGGTGGGAGTGATGAGGGCGGGTGCAATTGAATACATCCTGGGACTTTACCCGCTAGTTTGGTGTGGTATCAACCTTCGCGCGCTCTAGTGGGATGTGTTCAAAATACAAAAGTACAAATTCCGAGATGCTTCGGGAAACTAAATACTCAGAACTATCCTGGAATTGGTGTGGTGACAAATTTTGTGATTTGTTTTATCAACGCCGTCGAAAGACGGTTTATTGAGATGCAGTTGATGGATTCGCAAGCAACCTGAAACGTGCAAGAAAAGCTGAATCAAGCCAAGCAACTTGCCTGTTGGGCGTGTTCTGCCCACGCGCGTCGGCTTTAATCACACAAAAAAATAGCGACTTTGTGGCGCATGCGTTGAGTAAGATCGTGGTTTGCATAGAGCGGCCATAACGTATTAAGCTGCCGAAAAATTTGCTTTCGCTTCACATTTTTAATGCGATTTGCAACTCGTTTAGAAAACCGTTTTCGCAAATAACGGTAAGCTTTTGAGTCGACTGAGCTTCAAAGGGTAAAGAAATAGCTGGTATAAATGTGCATTGGAAGAGCTTGTTTTGCGACTGTGGGAGCAGTTATGCCCAATTGAAATGGATGTCTGTCTTGCTCATTCTGCGCTCTGTGTGGGGGTTAAAGCGCTATTCAAAAATTCTAAGTCAGCAACGTAGTAATCATTGCCCCGCGTTCGGGTTGATAGGGTTGGCCTTACAAGTCCAATATCCTTCGAAATATAGCCGCATCCGCGCAATTCATAATCTTGATCTCCGCCGAGCATTCGCATTACAAAGCCTGTAACTCCGCCGCCAAAGATCAGCTCGCTTGCAGATGCAATTACCTTGCCAGACTTAATTTCTTGAACGACATACTCAGCTTTATAAATCGGTGGTCTCCACCAATGATCCAATTTTGTCCAAGGAAGAATCTTAACTACGTATCGCGTAGTCTCACTTTCTAGTCCAGCACAACTAAATGAAATCCTGCCATTTATTTCGCTTTTGCAGCGGCGCCTTCCATTTTCCTCGACATATTTAACGTTATACGTATCAAGAGGAATGAGTGGATTAAAAGCGCTTACAGCAAAATCCGGCGGAGGAGATGCTTCAATTGCATATCCTCTTTGCATTTTTAACGGCTGCGAATGAAAGATGGGACGAGACACGGTTGCACATCCCTTTTTAAAGGCCTCGTAACTAATATACCCCCAAAAAGCGAATAACATTACAACGCTTAAAGGCACTAGGTGACCAGACAAATTGATGTTTAAGCGCTCAAAAAAACCATCACCCATCACTAATAAAGCCCGGTAACTAACTACCAGCCCAGTTACTAATGCAGCAACAAAAACAATACTGAATATAAATTGAATCATGTGATGTCGCTGATTTACACAGCTGCCTCCAGTCCATTCTTAATATGAATCCACATCGCAGCCTGGGCAGCCGCAGCATCCCTTTTTTTCAAAGCCGCCATGGTCACTTCGTGCTCGACCAATGACTGCAGAATTCGCCCTGCTTTCAGCAGAGACTGCGCGCGGTTGAGCTTCATTACTTTTCGCAAATCAGCGACCATCTGCTCGCGCCATTTGTTATCGGCGATTTGAAGCAGCCGAACGTGGAATGCTTCATTGATGGAGAAAAATTTAACGTGGTCCCTGACGGCTTTTTCCAGTTGAAGGTGTAGAGCTTCCAGTTCTTGAAGCTGTTCATTTGTCGCCGTCTTAGCGACCACGCCGGCAGCATCTCCCTCCAACACGGCCATCAAATGAAACACGTCCCGCAGGTCTTTTTCATTCACCTCGGTCACGTAGGCGCCACGACGCATTTTCATCGTCACCAGCCCTTCGGCAGCGAGAACTTTCAGCGCCTCGCGCAGGGGTGTGCGGCTGACACCGTATTCGCTGGAGATCGCCAGCTCATCAATCCACGCGCCGGGCTGCAGTTCGCGGCTGAAAATGCGCTGGCGCAGCAACTCCGCCACCTCTTCGTACAGGGCGCGAGGCTTTAGATGGAGGTGGGCGGTGGGCGCATTCATGGAGAAGGATTTAACAGGATGGGGTGCGGCGTTTTCTGATCTGCAGTTTACATGAAACTGACTTTTGAATTCATAATTATGAATGCTGATCAGTGCTAAGATCAAGGCCATGAAAGACGAATTCAAGCCTGCAAGCCTTGCCGACTGGCAAAAATCCGCTGCCAAGTCTGCCCCGGGCGGCGACGTGGAGGCGCTGAACTGGCATACGCCCGACGGCATCACCGTCAAGCCCTTGTACACGGCCGATGACGTGGCCAGTTTGCCGCATACCAACACGCTGCCGGGCTTCGAGCCTTTCATTCGCGGCCCGCAGGCCACCATGTACGCGGTGCGGCCGTGGACGATTCGGCAGTACGCCGGTTTCTCGACGGCTGAAGAATCGAACGCGTTTTACCGCAAGGCGCTCGCAGCCGGCGGGCAGGGCGTGTCGGTTGCGTTTGACCTGGCCACGCATCGCGGGTACGACAGCGACCACCCGCGCGTGACCGGCGACGTCGGCAAGGCCGGCGTGGCCATCGATTCAGTCGAAGACATGAAGATTTTGTTCGACCAGATCCCGCTCGACAAAGTCAGCGTGTCCATGACCATGAACGGCGCGGTGCTGCCGGTGCTGGCGGGCTATGTGGTGG
>JANNKV010000376.1:0-4820 GCA_031396485.1 Polaromonas sp. | reverse complement strand
CGTCGAATACACGGTGCCCATTTCGAGGCCAATGATGCCGCCGCCCAGGATCAACATGCGCTGAGGGCTACCGGCCAGTTCCAAAGCACCCGTCGAATCCACCACGCGCGGATCCTTGGGCATGAACGGCAACTGCACGGCTTGCGAGCCCGCAGCAATGATGGCGTTCTTGAACTTGACCGTCTGCTTTTTGCCGCTCTTTTCCTGTCCAGGCCCGGTGGTCTCTTCGACCTGCACGTGATACGGATCCAGGAATTCGCCGAGGCCGCGCACCACCGTCACCTTGCGCATCTTGGCCATCGCGGCCAGGCCGCCGGTCAGTTTGCCGACGACTTTTTCCTTGTGGGTGCGCAGCTTGTTGATGTCTACGGTGGGCGCGGCAAAACTCACGCCCAGGCTTTCGAAATGCTTGACCTCGTCCATCACGGCCGCTACATGCAGCAGCGCTTTGGACGGGATGCAGCCGACGTTGAGGCAGACGCCGCCCAGCGCCGCGTAGCGCTCGACCATCACCACTTTAAGGCCCAGGTCAGCGGCGCGGAAGGCTGCCGAGTAACCGCCGGGGCCGGCGCCGAGCACCAGCACATCGCAGTCCAGATCGGCCGTACCGCTGAAACTGGCTGCGGTGATTGTTGGGGCCGGGGAGCCCTCACCCCTGCCCTCTCCCGCGTACGGGAGAGGGAGTGAAGATGGGGAGCTTGGAGCGGGCTTCGGATTTGCTCCCTCTCCCCCCTGGGGAGAGGGCTGGGGTGAGGGGCTGCTCGAAGCCGATGCAGCCACCGTCAACATCACCGAACCTTGCTTGACCTTGTCGCCGACTTTGACCTTCACCTCCTTGACCACGCCGGCCTGCGACGACGGAATCTCCATCGATGCCTTGTCGCTTTCCACCGTGATCAGGCTCTGCTCGGCCTTGATGCTGTCGCCAGGTTTGACCAGCACCTCGATCACCGTCACTTCGTCGAAGTCGCCGATATCCGGCACCTTGATATCGATAAGATTGGCCGCGTCGCTCATTTGGAAGCTTTCAGTTTGAGGGTGAACACTTCGATCGGTCCACCTGAGTTTTTGTCGAATTCGCAACCGGCATTCATGCCAGCCAGCGCCACTTCGCGGGCGGTTTTTGCCTTGTCCCAACAGGCGTGCATCGCACCCAGCGCAAAGCTGCGGCCCGAGCCGATACCCCAGAATTCCTTGAACTCGAAAATCTCGCGGTAGCTGTACAGACCGTAAATGCCGCTTGCATTGGCAATGATGACGGTGAACTGGCTGGACTCATACGGGTCGTTGTCATCTTCCTTGGTTTGCAGAAAAAACGTTTCCTTCAGCATCGGATGCAGCTTGACGAAGGTGTCAAACACCTCGTCGCGCGAGCCCAATTTAAGCTGATCTTTCGGCAACGCTGACATGGCTTTGCGCAAGGCCGGAAAGTGCGCCACCGTGCCAGCCATGCCCACATAGCTCAAGCCGGCCGGCGTGTCGACCTTGAAAATTTTGCTGTTGGCTTCAAAGCGGTGCGACAGGCTGGTGTCGCCGAAAGTCACCAGTGCATCGGCCGCCATGGCGACCTGCCCTGCCTTTTTGACCACGACAAGCGTGGTCATCGGGTGAGCTTTCGTGATCGCTGGAATGGCGCAGCGCAATTTTCCGACGGGCTGCGCCTGGGAAAATCAGCCCTCCCAGGGGGCACCCTTCGATACCTCAGGGCAATCGGAAAACCGGCAAGCGTGGGAGTCATAAGAGGATACGGCGATAGTCGGCGAGGACTTGTCCCAAGTAGGCGTTGAAACGGGCGGCAGACGCACCGTCGATCACCCGGTGGTCATACGACAGCGACAGCGGCAGCATCAGGCGTGGCACAAAGGCCTTGCCGTCCCACACCGGTGTCATGGCACCTCGGGACAAGCCGAGGATGGCCACCTCCGGCGCATTGACGATGGGCGTGAAATGCGTGCCGCCTATACCGCCCAGCGAGCTGATTGAAAAACAGCCGCCGGTCATGTCGGCCGGGCCCATTTTTCCGTCGCGCGCTTTTTTCGCCAGGTCACCCATTTCCTGGCTGATCTGCAAGATGCCTTTCTTGTCGGCATCGCGCAGCACCGGCACGACCAGGCCATTGGGCGTGTCTGCCGCAAAGCCGATGTGAAAGTACTGCTTGTAGACGAGCTGGTCACCGTCGAGGCTGGTGTTGAAGTCCGGAAACTTTTTAAGCGCAGACACCACGGCCTTGACGACGAAAGCCAGCATCGTCACCTTGGCGCCTGACTTTTCGTTTTCCTTGTTGGTCGAAACGCGGAACGCTTCAAGCTCTGTGATGTCGGCCTCGTCGTTGTTCGTGACGTGCGGAATCATCACCCAGTTGCGGTGCAGGTTGGCGCCGCTGATCTTCTTGATGCGTGACAGGTCCTTGCGCTCGACCGGTCCGAACTTGGTGAAATCGACCTTCGGCCATGGCAACAGGTTGAGTTCCCCGCCGCCGCCGCCGCCTGCAGCCGCAGCAGGCGCCTTGGCTGCCTGCGCCTGGGTGCGCGTGTCGCCAGCCATCACCGCTTTGGTGAAGGCCTGCACGTCTTCTGCTGTGATACGGCCCTTGGGGCCCTGGCCCTTGACTTCGGCCAGCGGCACGCCGAGCTCGCGTGCGAACTTGCGCACCGACGGCGACGCGTGCGGCAAGCTGCCTGTGGGAGCGACTGTGGGATCGTGTGCGGGCGCTGAGGCAGCGGGCGCGCTTGCCGTTGGAGCGGCGGACGTAGCGACGGCTGGTGCGGCCGGTGATGAAGCCGCCGGTGCCGCGGCAGGGGCCGCAGCGGACGCCGGGGTGGAGCCTTCAAGAATAGCCACCAGGTCACCAATGTTGACCACATCGCCGATCTTGAGCTTCAGCTCCTTGAGCACACCGGCGCCCGACGACGGAATCTCCATCGAGGCCTTGTCAGACTCAACCGTGATGAGTGACTGCTCGGCCTTGATGGTGTCGCCGACCTTGACGAGCAATTCGATGACGGACACGTCCTTGAAATCGCCGATGTCGGGGATACGGACCTCGACCACGCCGCCGCCAGCCGGTGCAGCCGCTGGCGCAGACGCAGCAGCCGCTACTGATTTCGTAGCTGCTTGCGCAGGTTCTGCCTGGGCTGGAGCTGGTTTTTGCTCTGAAACCGCGGCTGTATCACTGCTTTCGAGCGTCAGAACGACCGAGCCCTGCTTGACCTTGTCACCGAGCTTGATCTTGACTTCCTTGACCACACCGGCCTGGCTGGACGGAATTTCCATCGACGCCTTGTCGGATTCGACCGTGATCAGTGATTGCTCGGCCTTGACGGTGTCGCCCGGCTTCACCAGCAATTCGATCACAGTCACTTCGTCAAAGTCACCGATGTCCGGGACCTGAATATCTACCATTGCCATGTTGTCTCCAATCGGTTGGGAACAGATTCTCGCTGCGCTGCGGTCTGTCCCACGAAGTTATTTTCAAGCCTGGATTTCAAGCCAGGATTTCAAGCGTAAAGCGGATTGATCTTGTCGGCCTGAATGCCGTATTTCTTGATCGCCTCAAGCACCTTGGTCACCGGCACGGTGCCCTCTTCACTCAGCGCCTTCAAGGCCGCCACGACGATGTAGTGGCGGTTGATCTCGAAGTGCTCGCGCAGCTTGCTTCGGAAGTCACTGCGGCCAAAACCGTCGGTGCCCAGCACCTTGAAAGTACGGCCCTGTGGAATGAAGGAGCGGATCTGGTCGGCATAGGCCTTCATGTAGTCGGTCGATGCGACCACCGGGCCGGTGTGCTTTTCAAGCTGCTGGCCGACAAAGGACACGCGAGGTTTGTCCGTGGGGTGCAGCAGATTCCAGCGCTCGGCGTCCTGGCCGTCGCGCGCCAGTTCGTTGAAGCTCGGGCAGCTCCAGACGTTGGCGGAAACGCCCCAATCCTTTTCGAGTAACTCCTGCGCGGCAATGGATTCACGCAGGATGGTGCCGGAGCCGAGCAGCTGCACCCGCGGCGTCAGCTTTTTGCCCTCTTTGCACAAATACATGCCCTTGATGATCTGCTCTTCGGTGCCCGGTTTCAGGCCAGGCATGGGGTAGTTTTCATTGAGCAGCGTGAGGTAGAAATACACGTTGTCCTGCTTTTCCACCATGCGCTTGAGGCCGTGGTGAAGAATCACGCCGACCTCGTGCGCAAATGTCGGGTCGTATGAAATGCAGTTCGGAATCGTGCCCGCCATGATGTGGCTGTGGCCGTCTTCGTGCTGCAGACCTTCGCCGTTGAGCGTGGTGCGGCCTGAGGTGCCGCCGAGCAAAAAGCCGCGCGCCTGCATGTCGCCGGCCGCCCAGGCCAGGTCGCCGACGCGCTGAAATCCGAACATCGAGTAGTACACGTAGAACGGAATCATGATCCGGTTGTTCGTGCTGTATGACGTGGCTGCTGCAATCCAGCTCGACATGCCGCCGGCTTCGTTGATGCCTTCCTGCAGGATCTGGCCCTTCTTGTCTTCCTTGTAGTACATGACCTGGTCTTTATCAACCGGCGTGTACTTCTGGCCATCGGGGTTGTAGATACCGATCTGGCGGAACAGGCCTTCCATGCCGAAGGTGCGCGCCTCGTCAACCAGAATCGCCGGTCAGCCGCCCCACCCCTCCACGGTGGCGAGTCGGCTCGAGCTGCTCGAGTTTCGCCGGGCGCGAGTCGAACGAGGGATCGCCCAACTGGCCGAGAGCGGCGAGCGACTTCGGCTGGCCCGCGAGCGCTTGGCGGGCGTGCAAGAGCGCATGCGCGTGGCCTCGCAGGCTCGCAACGTGCGGACCTGGGAGGTTCGCAAGGC
>JANNKV010000351.1:0-45136 GCA_031396485.1 Polaromonas sp. | reverse complement strand
CGCCAAAAACGCTGACCGCCTCGTCGAACGATACACCGTGTTTCTGCAAATTGCTGGCCGCCTTTTGATCATCCCATTCAAACTTGAACATGCGAAGCAATGAAGGGTTTAACGTTTGACATTAGGGGTTAGGTGTCGCGCGGCGTCGGACTGCATGATTTTCTAGTAATTGCTGGCGTCATGCTTGAATCGCCCTTTAAGGAATTTGCCACGAGTTCCCGTTAGCTCGCATCTGTCGATGAGCTTGCCTTGGAACTGGAAATCCCGATCAATGCGAACGACGAGCAACTGCTCAAAGTTTCCTTGGCTTTTGACGATTACAAGGTCGCTCGCTTTCTCAGGTGAGATGGTCTTCACCTCAACAAGCCTGCCTTCAATTGTGCCGTCAGAGCCAGCAGTGTGGGTCTTATGGCGGCGAAGTCCGAACCTGATCTCAGCGTAAATCTCTCCGAGCTCGCCCCAAACCTGCAAATATCTGCCTGTGTTTTCGAAGTGGCGTGCTGCGCAGTCAACTAAATCTTGGAAGATCTCAGTTTGCTCTAGGACACTAAAGGGAAATCCCTCTCTGCTCCTAAAGGTCTCATCTTCCTTGACTGAGTAGGCATCATCTTTTGGCTCATCAGCAAGTTCAGAATCAATCCGCTCTTTGCTTATGTATTCCCATTCCCAAGGCGCGACTCCAGAGCCGGCGGCATCGGCTATTTCCTCTGGGCTATAGCCTCGCTCGTTCATTTCATAGAGAAAATCCCAATCGCTCATGATTCTGCTTGCCTAATTTGCACAACCTCGCCATCACTTCGGCGGCTTCGACCGCCCAATCAACTCCACCGGCGTCGGCATCATGTGATCAATCTCTTGCTGCATCGCCAGCACCAGCTGGCTGTAGAGCTTGAGTTTTTCGGCAGTGTCGCGCAGCCGTACGGCGATGCGCAGCGCCACGGCCAGAATCAGTTTGGCCGCGGTGGCCGGGTCGTCGGCGGTGAGTTTTTCGAGTGCGGCGCGCGTCAGGTTGGCGCAGCGCACGGTGGTGGTGGCGGTGCACGAGGCCAGGCGCGCTTCGCCGTCGACCAGGCCCATCTCGCCGATCAGGCTGCCGGGGCCGAGCACCGTGACGGTCACCGGCTCGCTGCGGCTCACAGCAATGCTTTCGACCGTGACTTCGCCTTCGAGCAGCAGCACCATGTAGGCGGTATCGGTTTTGTCGCCTTCCTTGATGAAGGTCGTGCCCCGCGCTATTTTTCGTGGCGACATATAGCTCACCACGATCGTCGCCTCTTCCATCGTGAGCTGCATCAGGGCGGTCGGCGCAATCAGCAACTGGGCTGCCAGTTCAGCCGAGTTAGAGCCTTCGACGGCGCGGTGGCGCTCATCCGGGGTCATCATCTCAGGCGGGGGCGCCGTGGCGCGTTTGATCTTGTCTACGAAGTTTTTCAGCATCATTTGCCCTTGAATTTTTCAAGAGTTTGGCGCTGTGAGAAGACGGAGTCAGCGACAGCGAAGTCATCGTAACTGAGGCTTGTGCGCTGCGCCTGACTAAAAGCCGCGCAAAGCCGTAAAATGTCACGAATCTAAGGAGCGTTGCAGCGAATCCTATTCGCCAGGCTTGGATAACAGCGGGCCCCGCACCGCTTTGCAACGACGCTCACCTTGACCCATAGGTGAGTACATGTCCGCTGCTATTGAAAATTCCGCCCCGCCCGCCCCCATGAAGCTGTCCGGCCTGGAGCCGGTGAACATCGGCGAGAGCACGCTGTTCGTCAATATTGGCGAGCGCACCAACGTCACCGGTTCCAAAGCCTTCGCCCGCATGATTTTGAACGGTGAGTACGAACAGGCGCTCGCAGTCGCACGGCAGCAGGTCGAGAACGGCGCGCAGATCATCGACATCAACATGGACGAGGCCATGCTCGACAGCCAGGCCGCCATGGTGCGTTTCCTGAACCTGATCGCCAGCGAGCCCGACATTGCGCGCGTACCCATCATGATCGACAGTTCCAAATGGAGCGTGATCGAAGCCGGCCTGCGCTGCATCCAGGGCAAGGGCATCGTCAATTCGATCTCGATGAAGGAAGGGCTTGAGCCGTTCAAGCACCAGGCCAAACTGCTGAAGCGCTACGGCGCTGCCGCTGTCGTGATGGCGTTCGACGAAAAAGGTCAGGCCGACACCTACCAGCGCAAGATCGACATTTGCGAGCGCGCTTACCGCGTGCTGGTCGATGAAGTCGGCTTTCCGGCCGAAGACATCATCTTCGACCCGAACATTTTTGCGATTGCCACCGGTATTGAAGAGCACAACAACTACGCGGTCGATTTCATCGAGGCGACACGCTGGATCAAGGCGAATCTGCCCGGCGCCAAGGTGTCGGGTGGCGTGTCGAATGTCAGCTTCAGCTTTCGCGGCAACGACCCGGTGCGCGAAGCGATTCACACCGTGTTTCTGTACCACGCGATCAAGGCTGGCATGGACATGGGCATTGTCAACGCCGGCATGGTCGGCGTGTATGACGACCTGGAACCGACGCTGCTCGAACGCGTTGAAGACGTGGTGCTGAACCGGCAACCGAAGTACAAGCCGGGCGAGGCTGAACTCACGCCGGGCGAGCGATTGATCGAGGTGGCCGAGACGGCGAAGAGCGGTGCCAAGGACGACAGCAAGCGCAACGAGTGGCGCGCGCTGCCGGTGCGTGCACGCCTGTCGCATGCGCTGGTGCATGGCATGAACGAGCACATCGTGGCCGACACAGAAGAAGTCTGGCAACTGATCAAGGCCGAAGGCGGCCGGCCGCTGCATGTCATCGAAGGCCCGCTGATGGACGGCATGAACGTGGTCGGTGACCTGTTCGGCCAGGGCAAGATGTTTTTGCCGCAGGTGGTCAAAAGCGCGCGTGTGATGAAGCAGGCGGTCGCGCATTTGCTGCCTTACATCGAAGCCGAAAAACTGCTGCTGGAATCGGCCGGTGGCGACGTGAAACCGAAGGGCAAGATCATCATTGCTACGGTGAAAGGCGACGTGCATGACATTGGTAAAAACATCGTCACCGTGGTTTTGCAATGCAACAACTTCGAGGTGGTGAACATGGGTGTGATGGTGCCCTGCCACGAAATTCTGGCGCGCGCCAAGGTCGAAGGCGCGGACATCGTCGGCCTGTCAGGGCTGATCACGCCGAGCCTGGAAGAAATGCAGTACGTTGCGGCCGAGATGCAGAAGGACGACCATTTCCGCATCAAAAAAATTCCGCTGCTGATTGGTGGTGCGACCTGCTCTCGCGTGCACACGGCGGTCAAAATTGCGCCGCACTACGAAGGCCCGGTCGTGTACGTGCCCGATGCGTCGCGCAGCGTCAGCGTGGCACAAAGCCTGCTGAGTGACCAGGCCGCGAAATACATCGGCGAGCTGAACCTGGACTACGACACGGTACGCACCCAGCACGCGAATAAAAAGCAGACGCCGATGTGGCCGCTGGAAAAAGCGAGAAGAAACAGCACGCGAATGGACTGGACGCATTACACGCCGCCCAAGCCCAAGTTCATTGGCCGCCGCGTGTTCAAGAATTTCGATTTGGCCGAGTTGGCCAAGTACATCGACTGGGGACCGTTTTTCCAGACCTGGGACCTGGCCGGACCTTTCCCGGCGATCTTGAAAGACGAAGTGGTGGGCACCGAGGCCGTGCGCGTGTACGCCGATGCGCAGCGCATGCTCAAGCGCCTGATCGAAGGGCGCTGGCTGACGGCCAGCGGCGTGATCGGCTTGTACCCCGCCAACAGCGTCGGCGACGACATTGAGATCTACACCGACGAGTCGCGCAGCGAACTCGCGATGACCTGGCACGGCCTGCGCCAGCAAACTGAGAAAACGGCCGTCGAAAGCGTGATGCGCCCCAGCCGCTGCCTCTCGGACTTCGTCGCACCAAAAGTGTTGACTCCTGAATTAATAGCTAACCGCGCAGGTGCTGCGGGGGCTGAAGGCCACTTCGACTCTCATATTCCAGATTACGTCGGTCTGTTCGCTGTCACGACAGGCATCGGGGCCGAGAAGAAAGACAAGTACTTTCTTGACGACCACGACGACTATTCATCCATCATGCTCAAGGCGCTGGCAGACCGGTTGGCCGAGGCGTTTGCCGAAGCCATGCACCAGCGCGTGCGCATGGATTTGTGGGGCTACGCAGCAACGGAATCGCTGGGCACCGACGAATTGATCGGCGAAAAGTACCAGGGTATTCGCCCGGCGCCTGGCTACCCGGCGTGCCCTGACCACAGCGTGAAAAAAGATATGTTCGAGTTGCTGCGCGCTGACGAGATCGGCATGGCGCTGACGGAAAGCCTGGCGATGACACCGGCGGCCAGCGTCAGCGGCTTCTACCTCAGTCACCCTGACGCCACCTACTTCAACGTTGGCAAGATCGGCGACGACCAGTTGCAGGATCTGGCGAAGCGGCGTGGCGAGACGGCTGAGGATCTGCAGCGGTTGCTGGCGCCGAATCTGTAAGGCGATGAGGCCTGTGAAGGGCCTTTGCAGCCATATTTATAAGTGTTTTAGGCCTCTAGCCCAGGTAATACATGCGCAAGCAGCTATTTAATTGATAGCGCTTATCTGCGCAAACCTTCGCTTTACACACGCTTCACAGCCGCAATGCCTGCTTACAAACATGACGCAGGCTTTGCAGAGCCCTGTGCGCCGCGTGTACGCCGCTTGATTCGAGGCAGCGTTAATAGATGACGTGGCGGCAATGCTGACCGGGCCAACCTGAGGAGCCCGGTACCGTTTGCGAACCACGAATTTTTTAACCGGTTCCTTCAACCTTTGAGGCGATCATGAACACAGCCACCCAGACTTCCGCCAACCTCGCGTCCAGCCAGCCGCTTTCATCATCCGGCAACAAGCCGCTGTGGGCGGCCGTCGGCCTGCTGAGCGCAGCCGTGCTGGCGATGGGCGGCACGATGCTATACCGGCAGGGCGCGCAAAGTGCAGTGACCGCCGCGCCGGTCGCTGCGTTGACCGTACCGGCCGCCGCGATCCGAACCGCAGCGCCGCTGGCCTCGAACGACGTGGCTGACGATCTGGTCGAAAAGCCGGTGGCCCCGGTGAAGAAAGTCGTGGTCAAGCCTGCACCCCGCCCCGCGCCGGCGCCGCGTTACGCCGGCGTTTCACCAGCACCGCGAGCCGCTACTTACCCCAATAGTTATCCGAGCAACTACCCTTCGTCTTACCCATCGAGTCAGCCATCACACCAGGCTGTGAACTACCCGCCCGCCAGCGTCTGCGCCACCTGCGGCTCGGTCGAATCCGTCACGGCCGTGCAGCGCCCGAGCAAGCCGTCGCCGATCAGCGTCGGCAGCGTGGCCGGCGGCGTGATCGGTGCAGCGCTGGGCAACCAGGTCGGCCACGGCAACGGCCGCACGCTCGCCACGGTGCTGGGCGCCGTCGGCGGCGGTTTTGCAGGCCACGCGATCGAAGGCCAGGTGCGCAAGGAAACCGTCTACCAGGTCGGCGTGCGCATGGAAGACGGTTCGCGCCGCACGATTGAATCGGCCACCGCGCCCTCGATCGGCAGCCGCGTGACGGTGGACGGCAACGCTCTGCAGGGCCAGGCCAGCAACTACGAGCGGCGTGCCGCACCGATGTCGGTCGGTTATTCGCAGCCTTCTTATTGAGGGTTTCAAGCCGGCACGGTGGCACTGCGCTGCGCGAGCAGCAGCGCCACCACCGCCAGCACACTGGCGGCCAGCAGCAGCCACAGGCCGGTCGTGTAACCGGCGGCCGGCGTCCACAGCACGCCCAGCACCAGCGGCGCTGCCGCGCGGCCCAGCGCCGATGGCAGGCCCAGCGCGCCATTGAGCGACGCCACATGCTCTCGGCTCACGTACTGCGCAATCGCCGTGCCCTTCACGATGGTCAGCATGCCGTTGCCCAGGCCATAGAGCAGCACAAACAGCAGCGCAAAAAGTACTGCCGTCTGCGCGTAGCCGCCAGCGGCGAGCAACGCGGCGAGGCTCAGCGGAATCAGGCAGGGAATGAGGCGGTTGGCCCAGTGCACGTCGAAGCGGTGCTCGAAGAAATATAGCAGCAGCCGGCCCAGCACCTGAATGGCGCCTATGCTCGCCGGAATCGCAATCACCCACGCCTCGGGCATGTCGCTTTCGCGCAGCAGGCTGATCAGGTGCGGCGGAATCGCGGAAGTGATCGCCATCATGCTGACGACGAACACGCCAATCAACAGGAAGGGCGCGCTGCGCAGCAGACGGCCGACGGAGGCGCTCTGGCCGCCGGACGTTATTGGCGGTGCTGCAATCGTGCGGGGCGCATTACGCAGCAAGACCGCATGTAGCGGCGCACACACCAGCAGATGCAGCGCGGCCAGCACCCACAGCGCGTGCCGCCAGCCCAGCGTTGCGATCAGCCAGGCCGACAGCGGAATAAACACCGTGCTGGCCAGGCCGCCCAGAAACGTCAGCGTGATGATGGCGCGGCGAAAGTCATGCGGGAAGCGGCGCGTGACGACGGCAAACACCGGGTTGTACAGCGTAGCCGCCAGCGCAGCCCCCAGCACCAGCCACACGGCGTAGAAGCCCGCGACGCTGGTGACAAAGCTGTGCAGCCACAGGCAAAGCGCAATCAGCAGCGAGCCGCCCGTCATCACCGCGCGTTCATGGCCGCGGTCGATCCAGCGCCCGACCGGGTAGGCCAGCAGTCCTTCGGCCAGCAGCGCCAGACTGAAGGCCAGCGACGACTGTGCGCGCGTCAAGCCCAGCTCACGCTCCAGCGGCTCCATCAGCAGCGCGAAGGTGTAGAACACGCTGCCCCAGGTGATCAGCTGCGGCAACGACAGCCAGCCGACCAGCCGCCGGTTGTAGGTGGTCACGTCGGCGGCAGATGGCGTCATGGGGGTGATTTTGCCAAAATTACTAGTGAAAAAGGCCTCTAGCCCAGAAGAAACCTGCGCGAACAGCTATTAAAACAATAGCGCCAGTTCGGCGTGGTGTGAACTGGCGCCGTGGATCCGGCTTGATGAAAGCCAAGCCTTCAAGGGCAAGCCGTTCAGCCCGTGGCTTTCAGCGCCCGCCGGTATTGCACCGCTTCGGCGACATGCGTGACCTGCACGGCGGAAGCGCCGGCCAGATCGGCAATCGTGCGCGCGACTTTCAGGCAGCGGTGTATGCTGCGGCCGGACCAGCCCAGTCGCGCGGCGGCGGTGTTCAAAAATTTGGCTGCCGCGTCGTCGAGGTGGCATTGCGCGTCGATGGCCTGGCCTTCGAGCGCCTGGTTGGTGCTGCCTTGCCGGGCCATCGCGCGATCGCGTGCCTCCACAACCCGCGCCCTGACCGACGCCGTCGCCTCGCCGGGCGGCGTATTGACCAGCGCGTCGGCCGCCAGTGCGCCGACTTCGACATGCAGATCGATGCGGTCCAGCAGCGGTCCGCTCAATTTGCCCTGGTAGCGCGCGACCAGATCAGGCGAGCAGCGGCAGGCGCGCAACTGCGAGCCGAGGTAGCCGCAAGGGCAGGGATTCATTGCGGCGACCAGCTGGAAGCGCGCGGGGAATTCGGCCCGCTGCGCGGCGCGCGAAATGGTGATGGCGCCGGATTCGAGCGGCTCGCGCAGCGCCTCCAAAGCGGCTCTTGGGTACTCGGGAAGTTCGTCTAAAAACAAAACGCCGCGGTGGGCCAGCGAGATTTCACCCGGTCTCGGTGGCGAGCCCCCGCCCACCAATGCCACCGCGCTGGCCGTGTGGTGCGGCGCGCAGGTCGGCCGCACAGCCCATTTGTCGAGCGTGAAACGGCCGCCCAGCGACGCGACTGCGGCACTTTCCAGCGCTTCCTGCGTCGTCATGTCGGGCAGCAGGCCGGCAAAGCGCTGCGCCAGCATCGATTTTCCCGACCCGGGCGCGCCCATCATCAATATGCTGTGGCCGCCGGCCGCGGCGATCTCCAGCGCGCGCCGCGCGGCGGCCTGGCCTTTGACATCGGCCAGATCGGGATAAACAGGGGCTTGCCGTGAGTCGCTGGGCATCACTTTTTGCCAGCCGGGCAGGATTTCCGGTTCGGTGTCGCCGGGCAAAAATTGCCGCACCACATCGAGCAAATGGTGCGCGCCATAGATGTCGATGCCAGGCACCAATGCGGCTTCCTGGGCGCTGGGCACCGGCAACACCAATTTATGTAAGCGTTCACTCTTCTCCGATTCATTGTTGGTCTTGCCAGCTAGCGCCAGGCTCATGGCCAGTGCGCCCCGGACCGGGCGCAAATCGCCACCCAGCGACAACTCGCCGGCGAACTCGTAGCCTTCCAGCTTGCGGCCGTCGATCTGGCCGCTGGCCGCCAGAATGCCCAGCGCAATTGGCAGATCGAAGCGGCCCGAGTCTTTCGGCAAGTCTGCTGGCGCCAGATTCACCGTGATTCTTTTATTGGCTGGAAATTCGAGGCCCGTGTTTTGAATCGCCGAGCGGACCCGCTCGCGCGCTTCCTTGACTTCCGTCTCTGCCAAGCCCACCAGGGTGAAACTCGGCAAACCGTTGGCTAGGTGCACTTCGACGCAAACCGGACGCGCGTCCAGGCCCAGCAAGGCCCGGCTGTGCACTAATGACAAGCTCATTTTGAGGATTCCCTGATTCGTGCATTCAATTTGGTCGCTTTTTGGTGCGCAGAGGCGTTTTATGCGCCAAATTGGTGCTTTGTAAAGATTTGTTTTGTATGCAACTAACGCGACAAGGACGCAAACGGCCGACCGCAGCGTGGTGAGAGAAGGCACTTTGGCACGGTACGTGCTAAACCGAAGTTGTCAGTTCAACTGTCCAACCAGCCGGAGCCAACGATGAAATCTACAGCCATCAGCCTGAAAGCGATACATGCACCGGTTTGCGCCGAGGCTGCGTCGTCACCCGCTGCCGTGCTGGTGGTTCCCATCTCGAGCGGCTCCGCGTGCGACTGCTTCAGCCGCCTTTGATCGCACCATCCCAAGGAAACTCACTATGAAACTCGTCACGGCCATCATCAAACCGTTCAAGCTCGATGAAGTGCGCGAAGCACTTTCGGGCATTGGCGTACAGGGCATCACTGTCACTGAGGTCAAAGGCTTCGGCCGGCAGAAAGGCCACACCGAGCTTTACCGAGGCGCTGAGTACGTTGTCGACTTTTTGCCCAAGGTGAAGATTGAAGCGGCCATTTCAGACGATCTGGTCGATCGCGTGATCGAGGCGGTCGAAGGCGCTGCACGCACCGGAAAGATCGGCGACGGCAAGATTTTTGTTTACAACCTGGAGCAAGTCGTGCGAATTCGTACCGGCGAAACAGGCAAGGAAGCGCTGTAAAAAGACTCAACCTCAAAAAAAAGAGAACACTGAAAATGAAAAAATTACTGGCTTCCCTTGTACTGGGTCTGAGTCTTTTTGCAGCGGGCACCCCGTTAATGGCCCAGGCGCCTGCTGCGGCACCCGCCACAGCCGAAGCAGTGGCGCCGGCGGCTGACGCTTCGGCTCCTGCAGCAGCGCCCGCAGCCGTCGCTCCGGCCCCTGCTGCTGCAGCACCTGCTGAGGCGGCCGCCCCGGCGCCAGCGCTAGTCCCCAACAAGGGCGACACCGCCTGGATGATGGTTTCCACCCTGCTCGTCATCATGATGACGGTGCCCGGCCTGGCGCTGTTCTACGGCGGCCTGGTGCGCAGCAAGAACATGCTGTCGGTGCTGATGCAGATCATGGTCACCTTCTCAATGATCGTCGTGCTCTGGTTCATCTATGGCTACAGTCTGGCGTTCACTGAAGGCAATGCGTTCTTTGGCGGCTTTGACCGGCTCTTCATGAAGGGCATCTGGGACAACGCAGCCGGCACCTTCGCCAATGCCGCCACCTTCAGCAAGGGCGTTGTGATTCCGGAAATCGTATTTGCAGCTTTCCAGGCGACTTTTGCCGGCATCACCTGCTGCCTGATCGTCGGCGCTTTCGCCGAACGCATCAAGTTCTCGGCGGTGCTGCTCTTCATGGTGCTGTGGTTCACCTTCAGCTACGCACCGATTGCCCACATGGTCTGGTACTGGATGGGCCCTGACGCCTACACGGCCAAGGAAGTGGTCGACGAGATGACCGGCAAGGCCGGCTATATCTGGCAGATGGGTGCGCTCGATTTTGCCGGCGGTACCGTCGTGCACATCAACGCCGCTGTCGCCGGTCTGGTGGGTGCCTACATGCTGGGCAAACGTATCGGCTACGGCAAGGAAGCCATGGCGCCTCACAGCCTGACGCTGACGATGGTCGGTGCTGCGCTGCTGTGGGTGGGATGGTTCGGTTTCAACGCCGGCTCGGCCCTGGAAGCCAATGGTTTTGCGGCCCTGGCATTCATCAATACGCTGGGCGCCACCGCAGCAGCCGTGCTGGCCTGGTGTATCGGTGAGGCCCTGATGAAGGGCAAAGCTTCCATGCTGGGCGCTGCATCGGGCGCAGTGGCCGGTCTGGTCGCAGTCACGCCCGCAGCTGGCAACGTCGGCATCGGCGGCGGTCTGGTGATTGGTTTTGTGGCCGGCTTTGCCTGCCTGTGGGGTGTCAATGGCCTGAAGAAAATGCTGGGCGCAGACGACTCGCTTGACGTGTTCGGCGTGCATGGCATCGGCGGCATCGTCGGCGCCCTGCTCACTGGCGTATTCAATTCGCCAGCTCTGGGCGGCCCTGGCTTCGTGGCCGATTGGGTCACCGCCACCATGATCACGGCGGCTGACTATTCCATCGCTGCCCAGTTCTGGGTGCAGCTCAAGGCTGTGCTGATCACCATCGTCTGGTCGGGCGTGGTTTCGTTCATTGCCTACAAGGTGGTTGATTTGACGATCGGCCTGCGCGTCAGCGAAGAAGACGAGCGCGAAGGTCTGGACATCACCTCGCACGGCGAGACGGCCTACAACCGCTGAGTTTGAGTTTTGCAAGGGCTGCGCGGAGCGCAGCCCCCGGGGGTTTTCGAGAGGGTCTCCTTTGGATGTTCAGCCCGCTAACGCAAGTTGGCGGGCTGTTTTTTTTGGAGAAGCGCTAAAGTCGGAACACAGGTTTTTTTGAGCACCACAAACCCACCAAGCCCAGGACTTCTTTCATGACATGGCAAGCGCTGGCTGCACCGCCCAATGAACTGGGCGAATCACCGTTCTGGCACCCCGACGAGCAGCAGCTGTATTGGGTCGACATTCAGGCCCGGCAAATTCTTCGCTGTGACGTGGTCACCGGCACGGTAGAAAATTGGGCGATGCCCTCAGAGCCCGGCTGCATTGCGCCGGCGCGCACGAACGGAAAGTCCAGTGGCCTGGTCATTGCGTTGCGCGATGGGATCTACCGAGCGAGACAGTGGGGCGGCGCACTGCAGCGCCTGGCGCCGGCGCCTTACGACGTCACAACGACGCGTTTCAACGACGGCAAGGCAGATCCACGCGGGCGTTTTTGGGCGGGCACGATGTACGAGCCGCGCGACAAGCCCGATGCCAGACTTTTCTCGATGGACTGCCGCGGCGGTGCGGCGCCAATGCTGGAACTCAAGGCCGGTGATGCCACCATCGCCAACGGCCTGGCCTGGTCACCTGACGCCGGTACGCTGTACTGGTCAGACACCACGGCGCACCTCACCCGTGCGTGGGACTGGGATGCCGAGAGCAATACCTTGAGCCGTGGCCGAGTCTTCAGGCAATGGCCGCGCAAACCGGAAGGCTGGCAGTTCGGCATGGCTGGCTATGGAGGACGTCCCGATGGCGCTGCCGTGGATGTGGAAGGCAACTACTACGTCGCCATGTTCGAAGGCGCGCGTGTCGTGAAGCTGTCGCCTTCCGGCGAGTTGCTGGCAACCCTGGCGGTGCCAGCGCAATGCCCCACCATGCCGTGCTTCGGCGGTGCTGATTTGAAAACGCTCTACCTCACCACCGCGCGCCACCACCGGCCGGCGGCAGAACGGCAGGCCTGGCCCGATTCCGGTCGCGTGTTTTCACTGCGTGTCGACGTACCCGGTCTGTCTGTCAATTTCGTTGAAGACTGATCTGCGTAAACTGGTAAATAGTGCCTGGGGTGCGAGGCTATCGCACGATACACTTCGGCGTCTGCTTGAAAAACGGTCTGGCGCATACCCCGTGATCTCGCTATGACAGGCCAGAAAACTTCAGATTTTGGGGGGCTAGATGCTTGGTAAATGGCTTGAAAAGCGTTCGGTGACTTCATTCGTCAAAGGCAATGTCGATGCGCCCGCGTCCGCCAGCGCGCACCCGCCGGCACTCAACGAGCTGGACCAGGGCCTGGCCGTGCAGTTCCTGTGCCGCAAAGACTCGGTGATGCCGTTGTCGCTTCACGAGGCGGTCCAGGTCGCGCGCTATCTTGTGCCCCGGCAATTCAAGCCTGGCGACGTGCTGGTGCGGGAAGGCGACGCCCAGTCGAACTACATGCTCTGGATCCTCCACGGAGACGCCACGGTCGAGGCCGTCACAGCGAGCCCGCTGGACCCTCTCACCATGACCGTGCTGCAGCCGGGCAGCACGCTTGGCGAAATGGGTTTGATGGACGGCTCCAGACGCTCGGTGACCTGCACCGCCTCCAGCACGGTTCGCGCGGCCATCCTGACGCGGCAGTCGCTTCGCACACTGTCCTCCAGGCACCCCGAAATCGCGGTCAAGCTGATGAGCCTTGTCTGCATGGGCATCTCAGTGCGCCTGCGCGACGTCACCGACAAATTCAAGCGTTACGTGATGATGACCCATGCGATGCGCGACGAGCTGCTGCAGTCGGTTTCCAGAAAACCTGGTGGGCTTTGAGCGGTTCTGACGGCATGCCTGACCAGACCTGCGGCGTGACGTCTCAACCGGATGATCTGCGATTGGCCGAATGGTTGGCTGGCATGGGCTTGCAGTGCTATGAATCCCTGTTTCGGACCAATGACATCGGTGTCGCGCTGTTGCCCCAAATCACCGCCGACGATTTGCGGGACATCGGCATCACGTCAGTGGGCCATCGCCGTCTTCTGCTCCAGGCCATCAGCAGGCTGAGCGAATCCAACCCGCCTGCCAGCCCGGCCGGCGCTGGGGGTAGCAGTCACGGCACCATCCAGCCGCATGTCGACACGGCATCCCCGGAAAGTTCGGCCTTCGGTCCCAACGCAACGCATCAGCATCGGCTTCTCACGGTGATGTTCTGTGACCTCGTGGGCTCGATCGCGTTGTCCGGCACGCTCGATGCCGAAGACCTGCAATCGCTGATCCAGACCTACCGCGAGTGCATTGGTGGGGTGATCCAAAAGCACAAGGGCTTCATCGCGCAGTATCTTGGCGACGGTGTTCTCGTTTACTTCGGCTACCCCCGTATCAGCGAGTCAGACTGTGAACGGGCGTTACGGGCTGCGATTGACACCTTGCGCGCGGTCGAGCGGGTTCCGGCCGTGGCCGACGCCCAGCTGCAGGTGCGGATAGGCATCGCCACCGGCATGGTGGTGATCGGCCAGCTGGTGGGTGCGGGCAATACCCACGAGATTGGTGCCATTGGTGAAACGCCGAATCTTGCTGCGCGCCTTCAGGGGCTGGCGACGCCGGGCAGTGTGGTGGTGTCTAACGCCACCCGCGAAGCGGCTGGTGATTTCTTTGAGTTTCGCAGCATGGGTCCGGTGGTTCTAAAGGGCTTTTCCCACAGTGTCGTTGCCTGGGAACTGCTGTCCGAACAGTACAGCCTGAGCCGGTTTCAGGCCACCCGCGGGCGCCGGCGTCTGGGCCGGCTGATTGGCCGCGATGTGGAGCTTGATTTTCTACGTGCACAACTGGAGCGCTCCCGCCAGGGACGGGGCCAGGCGGTCCTGTTGCGCGGGGACGCTGGCACCGGCAAATCCCATCTGGTGACCCGCCTGTATGCCGATGCCTGCCCCGGTGAGCCTTCTCCACCGGTGCTTCAGTGCTCGCCGGACAACAGCCAGACGCCACTTCACCCGTGCATTCAATACCTGGAAGCCGCAGCCCAGTTTCGCTATGACGACAGCGACGCTGAGAAGCATCGCAAGCTGGAGGCGTTGGCCGTGCACTACGGACTGGGTAGAGGCGACGATTTCTTCGCTCTCGCAGAACTGCTGGGCTTGCGGGCTTTGAGCGCTGAGCACACGCAGGCGGTCAGCGCCGATGTTGTGCGCAGTCGCATTCAGGCCGCGCTGCTGCGCTGGCTGCACAGCCTGGTGCGTGAACGCACGCTGGTGGTGGTGGAAGACCTGCACTGGGCCGATCCGAGTACCCAGGAGTTGCTGGGGAAATTCGTCACCGAGCTGCCCCGGCAAAATGCGATGCTGATTGCAACCACACGGCCCACCAAAGCCCGGGTTCTCGGTGAGGGAGCGCACGTCAGCGTGCTGAATCTGGACGGCCTGTCGCAGTCCGATATCAGGGTCATGGTGGCTGGATTGGCCGCTCCCCGGGTTCTTCCTGAAGCCATCATCCAGCAGATTGTCGACCGCTCGGATGGGGTACCCATCTTTGCGACCGAATTGGCGCACGCCATTTTGCTGCGGGATGACTTCGGCAGCGAAAACAGCATCCAGACCATCCCGCTGACACTCAACGAGATTTTGCTGGCCCGGCTGGACCAGTTGCAGTACGGCCGCATGACGGTGCAGCAGGCGGCCGTGCTGGGACGCGAGTTCGAGATGTCGCTGTTGGTGGCCTGCGCCGAGGACCTGCTGGAAGATACCCAGGCCGCCATCAGCGAGTTGCTGGAAGCACAGCTATTTGTGCAGCGAGTCACGCCTAATGGTGTGGTGCTCAGCTTCGACCACATGCTGGTCAAAGACGCGGTTTATCAGCGCATGCTGCGCGCCGACCGGATGCGCCTGCATGCCAAAGTCGCACTGGTGATGGAGCAGCAGTTTGCATCGTCGACGCCCTGGGCGCCGCACTTGCTGGCCTTGCACCATTCCCAAGCCGGAAATTTCGAAAGTGCGGTTCATTATTCAGAGTTGGCCGCCGAGTTGGCCGCCAACCAGCTCGCCCTGCAGGAGGCTGTCGCGCACTACGGCCAGGCTCTTGAGCTTCTTGCGCAAGTCGAGCCAACCCCCGACCGCGATGCGCATGAGCTGCGCATTTGCATGGCGGCTACCGGGCCGTTGATTGCTACGCGCGGCGTTGGCTCACGCAAGCTGAAGGCCATGGTTGAGCGGGCTCATGCGCTGTGCATGCGCATGCCAGACAGCGAGTACCAGGTGTCGATACGCTACCTCCGATGGGCCGTCGCGCTGGGGAGCTGGGACATGGCGGACCTGAGGACTCTGGCCCAGGAGGTGCGCGACGCCGCGCACAGTGACAGCGAGATCGACCGCCTGCTGGCGCATCGGGCGATGGGTTTTACCTGCATGATTCAAGGCCAGCTTGCCACGGCGCAAGAAGAGTTCGAAGCCTTCTTCCATCTTTATTCCCCGGAGACGCATGGCAATTCGGCCAGCTTCCGGTTCAGCTCGAACAGCCATGTGTGCTCGGTTCTGCTGGGTTTGGCTACCACCTGTTCACTGCGCAAGCTGGTTCTTGCGGCAGATCATTGGCGCGACCAGGCATTGCTCTATGCCCAGCGCACGGCCAACCATGTCTCGGTGTGCCAGGCCTTTGTATTCATCGGCGGACACGTCAGCGGGCTGTTGCGGCGGCCAGAGGACATGGCGCGCTACGCCAAAGAGGCGTACGACTACGCCACCCGTCATCAGTTACCGGTATGGTTGCCCTACGTGGAACTGATCGCGGTACTGGGCGAATTGATGCAAGGCGCAAAACCAGCTGAAGAACTGGACGCATTGCTCGACAAGGCAAAGGTCTACGTTGACATATTGCTCAGCCAGCACAGTGCTTACCTGACAACCTGGGTGGTGTTCTACGCCCGTGCCTGCCTGGAACGGGGTCGCTTTCAGGAAGGTCTTGAGGCGCTGGCGCGGATTGACGAACGCGTGGCGGCCGGTGAGCGCTGGATGGAGCCTGAATACCTGCGGTTGAAGGCGCGTCTTCAGTATGCGCAAAACCCCGGCGATCCTGGTCATTTCGAGAGCTTGCTGCGGCTGGCGCTGGCGTTGGCCAAAAGCCAGGGAGCGCTGCTATTTATCGATGACATTTTGCGCGATATCCAGGCGCTGGAGCCTGCCTTGCTGGAACTACGCGCGGAGCCCCTGGCATGACGCTGCATTCACAGGAAATCATCAGTACTTTTGAGCAGAATTTCACCGAGGATTTGCTGCGCCGCCTCAAAAAGCAGCTGATCGATGAGCATCCCGATGGCCTGATGCCGCGCGATGCGCACCCCAAAATGCACGGTCTGGTGCAGGCTGAATTCACCGTGCATGCCGACATTCCGGCAGCTTTGAAGGCGGGTATTTTTGCCGAGCCTCGAACTTACGAGGCCTGGGTGCGTTTTTCCAACGCCAGCGGCACCCTGCAGCCCGATGCGAAGCGCGACATTCGCGGCATGGCCATCAAACTGGTCGGTGTGGCCGGCGAAAAAATCCCCGGAGCTGCTGGTGATGTCGACGATGCAGGCGAACAGGATTTCCTGCTGATCACGACCGACGTATTTTTGTGCCGCGACCTGCAGGCCTTTCACGGCCTGGTGTGTGCCGTCCAGGGATCGCTCTGGGGCAAGCTGTGCTTCTTCATCAGCCATCCGGGCGTGATGATGCGTATGGTCGCAGCCTTCAAAACCATTGCCAATCCGCTGGAGGTCCGGTATTTCAGCGCCACGCCCTACGCGCTGGGCGAGCTTCCGGTGAAGTACTGCGCAACGCCGGCTACCGTCGATGCGCGACCTGTGGGGGCTTCAACAGACCTGCCGGGACGCTCTTCAGGCGCCAACTTTTTGCGGAGTGCCATGCAGGCGCGGTTGCGCAGTGGTCCGGCGGTTTTTACGTTTGGTATCCAGCCGCAAAAAGAGGCCACCAAAATGCCCGTTGAAAATGCCGCCGCACGCTGGGACGAAGGCGATTCACCGTACGTGGCGGTGGCCACGCTGCGCATAGCGCCGCAAGACTTCGACAACCCCGCCCGCGACCGCCAGGGCGAAGACATGCGCTTTTCGCCGTGGCACAGCCTGCCGGTGCATCGCCCGATGGGCAGTATCAACCGGGCCAGGCGGCTGGTGTACCACGGCATTTCCGGGTTCCGTCGCCGGCTCAACGGGGTCGGCACGACTGTCGCTACAGGCCCTGACGCTGACCCGGGCGACACCAACGCGTCGTGAGTGACCGGCGGCGTCGGCCCCGGCCCGTCAAATCCTGTCAGGTCGGGTCAATCAAGCCGCGTGCAATCAGGCGCATGGCGGTCAGGCTGGGCACGAAAAAGTAGTCACCACCGCGTGTTTCAACCAGGCGCGGAATGTCGTTCACAAAACGGGGCGGCGCATCGCCCCGCGGGTCGACGTTATGGATCACGCGGGTCGGGCTTTGCGGGCTGTGGTTGCCCAGCAGCACTTCCTTGTCGTTGCCTTCCCGAAAGTCGTTGCCGCAGTTCACCCATTGCTGCTGGATGAATTCGTACTGACGCCCGATGTCGGCATTGAGCATCATCATGATCACGCCCTGCTCGCCAGCATCATTTCTGACTGCGGTGCTGTCCCCGTAAGGCAGGCCCCGCCGCAGTATCCGTCTTCGGTTGGCGAGCGCGCCCGGCGTGTCAAAGGCACCCGGGTTGCGCACAAATTCACCCGGTGATTTGCCGGCCTTCAGCTCCAGCGAAGCCCGTGGATTGAGCCGCCGGATGTGCGCGCTCAGGGGGCAACGCGCGCCGCTCATGTCGTCGTCGTAGAGAAAATCACTGAGCATCGCGTCGCGCTCGGCCGGGCTGGCCTTGGCAAATCTAGCGTCCCACGCCTGCTTGGCGGGGGCGTCCGGCGCATGGACCAGCGGCGCACCGTTGTCGCGCCAGCGCCCGACAAATTTGGCCGCCAGCAGCTCGGCACCGCCCGGGTAACGCGCACCCTCACGCTGCAGCAGCTGATCGAACGAGGCCACGTTCTGATGCAGCTTGCGGTAGACCATGTAGGTGCCGTTTCGTGACAACAACAGCGGCTGCGGCGCGGGCGGATACTGCCGGGCTTCGTCCAGATGCCCGAGTAAAAATTCCCCCAGCGCCAGGGGCTGCCAGCTGCCATCCGGCATTTGCTTGCCCCGGCCTTCGACCCGCGACGCCGGGTCTTGAATGCCTTCGAAATACGGGTCGCCAATGCCGTCTGTGTAGCCGAAATGTTCCCTGGATGTCGGCTCGCCCTTCTCAAGCAGCAGATGGCCTTCCTGATAAGGCAGCAGTGTGCCGCCTGCGCTGCGGTGCCCGTCCAGAAGTGCAACAGCACCACCGCTCAGAGCCAGTTGCTCAATCACCCAGTCGTACTGTGCTGACAAGGCACTGGCGTTGCGCGCATTGAGCGTGAGCAGGATGTGCACCGCCTCGTCCGCTGTGGTGCCCCGCCACACCGGGTCCCAGCAAGCCGGACTGCTGGGGCCGTCGTCGCCAATGATGTCCTTGCGGGCGCTCATGCCCATCGAAAATTCGGCGGGGAAGCTGATCATGCTTTCACGCGGCAAATCAAGCGCCACGAAGCCTGCCCGGTTGATCGCGATGTTGAGTGTGGCCATCGGCCTGGGCAGCAGCCCCGGTCCGTCGCCCCAGGTAGCTGCCGTGGTCACGCGTGGAATCATCTGGCCCAACCAGTCCCGGCCGCGCCGGCTGTCCCGCACATTGAGCAGTAAGTAACGCGCCAGCGGGAAACCGAACCGGCCATACGGCCGCACGATATTGCCCTGGATGTCCAGCAGGTCCAGCGTTTTGGTCACGCGCGCTGCCCGGCTGTCCACGTGGGCCCTGCGTCGTCGCGAGGTTTGATGCGCTGCATGAATTGCAGGTAGGCGCGCCGCAACTCGGCGGCCGGCAGGTCCTGGGTTTCCTGCGCAAAGCGCGAAAACTCCTGCTTCACATAGAGCGCCTTGAGCTGCGCCGCCAGCGAGTCATCGTTCGAGCCCACGAAAAACAGCGATGTGTCGACCTGGCAGCGTTTGGCGTAGTCGACGAAGGTATCCGCATCACCGACATGCCCGAATCCGTAGCAGTGCTGCCAAACCGACCGGATATCCGCTTCAACGGTTCGCCACATGCCCCTCAGGTACGGTTCGAGGTCACCGTGAAAGTTGCTTGAAAAAACCAGGTAGCGGGACTTCAGATGGTCCTCGTACGGCAGCGCCGCCAGACGCCATTTGGCGGGCATGACCGGAAGTATGTCCGACACGTTGTCCCAGAATCCACCGCCCGGCAGCGACTGCGTGCAGACATCATCCAGGATGTAATAACGGCACAGGTAGGTGTTGGGAATTTTTACCATCGGGCTGAGGGGCAGGCCATTCCAGATTTCGAGCTGGTCGCGAATGGCGTCGGCAAACGCCACGTTATTTTCGGCGCCGGCCTTGATCGGGCACATCATCGTCAGCGCATAGGCTTGTCCTGCCCTGTTTCCGCTCATAACAGCTCCAAAGCCGTTTTCGGCTTGTGCGTGTGGTGCGTGTGGTGCGCGATGGCGTTATCAGCACGTTGCTGCACGCACTGCACCGCCATGCTGACAATCGGGGCGTGGCGCATCACACCCATGTCATGCTGGACGTCACGCAGCAGATGAAAAAACTTTTGTTGAAACACCGCGTCAGAGTCCTGCGCCTGCAGATGGGCGTCAAAGTCCATCAGCGCGAGCCGCAGTTTCTTCGCGCTTTTGATGTCGTTGGAAGTCGCCATCGGGCAGGCGTTGTAGTAGTGAATGGTCTCAATCTGGTTGTAGCGGATGTAGTCGTGAAACGGCGTCAGCGGAACCGACTTCGGGTAGCGCACATTCCACTTCCACAGCAGGTCCAGGCCACCAGGGATGGCAAAGGTGAACGAGTCCACGTACTGCTCCCAGCTGCCGTTGAAGTTACTGAAAAACAGCATGTAGCTGAAGCGCAGATCTTCCTGGGGTTGCTGCGGTGACAGATGGGGAAAGCGGTCGCGATCCACAATCACCCAGCGGGCGTAATGAATCAATGACAGCGTGATCAATCCATTGAGCGACGAGGGGCGCTTGCCGGCGCCCCAGAAAATCACCTTGTTGAGCCAGGCTGTCCAGAAGCGGATCGGCGTGATCACGTTCATGGCGTAGGCTTTTCCCGCGATGTTTGACACCTTGACCTCCCCCCTGATGGTTTTATGGGCACCTCGCCGCGCACCGGCGTACGGGCCGCCGCGGCGCTGCAGGTTGTGACGAAATTTATCAGGATTGTGGGTGGAGCGGGAAACTCTCTGGCTGTGCATCAGGCGGCCCGCAACAGCCGTTCAAAAGTAGCAAATTGTTTATGAAGATAGAGCTGTAACCCAGGTAATACTTGCGCCGACAGCTATAAAAGTAATAGCGTTTTGGTTGAAACGTGAACGGGTCAACCTGCAAAATCCGAACAGCCGGCGTTCAAAAAATTCAAAACAGGCTTTTCCCGGGCGGCTTAACATGGCGGATGCTTGCAGACCTTGACACTTCTCCCGTGATCGCCGAGTTGACCGACCGAATCAAAGCCGCGGCGGCGGCGCGTACGCCACTGCGCATCCGCGGCGGCGGCACCAAAGACTTTTACGCGCAGAGCCTGCAGGGCGAGATTCTTGACACGACCGGCCTTCGCGGCGTGACAAGTTACGAGCCGAGCGAACTGGTCGTCACCGCGCTGGCCGGAACGCCGCTGGCCGAGCTCGAAGCGTTGCTGGCCACGCAGGGCCAGTGCCTGCCGTTCGAGCCGCCGCATTTCAGTGTGGGCACAACCATCCCGCAGCGTTCTGGCGGAGGGAGCCCATACAGTGGCACCGCCACAGGGAGCGCAGCGACCGTAGGCGGCATGGTCGCGGCTGGCCTCAGCGGTCCGGCGCGCGCCAGTTCGGGCGGCGTGCGCGACTTCATGCTCGGGGTCAAGTTCATCAATGGCCTCGGCGAGGAACTCACCTTCGGCGGCCAGGTCATGAAAAACGTCGCCGGCTATGACGTGTCGCGCCTGATGGCCGGCAGCATGGGGACGCTGGGCGTCATCACCGAAGTCAGCCTGAAGGTGTTGCCAGTCCCGCCCGCAGAGGCCACGCTGCGCTTCGACTGCTCGCAGTCAGAGGCGCTGCAGTGGCTGCACGGCTGGGGCGGCCAGCCTTTGCCTCTGAGTGCCAGTTGCTGGCTGCATGAGGAAGGCAGTGACACCGGCACGCTTTACCTGCGGCTGCGCGGCGCGGTGGCTGCCGTGCAGGCGGCCTGCCACACGCTGGGCAAGCTGCCTGGCGCCACGCTGGAAGAGCCGGTGCAGGTCGCAGTCGAGTGGATGGCCTGCCGCCACCAGCAACTGCCGTGGTTTCAGGCACGCAGCGACACGCAGGACTTGTGGCGCCTGTCGGTGCCGCAGACTGCACCGGTGCTGGACCTGCCCGAGTCGCCATTGATCGAGTGGCACGGCGGCCAGCGCTGGGTGCGTGCCGACCGCAAACACGCCGACCAGCTGCGGCAGGTGGCGCGTGAGGCCGGCGGACACGCTACACTTTTCATAGCTGCTCGCGCAGGAGATACCTGGGCTGGAGACCGATTTGACACATTAAAGCCGCCGCTCGACCGGATTCACCGCAATTTGAAGGCGCAGTTCGACCCGGCCGGCATCTTCAACCCGAACCGCATGTCCCGGGACTTCTAGTACCGCATGAGACGCCTGCGCCATCTCACCGGCCAGCACCGCACGGCGGCTACCAACCGCCTGCTCGGCGGGCTGCTGGCGTTCAATGCCGGGGCCATCAATGCCGGCGGCTTTTTGCTGGTCGACATGTACACCTCGCACATGACCGGGTTTGCGTCGATGCTGGCAGACAACCTGGTGCTCGGCAACATCAAGCTGGTGCTGGGTGCGCTCGGCGCCTTGCTGTCATTCACGGCGGGCGCAGCCGTCACGGCCGTGCTGGTCAACTGGGCGCGGCAGAACTGGCTGCGCAGCGAATACGCCTTGCCGCTGCTGGTCGAAGCCGTGCTGCTGCTGATCTTTGGCCTGATGGGCGCCACCTTGAGCCGGCAGACGCCGTTTGCCGTGCCGCTGACGGTGCTGGTGCTGGCCTTCACGATGGGGCTGCAGAACGCACTGGTCAGCAAGATTTCGTCGTCGCAGATTCGCACCACTCACATGACCGGCGTCATCACCGACATTGGCATCGAGCTGGGCAAGCTGTTTTACTGGAACCACGCCGCGCGCCCGCCCGAATCACGCGTGCGCGCCAACCGCATCAAGCTGCGCCTGTTCGGCACCTTGCTGGCCATGTTCATCACTGGCGGGCTGGTCGGCGCCATCGGTTTCAAATACGTCGGCTTTGTCTGGGTCGTGCCGCTCGCTTTTCTGCTGTTGACACTGTCACTGCCGCCGCTTTACGCCGACTTCCAGCGCATGAACCGCCTGCGCAAGGCCCGGCTCGCGCGTCAGCCGCATTGAGAATCTATGCAAACCAATCTCGCTCCCGAATTCAAGAACACCCCCGATGGCCTCGAAGCCGAATCGATTTTGCGCAAGTGCGTGCATTGCGGTTTCTGCACCGCGACCTGCCCGACCTACCAGTTGCTCGGCGATGAACTCGACGGCCCGCGCGGCCGCATCTACCTGATCAAGCAGGTGCTCGAGGGCGAAATGCCGACGCGCAAGACGCAGCTGCATCTGGACCGCTGCCTGACCTGCCGCAACTGCGAAACCACTTGCCCCAGCGGCGTGCAGTACGGTCACCTGGTCGATATCGGCCGCAAGATCGTCGACGAAAAAGTCCCACGCGCCGCTGGCGAAAAGGCGATGCGCTGGGCGTTGAAGGAAGGACTGCCGTCGCCGCTGTTCGCACCCGCGATGAAGCTGGGCCAGGCGGTGCGCGGCCTGCTGCCTGCCGCGCTCAAAAACAAGGTGCCCGCACGGCAGCATGCCGGCACGCGGCCCACACGCAGCCATGCGCGCAAGGTGCTGATGCTGGAGGGCTGCGTGCAGCCAGCGATGATGCCGAACATCAACGCAGCAACGATGCGCGTGCTCGACGCCGCCGGCATCCAGACCCTAGTTGCTGCCAAAGCAGGCTGCTGCGGCGCTGTCAAATTTCACCTGAACGACCACGACGGCGGCAAGGCCGAGATGCGGAGCAACATCGACGCCTGGTGGCCGCATGTCGAATCAGGCGAAGGTGATGGCGTTGAGGCCATCGTGATGAATGCGTCGGGCTGTGGCGTGACAGTCAAGGAGTACGGCCACATCCTGAAAGATGACGCCGCCTACGCAGAAAAGGCGGCTCGCATCAGCGCGCTGACGCGTGACCTGAGCGAGCTATTGCCCGATCTGGTCGAGCCGCTGCGGGCTCAGGTTTCGGCAAAGGCCGGGCAGGTCGCGTTTCACCCGCCCTGCACCTTGCAACACGGCCAGCAACTGCGCGGCGGCGTCGAAAAGCATCTGGGCGCGCTCGGGTTCCAGATCAAAACCGCGACCAACGAAGCGCATTTGTGCTGCGGCTCGGCCGGCACCTACTCGGTGCTGCAACCCGATATCGCCTACCAGCTGCGCGACCGCAAGCTCGGCCATTTGAACGAGATGGCACCCGAAGTCATAGTCTCCGCCAATATCGGCTGCATCACCCATCTACAAAGCGGCACCGCCACGCCGGTGCGGCACTGGGTCGAGTTGCTGGACGAGGCGCTACAAAAATAATAGCTGCTTGCGCACGGTTTACTTGGGCTGCAGGCCTTTTTTGCTTAAAAATCAAGCTGCAAGCGCCGCGTCGATGTCTTTGGCGATGCTTTCGGGCTTGTCGGTCGGTGCATAGCGCTTGATGACCTGGCCGTCCTTGCCGACCAGAAATTTCGTGAAGTTCCACTTGATGGCCTTGCTGCCGAGCAGGCCGGGCGCCTCGGACGACAACCATTGGTAGAGCGGATGCGCGGCCGGACCATTGACGTCGATCTTCGACATCATCGGAAAAGTCACGCCGTAGTTCACTTCGCAAAACGATGAAATCTCGCCGTCATTGCCAGGGTCTTGCGAGCCGAACTGGTTGCACGGAAACCCCAGCACCACCAGCCCCTTGCCGGCATGCGATTTGTGCAGTGCCTCGAGCCCGCCGAACTGCGGCGTGAAGCCGCACTGGCTCGCGGTGTTGACGATCAGCATGACCTTGCCCTTGAAAGCGGCCAGCGAGATGTCTTTGCCGTCGATCTGGCGGGCCTTGAAGTCATAAACGGTTGGGCTGGTCTGGCTCATCGGGGGATCCTTTTTATCTGGACGCGTGTCGTGGCTGAACAGGGGTAGATCTCAAATCAGGGGTAGATCTCAAATTTTGCGCCAGTTGGCCTGCCTTTGCCGGCTCAATGCTTTTTATCGGCAGCAGGCGACAGCGCGGCCATCAAGGCCGCCAAAACGATGAGGCTGCCGCCCAGCCAGATACGCGGTGTGAACGCAGCCGCACCGAGCAGCGCCGCCGAGCCGCTGGCAAACAGTATTTCGGTCAGCATCACCAGCGCCGTCGTGGTCGCAGCCAGCCGGGCCGCGCCGTACTGCAGCGCTGCATTGCTGATCAGAAAAGCCACGCTGAGCCCGACGACCAGCAGTGGCGCCATGCCCTGCAATGAAGGCGCCGGCACGATCTGCTGCGCCATGCCGACCAGCGCAGCGCCCGCCGCCAACACGGCACCCCCCGCGAACATTGCCAGCATGCGCGAACCCGTCGGCGTGTGCGAGAGTTTGCTCAGCATCACATTTGTCAGCGCAAAACTGAAGCCGCCCATCAGTGCCAGCCAGTCGGGCAAGCCCTGCGGCACCGGCCACGACGCGTCGGGCGCCTTCAGCACGATCAGCACGCCGGCCATGGCGACGACGAGCCGCAGCAAGGACATGGCTGTCGGCTTTTCCCCGAGCAAGGCCCAGGCCACCAGTACCGACCACGCCGGCATCAGGTAAAAAAGCAGTACCACGCGCACCACATCGCCGACGGTCACGGCCCAGTTGAAGCCGACATTGGTCATGCCCGAGGCGAATGCCAGCAGCCATAGCTGGGGATGCGCCACAAATCCTTTCAGGCTGCCGCGGTAAAAGAGCAGCAGGCCGGTGAAAACGACAAAGTAAACCAGCGCTGTTGCCCACAGCGGGTGCAGTCCGTAGCCCTGCAGCTCGCGAAAGGGCCACCACGAAACGCCCCATAAAAACGCATTGATGACCAGCGCGCCCGCCGCCAGCAGCGAAACTCTGCGCGGGTTCATGGCGGGACCTTGTTGGGTGGGGCGAGGGGCGGTGATTCAGGCAAGCAACACCTCACGAAACACGCTCATACAGCGTCACGACGCAAGCGCCCCCCAGACCCAGGTTGTGCTGCAGCGCCAGCCGTGCACCTGCGACCTGACGCTTGTCAGCCGTGCCGCGAAGTTGCTGGACGAGCTCGGCGCACTGCGCCAGACCCGTCGCACCCAGCGGGTGCCCCTTGGACAGCAGCCCGCCCGACGGGTTGGTGACAAAACGGCCGCCATAGGTATTGTCGCCATCGAGAACGAACTTTTCCGCCTCGCCATCGGCGCAGAGATCCAGCGCCTCATAACTCAGCAGTTCGTTGTGGGCAAAACAGTCGTGCAGCTCCACCACCTGAATGTCTTGCGGACCGACGCCCGCCTTTTCATAGACCTGCCGCGCCGCATCGCGCGTCATGTCCACCCCCACCAGCTGGCGCATGTCGTGGGCGCCAAACGTCGACGCCTTGTCGGTGGTCATGGCCTGGGCGCGGATGCGCACCGAGCGGTCCAGGCCATGGCGCTGCGCGAACGCATCGCTGCACACAACGGCGGCAGCACCACCGCAGGTGGGCGGGCAGGCCATCAGGCGGGTCATCACGCCCGGCCACATCACGGGCGCATTCAGCACGTCGTCCTCGGTCAGGATCTGCCTAAACAGCGCGAGCGGATTGTTCGCTGCATGCCGGCTGGCCTTGGCGCGAATCCTGGCAAAAGTGCTCAGCTGCGTACCGTACTGCCGCATGTGCGCGAGCCCGGCGCCGCCAAAATAGCGCAGCGCCAGCGGGACGCCTTCGACCTGAAGCAGCGCATCGGCCTCGGCTTCGAAACGGTCGAACGGTGTCGGTCGGTCGTCGAAGATCGAGCCCAGCGCGCCCGGTTTCATCTGCTCGAAGCCCACCGCCAACGCACAGTCGACGCTGCCTGAGGCCACGGCCTGGCGCGCCAGAAACAGCGCGGTCGAGCCGGTCGAGCAGTTGTTGTTGACGTTGACCACCGGCACGCCCGACAGACCGACGGCATAGGCCGCCCGCTGCCCGCTGCATGAGTCGCCGTACACATAACCGGCATACACCTGCTGGATTTGAGCGTAGTCCAGGTGGGCGTCGGCCAGCGCGGCCCGAATCGCCTGCGCGCCCATCACGTCATAGGAGGGGCTGGCGCCCGGCTTGCTAAACGGGATCATGCCGACACCGGCTACCCAAACATCGTGCTTCATGGGGTTCTCTTTGCAAAGGGTCGGGAGTGACGGGTTGACAAGTAGCATGCTCCGTGCCGCATGCCGTCAGCGACACGCCTGAAGATCAGTGCGTGTGATCGCTGCGGGCGATGCTCAGCAGGTGATCGACCTGCTCTTTGTGCTTGACGCAATTACTTTTGTGCCAGCGCTGAATAACCCACATGAAGCCGGCCACCACCACGCCAAAAGCGGTGATGGCGCCAAAGGCCGACAGGCCCATGCCGGTCGACAGGCTGTAGCCGGCGCCCAGCGCCAGAATGCAGGCCTGTTCGTTGAAGTTCTGCACCGCGATCGAGCGGCCCGCGCCCATCAGGTTGTGGCCGCGGTGCTGCAGCAGCGCGTTCATCGGCACCACCAAAAAACCGCCCAGACCGCCGAGCAAAATCAGGAACGGTGCGGCCACCCAGACGTTGTCGATGAAGTTCATCAATACCACCAGCAGGCCCATGGCGATGCCCATGGGCATCACGCTGGTGGCCTGGTCGAGCCGCATGCGCATCGAAGCGACGATGGCGCCGACGGCAGTGCCGATGGCGACCACGCCCACCAGCGATGAGGCTTGCGTGGTGCTGTAGCCCAGCGCCGCAGCGCTCCACGCCAGCACGATGTAGCGCAGGTTGCCCGACACGCCCCAAAATAGCGTGGTGGTTGCCAGTGAAATCTGGCCCAGCTTGTCGCGCCACAGCGCCGAATTGCAATTCCAGAAATCGGGCAGCAGCTCCAGTTTGTTGCGCGGCATGGCGCGCATTTCAACGCCGGTGTCGGGAATGCGGGTGTTGAACCAGGCCGCAATGACATACAGAAAAATCAGCACCGAGATGGCGGCTTCGGGCGGTGTGTCGATGCTGGTAGTTAAAAACGGCAGATCGACCGACAGCAGCGTGCTGGAGATAGCGAGCCCGACCAGCTGGCCACCCAGCAACACGCCCAAAATAATCGACGAAATAGTCAGGCCTTCAATCCAGCCGTTGGCTTTGACGAGTTGAGACGCTGGCAGCAGCTCGGTCAGGATGCCGTACTTGGCCGGCGAATAGGCGGCAGCGCCCAAACCGACAATGGCATAGGAGAGCAGCGGGTGCGACCCGAACAGCATCATCAGGCAGCCGACCACCTTGATGGCGTTGCTGACAAACATAACCTGGCCCTTGGGCCGGGCATCTGCAAACGCACCCACGAAAGGCGCCAGCACCACGTAGAACAGTGCAAACATCGGCACCAGCGCTGCCGGCTGCCACTTGGGCGCGCCGCCGGTTCGGAGCAACTCCACGGCAGCGACGAATAGCGCGTTATCAGCCAGAGAGCTGAAGAACTGGGCCGCCATGATGGTGTAAAAACCGCGCTTCATTAAAATCTATTGATCACGGCAGGCGCAGCGCCAGTCAATCCGGCTCTGGTGGTTCAACGTGAATGTCTCCAAATGATTCCGGTTTATAGCATGGCCCTTGATGCCAGAATGCCGAAAGACCCTGCGGCGAAGCGACGCTGCGATGATGCGTGCGTCGATTGAGGTCAGAAACCAACTGTAACGCCTGGACATGCCACGACCCATTCTTGCCACCATCCACACCGCCGCGTTCACCCATAACCTGGCCCGCGTACACGCCGCCGCGCCCGACGCGCGTGTCTGGGCCATCGTCAAGGCCAATGCCTATGGTCACGGCATTGAGCGGGCGTTCGAGGGCTTGCGCAGTGCCGACGGCTTTGCGCTGCTTGACCTGACCGAGGCGCAGCGCCTGCGCGCACTCGACTGGCGCGGCCCGATTTTGCTGCTCGAAGGCTGCTTTGAGGCGCGGGATCTGGAACTGTGTTCGCGCCTGGGTTTGTGGCACGTCGTGCACTGCAACGAGCAGATCGACATGCTGGCCGCGCACAAGACGCAAACCGCGCATCGCGTATTTTTGAAAATGAATTCCGGCATGAACCGGCTGGGTTTCAGGCCCGAGCGCTACCGTGCCGCGTGGACGCGACTGAACGCCCTGCCGCAGGTTGAAGAGATTTCGCTGATGACGCATTTCTCGGATGCCGACACGGCCAAGGGCATCAGCGCGCAGCTGCAGGCGTTTGAGGCCGTCACGCATGACTTGCCGGGCGAACGAACACTCAGCAACAGCGCCGGCGCCTTGCGCCATGGCGAGGCGCTCGGCGCGCGTTCCGACTGGATTCGCCCCGGCATTGCGGTGTACGGCAGCGCAGCCGATTTTCCGGACCACAGCGCTCTCGATTGGGGCTTGCTGCCGACGATGACACTCGCCTCGAAAATCATCGGCACGCAAAGTCTGGTGGCTGGCGACACCGTGGGCTACGGCTCCAGCTTCACGGCTGAAGCGCCACTGCGTATCGGCATCGTCGCGTGTGGTTACGCCGACGGCTACCCGCGCCACTGCAGCACGGGCACGCCGGTGTTGGTGGGTGGCGTGCGCTGCCGCATGGTGGGTCGCGTTAGCATGGACATGATCACCGTGGATTTGGCGCCCGTGCCAAGTGCCGGCATCGGCAGTGAAGTCACGCTCTGGGGGCGGTCATCGTCAGGCACCGTACTGCCGATTGACGAGGTGGCGCAGGCTGGCGGTACGGTGGGCTATGAGCTGATGTGCGCGTTGGCGTTGCGGGTGCCGGTGGTGGTGGAATGAGGAATCTGTCGAACTGGCGTTCCGTGCGGCTGTGGGAAAGTGGTGTTGAGCGGCAGTTGCGCCAGCGTCATTGGTTGTGGCTACACGGCTTGTGCATCGGCTCTCTGGTGCTTGCGGTCATGTGGGCGGCATCGCATTTGCAGATGCGTATGGGCTCCGACTCGCTGGCGCTGCGTTATCTGGTGACTTTGGGCGTCGGCTATCTGGTGTATCTGGCGGTGCTGCGAGGCTGGGCCGCCGCGCTGATCAACCGCAGCTCCAGTCATGTTGATTTTGGCGGGGATATCCCCTCTCCCGGCTCTTGGCCCGACGTGTCGGGCGAGGCGCTGCGGACTGGCAACCCGATACAGTCGGGCGGTGGCGGCGACTTCGGCGGCGGCGGTGCTTCCGGCGATTTTTCAGGCACCGCCGATGCTGACGGAGCCATTGGAGAGCTTGCGAGCGGCGCGCTGGAAGTCGCTGCGGGTGCTGATGAAGGCGCCGTTGTCGTCGTTCCCGTTGTCGCTATTTTTCTGATCGGCTGCGCGCTGGTTTTTGGGGCCGGCTCACTGATGCTGCTCTATTTCGGCTGGGAAGCGCTGCTGACCGTAGCGGTCGAACTGGCGTTTTCCTATGTGTCGGCGCGCACCGCAGTGCGCGTGGTACGCGAGGGCTGGTTGTCTGCAGCAGTCCGGCTGACCTGGAAGCCACTGTTGGGCGCGCTCTTTTGTGCGGTGTTGCTCGGCGCAACCATCGACTACTTCATTCCGGCTGCGCATTCACTGCCGCAGGCGATAAAAATCATTAGGGTATCACCCTGATCTGAAGAATCGGTTTTGGAGTAACAGGCTCATCGCCGACGCAGCCCCAACCCGACCACCGCCCCCACCACCACCAGCGCACCGGCCACCTGCACCGGCGCAATCACCTGGCCCAGAATCAGCCAGGCCAGTACCAGCGCGAACACGGGCTCGACGTTCATGATGGCTGAGTTGCCGACCACGCCGAGTTTGGGCAGTACGGTGAACATGATGGTGAAGGCGGTGCCGTACAGAAAGGTCAGCGTCGCCAGTCCGCCCCAGCCGGCTGCGGCCTGCGGCAGATGAAAGCCGCCTTGCGTGGCCACCATGCCCAAGGCAACGAGGCCGGCCATCGCCATCGTGGTCCCGGTGCGAACGCGGCCATCGACATCAGCGGCTTCGTGTTGCGTGATGACCAGCGCCAGGCCAAAGGTGCCCGCGGCCGCCAGCGCAAAGCCGACACCCGCGCCGATACGCGCCCACTGGCTGGACGCGCCCAGGCCCGAGGCCGCACCGAACACATCGAGCGCCAGCGCCAGACCGACCAGAATGACAGGCATGGCGATCAGCAACGCGCGCTCGGGCGCCTGCTTGTAAATCAGCCGCGCCCACAGCGCCGTCCAGATCGGGTAGGTGTTGAAGGCCAGCAAAGCGAGGGCCACCGGCAGCCGCGCAACCGCTGAATACAGGCACAGGCTCTGCACCCCGATGAGCAGGCCGATCAGCGGCAACATGCGTTTGTGGCGCGGACTGAAGCGCACGGGCACCCGCTGCAACGCCAGAATCCCGACGATCACCAGCGCCGTGATGACGCTGCGAAACACTACAGCCGTCGCCACATCGACGCCGTTGTTGAACGCGATGCGCGCCGCGACATGGTTGGCGCCCATCATCAGCGCGATCAGCAGCAGGGTGGCGAAGGCGGTGGTGCTCAGGGCACGCTTTGGCGTCATGCGGGCTGTAGGCGGGTTGTCAATGACGCAGGGTTTCAGGGCAGGCTGGCCAGGTGCGCCTGCGCCGCCCGGCCCAGTTTTTCGTCGAAGGTGGCGAGTGGCGCTTTCAGCTCGGCGGCCAGCCACAGATAGGCGGCGTCGTAGGCTGACAGGTTGTAGCGCAGCGCCAGCGCCAAAGCATCTTGAGGCTCAACCCGGTAGAGATTGATATCCAGATCAGCGTATTGCGCCAAGGCGTCGGTCACGATGTCCGAGAAGCCTTTGCGTTGCTTTTTAAGGGCGACGCTGGCGATCTCTATTTGGAGCAGAAAGGGCGCATGCAAGGTTCGGCCGTGAATCTTCTCTGCGGCCAACGCTTCCCATTCCTCATGAAAAAGGACGCCCACCAGCGCACTGCAATCCACCACCACCGGGGGCCGTGCGAGATATTGCGCAGGCGGCTCGGCCACATACAAGACCGGATTCGAGCCCCCGCTCATCGTGAATCCCGGTCTTCGCGAATGATGTCCACACCCAGCGGGGCGCCCGGGATGGGCTCTGAATACTTGGCGCGCATTTCGGCAGAAATCTGCTCAATCGTCTTCCAGCCGTAACGCATGATGGGGTGACCCCGGCGATCAGACCCGACCACGGTGCCTTGCCGCGTGCCAGCGCGGGCTGGCTGCCGGGGCGGCGTTGACGCGTCGGCCTCGGCAACCACCGCTTGCTCAATGATGGCCATCAGTTCGCCTTGCAATGAGCGGTGGTTCCGCAGCGCGCGCTGCCTGAGCGTTTCTGCCCAAGCCTCGGGGACATCCTTGATTGATAAATTGGACATAATGGCTCCAAATTGAATAGTGAAGCCATTTTGGAGCCATTAAAGCTCCAGGTCAACTCTGTTTTGAACTCGGTGGATTCATTTCCTCGGGTACAAGCCTTTTATTTGCGCCTGCAGCCGTGCCAGCCCCAGCAGCGCATCGGTAAACGGCGTCGGCACCGCCGTCAGTTCGCCCAGCTCTTTGACCACCGCCACCAGCGCATCCAGCTCCACCGGCCTGCCGGCCTCCACGTCCTGCAGCATCGAGGTTTTGAACGCACCGAGCTTGCGCGTCACCGCGTGACGGTCCTCGGGTTGCTGGGCTATGGTGATGCCGATGCGAGCGCCGATGGTTTTGGCTTCCAGCATCACGGCCGAGCTAAAACCGCGCACCAGTTCGTCGTTCATGATCAGGTCAGTCGTGGCACCGGTGAGCGCGCTGATCGGATTGACCGTCATGTTGCCCCAGAGCTTGAACCAGATGTCTTTCTGGATCTGTTCAGACACCACAGCCTCAAAGCCGGCTTTGTCGAGCAGCTTTGCGAGCTGCTGCACGCGAGTGGTTTGTTCGCCCGAAGGCTCGCCAATGATCAGCTTGGTGCCGAAGTGGTGATGCACCAGCCCGGGCTCGTCAACCGAGCAGCTGGCATGCACCACGCAGCCGATCAGATGCGGCGCCGGTATCGCCGTCGCCAGCGAACCGTCGGGGTCCACCGAGGTCAGCCGCGCGCCCGCCAGCGCGCCGCCAAAGCCCTGCAAAAACCACCACGGTACGCCGTTCATCGCCGTCAGCACCATGGTGCCCGGACCGATCAGCGGCGCGATGTGGCGCGCCACCTCCGGCAGCGACGGCGCCTTCACGCTGAGCACCACCAGATCCTGCACACCGAAGTCAAACGGCTTGGCGCTGGACGCCACTGCCTGCGACGTGACCTGCCCGCCCTGGTGCAGCCGCAGCCCGCGCATCTGTAGCGCTTCGAGCGTGGCGCCGCGCGCAACCACGCTCACGCTGCAACCAGCCCGCGCCAGCCCATGCCCGATCCAGCCGCCAATGGCGCCCGCGCCGTAAATACAGACTTTCATGCGTTGATTTCGTTGGTTACGTTGGTTACGGGTCATTCAGGCATTAAAGCGGCTGCTAGCCCAGGTAAATTATGCGTCAACAGCTATCAATGTAATAGCGTCTGCGACGCTTGACAAAGCTGGATTTACGCACCGGCACAGCGCGCGCAGGCACGGCCACGCATCAACCTTCCGGCGTGAAACCCACCGCTTTGATCAGCGGCCGCCACCGCTCGGTGTCGGTTTTCAACATGCTCGCCAGTTGCGCCGGCGATGTCGGCAGCGGCTCCAGATAGAGTGATGCCAGACCGTCGATCACGTCCTGCGACCCCAGCGCGGCGCGAATGCCGGCGTTGAGCCGGGTCACCACATCGGACGGCGCCCTGGCCGGCAAAAAGAAGCCAAACCACTCGGTGAACGCCATGTCCTTGAAGCCCTGCTCCTGCAGCGTCGGTGTGTTCGGCGTGAACTTGCCGCGCTTCGGACCGCTGGTGGACAGCAGGCGACATTTGCCAGCCGCCACCTGCTGCGCGAATTCGCCAGTCGGACCCGACACCGCGGCGATCTGGCCGCCAATCATGTCGAGCACCGCCGGCTGCGTGCCGCGAAACGCCACGTGCCGAAAATCGACATTGCCCGCCTTCGCCAGCAGCGCGCCGATGAAATGTGGCGACGAGCCAGCCGCTGGCGAGCCGAAATTGGCCTGACCCGGATTGACCTTGCACCAGGCCAGAAACTCCGGCACGGTCTGCACGCTGGCCGGCACCATCGGGCCGACCGCAAAGCCATAGTCGAACAGCGCCGCACCCGACACCGGCGTCAGATCGGCCACCGGGTCGTACGGCAGTTTTTTGTAGGTGTGCGGGTAGATGCCCAGCATCGACATCGGCGTGAGCAGCATCGTGCTGCCGTCGGGCGCTGCGGTTTTCACGAACGACACGGCAATCTGCCCGCCGGCACCAGTCTTGTTCTCTACCACGGCGGTTTTGGCGTAGCCCGGGTGCAGCTTGTCGGCGACGCGGCGCGACACCGTGTCAGCCGTGCCGCCCGGCGCGAACCCGGCGACGATTTTGGTGCTGTCGAGCACCTGCGCCCAGGCCCGCTGGCCGATGCTGGCCAGTAGCGCGGCGGCGCTGGTCGACTGAATGAGGTGTCGGCGTGAAAGCGTCATGATCAATGAACTCCCGTTGACGGGTGGCAGTGTTGGGACAACGCGCAATTATTCACCCGCCGCGCCAATCGCGCCAACCGCGCCGGGCGCGATGCCAGTGGCGCCCGCTATATTCAGCGCATGGCCAAAGACAAAACAATTTATACCTGCACCGAATGCGGCGGCACCAGCCCGAAGTGGCTGGGCAAATGCCCGGCTTGCAACGCCTGGAACACGCTCGTTGAAGGCGTGGCCGAAAGCAGTGCGCCGGTCAAAAACCGCTACAGCAGCCAGTTTCAATCGCTCGCCAAAGCGTCTGAAGTCACCGCGCTGGCCGACATCGAAGCGACCGACATGGAACGCACGCCAACCGGCCACGAAGAACTTGACCGCGTCTTGGGCGGCGGCATCGTTGAAGGTGGCGTGGTGCTGATCGGCGGGGACCCAGGCATCGGCAAATCGACGCTGCTGCTGCAGGCGCTGGATTCGCTGCAGCGCGCCGGGCAAAAAACGCTATATGTGACGGGCGAGGAAAGCGGCGCGCAGATTGCGTTGCGCGCGCGCCGACTCGGGCTCGACGGTTCGCGGGTGTCGGTGCTGGCCGAGATCCAGCTCGACAAAATCCTCGCCACGCTGGAGGCCACGCAGCCGGCGATTGCCGTCATCGACTCGATCCAGACCGTGTATTCGGATCAGCTCACGTCGGCACCGGGTTCGGTCGCGCAGGTGCGTGAATGCGCGGCGCACCTGACGCGCACCGCCAAGGCCAGTGGCGTGTGCATCGTGCTGGTCGGTCACGTCACGAAAGAAGGCGCGCTGGCCGGGCCGCGCGTGCTCGAACACATGGTCGACACGGTGCTGTACTTTGAAGGCGACACGCATTCGAGCTTTCGCCTGGTGCGCGCCATCAAGAACCGCTTTGGCGCCGTCAATGAGATCGGCGTTTTCGCGATGACCGAAAAAGGATTGAAAGGCGTCAGCAACCCGAGCGCGATTTTTCTGAGCCAGCATTCAGAGCCCGTGCCCGGCAGCTGCGTGATGGTGACGCTGGAAGGCACGCGGCCGATGCTGGTCGAGATTCAGGCGCTGGTCGACAGCGGCGGGCCGTCACCGCGGCGCCTGTCCGTCGGCCTCGACAAAGACCGCCTGGCGATGCTGCTGGCGGTGCTGCATCGCCATGCGGGCGTGGCCTGCATGGACCAGGACGTGTTTGTCAACGCAGTCGGTGGTGTGCGCATCAGCGAGCCCGCAGCGGATCTGGCGGTGATGCTGGCGATCACGTCCAGCCTGCGCGGCCGGCCGCTGCCCAAGGGTTTTCTCGCGTTCGGCGAAGTCGGCCTGGCGGGCGAAGTGCGGCCGGCGCCGCGGGGCCAGGAACGGCTGAAGGAAGCGGCCAAGCTGGGTTTCAGCGTCGCGATCGTGCCGAAAGCCAACGCGCCGAAGAAAGTGATCGAGGGGCTGACGATCCACGCCGTCGAGCGCATCGAGCAGGCGCTGGAGGTGGTGCGCAGCCTGAGTTGAAGCTTGGCCGGAGATTTTTGATGCTATTTAATTCATAGCTGCTCGCGCAGGTAATACTTGGGCTACAGCACTAAAAGGCTTGAAAACCATGAAAATTGCAATCATTTCCGACATTCACGGCAACCTGCTGGCGCTGCGAGCGGTGCTGGCCGATATTGCGCGGCAGGGCGTCGACCAGACCGTCAACCTAGGCGATATTTTGAGCGGCCCGTTGCAGCCCGCGGAGACCGCCGATTTGCTGATGGCACAGAGATTCCCGACGATCAAGGGCAACCACGAAAGGCAGTTGCTGGCGGCGCACGCGATGACCGCCGCGCAGATCGACCTGCGGGACAGCGACGGCTACGCGGCCGCGCAGGTATCCCCCGCACAGGTGGCGTGGCTGGAGGCCTTGCCCACGCAATTTGCTTTGAGTGATGACGTGTGGCTGTGCCACGGCACACCCGCCAGCGACCTGCAGTACTGGATGGAAACCGTGGTGCCCGGCTTCGGCGAGCATGGCAACCCGGGCGTGCGCGCCGCCACACCCGACGAAGTGGCGGCCCGGCTCGGTGACTGCGCGTACCCGGTGGTGCTGTGCGGTCACACCCACGTGCCGCGCATCGTGCAATGCGGCCAGACGCTGGTGGTCAACCCTGGCAGTGTGGGTTTGCCGGGTTATAGCGACGACCACCCCTTCCCGCATGTGATTGAAAACGGCGCGCCGCATGCGCGCTACGCTGTGCTCGAAAAGGCCGTGGGCGGCTGGCGGGTCAATCTGCGAGCTGTGTCCTACGACCACCTGGCGCAGGCCCGCGTAGCCGAATCGAACCAGCGGCCCGACTGGGCACAGGCGCTGGCAACCGGGTTCATGCAAGGCACGGCCCACCGTAACACGTCCGATTTAAACACCGACGCTGGTGGCGCTGAAGCGCTGTCCCGGCGTTGAACCCAGCGTTGAGCCCGGCGTTTCACCGACCCGGCGACAACGCGAAAATACCGTCACGCAGGCGCCGTGATACCAGGTTCACAGCAGATTTTTTGACACGGCGCGACCGGGCTTACGCCAAAGTACCTTGCGCAGCGCGAGGTAGAGCTCACTGAGGTCGCGGGATTTGCTGATGACCATCAGCGCCCCGCGCTCCCTGGCCTTGGCTTTGAGCGCTTCGTCTACATAGCCCGAAATGATGATGGTGGGCAGATCCGGGCGTATCCGCTTTATCTGGGCGAGCAGGTCGATACCTGAAGAGCCCAGCAGCTGGTAGTCGGTGACCACCGCATCACATCCGAACGGATCAGCCTTGATGGCCGCCAGGGCTTTTTCCCCGCTTTCATGGCAGGTCACGCGAAAACCGGCATCGGGCAGTGTCTCGCTGATGAGCTCCCGCATGGCTTCGTAGTCGTCTACATAGACGATGTGCTTGATATCAGTGCCAGCTACGCCGGCCGCCTCAACTTCCATCCCCAGCACGGTCGGCAGGTAAATTTCAAAAGCAGTGCCGCGGCCGGCTTCGGGCAACACGGTGATCAGTCCCTGGTGCGTGGCAATGACGTCGCGGACTTCTGTCAATTGCAGCCGTCGCGCACTGGACGCCCGGTCATCGACAAGGCTCGGTACGGGTAAAAGTTCATGGAAGGCACCGGGAGTTTCCCGGCTGCTGTTGCTGACAGACAGCCACCCATAGCGCCTGGGTGGAAGACCACCCCGCAACTTGTCTGCGCGAGGATTCATCGCCACGCCGTCAAGCAAGACTTCGCTGAACGACACCACCATGTGTGCGTTAACGCCCGCCACCGATTGCCACGCAATGATCAAGACACTCAGCAGGGCAAGCTCCAGCTGGTCGGCGTCGGCGCGTACCCGGGGGTCCTCGCAGAAATACTCCACGGCCAGCTTGATGTCGGCCGGTAGCAGCGCGCGAAAACGACGCAGCGCACCCGTGACAATCGGTTCGAGCCCCTGGAGGACCAGACCTTCGGGTGGGGAGGAGTTAGTCTGCATGGTGACCGCCGCCGTGAGGTTAGGACATCAAAGCATGTCCAGGACATGTTTTTCTTCGGCATGGTAGCGTAAACCGCTTGTGTTGACCTCACTGCCCGGCAGCGATCGACGGTTCCCGGACCCGTACGCGTTCACCACAGCGGGCTCTATTTCCAGGCCCTGCGAAAATAACCGCATGAACTTCCAGAAAATTATGGTGCCCGTGCTCGGCGTGATCGGGGTCGTGCTGGCTTACCGCTTTTACGGCTGGGCCGGTGTGGCCGCTGCCGCCACCGGCCTCGTGATGTGGGTGCTACTGCATTTCACCCGCATGATGACGATTCTTAAACGCGCGGCCCACCGGCCAATCGGTTACGTTGACAGCGCCGTCATGCTCAACGCCAAACTCAAACCCGGCATGACGCTGCTGCACGTGGTGGCGATGACGCGGGCGCTGGGCGCGCTGCAGACTGACAAGGACGCGCAGCCCGAGATTTTTTGCTGGACAGACGGCGGCGCGTCGCATGTCACCGCGACGTTTGTGGGCGGCAAGCTGGCGCACCATGAACTTTTCCGGCCGGTGGAAACAGCGCCCGCGGCTGCGAATGTTCCCGCAAATGATCCCGCGGCCGACACCGCCTCGTAAAATCAGCGTTTGACCCTACTAATGACAGGAACAGCATGTCCCCCGTACCTACCACCCCACTCGATGACCGCGACGGCAAAATCTGGATGGACGGCCAGATGGTCGAGTGGCGCGACGCCAAAATCCATGTCCTGAGCCACACGCTGCACTACGGCTGCGGCGCGTTCGAGGGCGTGCGGGCTTACAAACTGCAGGACGGCAGCACTGGCATTTTCCGGCTTGAGGAGCACACCGAGCGGCTGTTCAACAGCGCCAAGATTTTGCGCATGAAGATTCCGTTCACTCAAGAACAAGTCATGAAGGCCACGCTGGATGTGGTGCGTGAGAACAAGCTGCCAAGCTGCTACATCCGTCCGCTGACCTGGATTGGCTCTGAAAAACTCGGCGTTTCGCCCAAGGGCAACAAGATTCATTTGATGGTGGCGGCATGGCCGTGGGGCGCGTATCTGGGTGACGATGGGCTGCGTCGCGGCATTCGCGTCAAGACGTCGAGCTTCACGCGCCACCACGTCAACATCACGATGATTCACGCCAAGGCGGTGAGCAACTACACCAATTCGATTCTGGCCAACATGGAAGCCACCGACGAAGGCTATGACGAGGCACTGTTGCTCGACCCGCAGGGTTTTGTGTCCGAAGGCGCTGGCGAAAACGTGTTCATCGTGCGCAAGGGCGTGGTCTACACACCTGATTCGAGCGCCGGGGCACTCAACGGCATCACCCGCAACACGATTTTTGCGATCTGTCAGGATTTGGGCATTGAGTTGAAGGAAAAGCCGATCACCCGCGACGAAATTTACATCGCCGACGAAGCGTTTTTCAGCGGCACAGCCGCTGAAGTCACGCCGATCCGCGAACTGGACCGGGTCGAGATCGGCAACAGAGGCGATGGCGGCTCGCGCGGGCCGATCACCGAGAAAATCCAGAGCGCGTTTTTCGATATCGTGAACGGACGCAATGCCAAATATGCGTCATGGCTGTCCAAGGTGTGAGCCCCACGCTTGTCGCTTCGCGTATTGCGCTGCCCCCGAGGGGCCGCTGCGCCTGCGGCCCGGCGAAGCCGGCTCCGCGGCCCCTGCTTGCGGGGCACGCCTGCAATGCATTTCGCTCCTGCGTATCGTTCTGAACTTATCGGAAATAATATGACCACTTCTTCCAGCATCGAGTTGCTCGCCGCTGACCTGAACGACCAGGGCGGGATTTTTTGCCCGAGCCCGAAGGCGCACATGAAAATCTGGAACAGCCACCCGAAGGTTTATCTGGACGTGGCGCGTACCGGCATGGCCAAGTGCCCGTATTGCGGGACGGAATACCGGTTGAAGGCAGGCGAGCACCTTAGCGCTGGCCACTAGCGTGTCTCGCCCCCTTCAAGCGGCCGCCGCGGAACCGGCTTTGCCGGGTCGCAAGCGGCGCCCCCTGCAGGGGGAGGCGGGCAACGCCCGCATCGGGGGGGAGTCATTAGTCATTGCGCCGCAATGGATTGGCGACGCGGTGATGACCGAGCCGCTGCTGCGCCGGCTGCATGCACGCGGCGAGCGTATCACCGTCGGCGCGCTGCCGTGGGTCGCGCCGGTGTACCGGGCCATGCCGCAGGTGGCCGACGTGATTGAATTCCCGTTCGCACACGGCGGCCTGCAGTTCAAGGCGCGCCGGACGATTGCCAAACGCATCGAAGGCCAGTTCGACACCGCCTATGTCTGCCCGAACTCGCTCAAAAGCGCCTTGCTGCCTTTTCTGGCCAGCATCCCGAAACGTGTTGGCTACCTCGGCGAGGCGCGCGTCGGCCTGCTGACGCACCGGCTGAAAAACCCGAAGAACAAGCCGCCGATGGTGGCGTTTTACTCGGCGCTCAGTGGCGACAGCGACCTGGACGCCGACCGCCCACAACTGCACATAGCCGATGAGCAGATTGAGTACACGTTGCGGGATCTGAAGTTGTGGCGCAGCGGTTACTACGTGTTCGCGCCGGGTGCCGAATACGGCCCGGCCAAGCGCTGGCCCGCCGCGCATTTTTCGGAACTGGCTGCGCGGCTTGACTTGCCGGTGGTGCTGCTTGGCTCGGGCAAGGAAGCGGCGCTGTGCAACGAGATTGCCGCGCCCGTCAACGCAGCCCGGCCCGGCCAGTGCCACAACCTGTCGGGCAAGACCTCATTGCCGCAGGCACTCAGCCTGATTGCGGGCAGCCAGGCAGTCGTCAGCAATGACTCGGGCCTGATGCACGTCGCAGCGGCGCTGGGCGTGCCGCAGGTGGCGATTTTTGGTTCGTCCAGTCCGCTGCACACGCCGCCGCTGAGCGACAAGGCCGCCGTTGTCTGGCTGAAGACCGACCCTGCCTACCAGCCCCCGCTGGACTGCGCACCCTGCTTCGAGCGCGAATGCCCGCTCGGACACACGCGCTGCTTGAACGACATCAGTACCGAGCTGGTGCTACAAAAAATATAGCTACCAGCGCATATATTGCTTGGGTCAGAGGCTTTTTTTTATAAAAACTACTGCGTTGGACTGTCCCGCCTGTGTTGTCACACGCAGGCGATGCGGCCAAAAAAAAGCCACCTTGCGGCGGCTTGTCTAGTGTCCGGTTTGATGCGGACCTCGTTCGAAATCAAATAAATGGATCGACGATTTTTTTATTTTTTTAACTTGTTTCTGACCAGCTTCCTGGCCGGTTTCTCACTCGTTCTCACTATTCGCAGTTGTGACAGCAACTAGCGTAACTGTCGCCGACCCGGAACGGGCTGAACATCCTCCAAATAGAGGAAGTCCGTGGTTTATTTGCGAAAAGCGGGTAAATCTTGTGCGTTATTTCACGCCGGAGAATCGGAGCTGCTTATTTTCCGGTGACCGGCAGTTCCACGACGAACGAAGCGCCTCCGCCGGGCCGGCCCTCGCAGCGCACGCTGCCGCCATGGCGCTGGCTGATGGACTTGACGAGGGCCAGGCCCAGGCCGACACCGCCTTCGCGTTCGCTGGCGCCAGGCAGGCGGTAAAACGGTTCGAAAATGCGCTCCCGCTGATCCGGCGGCACGCCCGGTCCGCGGTCTTGCACTTCAATCGCCGCCAGTTGCTGCGTGCCGACACGAAGCTGCGACAGTGCCAGGCTGACGTCGCCGGTGCTGTAGCGGCGCGCGTTTTCCAGCAGGTTGCGAATCAGCCGGCGCAGCAGCCGCGGTGAGCCCTGTACCGTCAGCGCGTGGCTGTTGGTGCTGATGTGTTGATTGGTTCCGAGTTGGGTCGGTGCCGTTTGGCCTTCCCGTCCCAGGTCGGCGTTCAGGTCAGCTCCGACACGCGCGCATTCCTCGGCGGCCAGACCCGTCAGGTCAACCGTCTCGAAAGGTTCGGCATCGGCCTGTTTGGCGTCGAGCCGGCTGGCCAGCAAAATTTCGTCGATGAGCTGGTCGAGTTCGGTGATGCTGCGCGAAATTTCCTTTCGCTGAGGCGAATCGGTATCGACATTCAGAAGTTCAAGACTCATGCGGATGCGCGCCAGCGGCGAGCGCAGCTCGTGCGAGGCATTGGCCAGCAGCGACTTGTGCGAGTCCATCAGCGTTTCGATGCGCTCGGCCGCGTGGTTGAACCGCCGCGCCAGAAACGCCACTTCGTCGCGGCCCTCAGCATCGAGCCGGGTCGACAGGTCGCCCGCACCCCAGCGCTCGACGCCGCGCTGCAGCGATTCGAGCCGCAGCGTCAGCCGGCGAATGATCGGGTAGGCGCCCAGCGCCACCGCCAGGCCGACGATGAACAGCATCCAGCCGAAGCTGAACGGCGGACGCACCCACGGTGCGGCAGCACCCGGTGGGCGTTGCGGCCGGGGCAATGAGATATTGAGTTTCTGGCCGTCTTTGGTGACGACGTCGAATTCCAGTTCTTCGCCGCGCTTGCGGCCCGGCCGCGTCTGCGCATTGCCGATCACTTCGCCCCTGTCGTTTTCAACAACGATTTCGCGGATCGGCAACTGCGGCGGCGGGCGCGTCAGCTGCCACGCGGCGCCCACCGTGAACATCATCAGCAGGATGGTCGCGACCACGGCCAGCCAGATGCGCACATACAGGTGCGAGGTGAAGCGCGACCACACCGCGCGTGTCACGTTGGGCAAAATGAAACCCTGGTGTGCAGCATCGCGTTGGTCCTGCTTAATCCTGTTGCTTGGCAAAAACATAGCCTACCCCGCGCACCGTCAAAATGCGTTTCGGGTCTTTGGCATCGACCTCGATGGCGCTGCGGATACGGCCCATGTGCACGTCAATTGATCGGTCGAAGGCTTCGAGTTCGCGGCCACGGACGGCTTCCATGATCTGGTCACGGCTCAGCACGCGGCCGGCGCGTTCGGCCAGCGCCACCAGCAAGTCGAACTGGTAAGAGGTCAGCTCGCACAGCGCGCCGCTGACTGACACGGTGCGCGCATCGCGGTCGATTTCCAGCGAACCGAAACGCATCACCTTGTGCGCGCCGTTGGCCGCAGCCGCGGCGCCGACTTCGCCGCTGCGCCGCAGCACCGCACGGATGCGCGCCAGCAGCTCGCGCGGCTCGAACGGTTTGGGCAAATAGTCGTCAGCGCCGATTTCCAGACCCACGATGCGGTCCATCGGGTCGCCCTTGGCGGTCAGCATCAGGATCGCGGGGCTCGGCTGGCCGCCGTTGGCACCCGACTGGCCCGACTGGCTCTTGATGCGCCGGCACACTTCCAGGCCGTCCATGTCGGGCAGCATCAGGTCGAGGATGATCAGGTCGGGGGTGGCCGCCTCCAGAGCCGCCAGCCCGCTGGCGCCGTCGGCTGCGTGCGTGACGCCATAGCCCGACTGCCGCAGGTACTCGCTGACCATGTTGGCCAGGCGAATATCGTCTTCGATCATCAAAAGTTGCTGTGTCATCAAATCTCCTCTGGGCCGGTCGAGACCCACGTTATGCCTGGTCCACTGACTTCAGGCCTGATGCTGCGCCACGCAAGGCAAGTGGGCTTGAAGGCTTCGTAAAGATACGGTAAAAAGCTGAGTGGCAGAAGCGGAGCGGGCCGGTTGACGCTATTAAATTAGTAGCTACTTACGCAGATATCTACTGGGCTGGAGGTGACTTTTGCCTCGAAGTTAGCGCCACCAGCAGCAAAACAGGCACGCCGAGCAAGGCCGTCGCCGTGAAGAAGTGGCTGTAGCCGAAAGCATCGACATACTTGCCCGAATAGCCCGCCAGAAATTTCGGCAGCAGCAGCATCATCGAGCTGAACAGCGCGTACTGCGTGGCCGAGTAGTTGATGTTGGTGAGGCTCGACAGGTACGCAATGAACGCCGCCGAGGCGATGCCGCTCGACAGGTTGTCGGCTGCAATCACGAAGATCAGGGCGTTCAAATCATGCCCGCGCGACGCGAGCCACGCAAAAAGCAGGTTGCTGGCGGCACTGAGTACCGCGCCCAGCATCAGCACCCGCATCACGCCAAAACGCATCGCCAGCGCGCCGCCGACAAACGCGCCCACCAGCGTCATGATGACGCCGTAGATTTTGGTCACCGCAGCCACTTCGTCCTTGGTGTAGCCCATGTCGACGTAAAACGGATTGGCCATGATGCCCATCACCACGTCGCTGATTCGGTACACGGCGATCAGCGCCAGGATCAGCAGCGCCTGCTTGCCGTAGCGACGCAAAAAATCGGCAAAGGGCTCGACCAGTGCGCTTTTAAGCCACTCGGCCGCATTGCGTGAAGGCGGTATGACTCGGGCGGCCGGCTCGGGCGACAGCAGCACCGTGCCCACGCCCAGCAGCATCGACACGGCCATCGCCAGATACGCCACTTGCCAGGCGCCTTGCTGGTAACCGGTGACGCCCGGCAACTCGGCGCGTGCGGCAATCCACAGCGCGCCGGCACCCGCCCAGATCATCGCCATGCGGTAACCGGTCTGGTAGGCCGCGGCGAGGGCCGCCTGGCGCCGCGTTTCGGCTGACTCGATGCGGTAGGCGTCCAGCGCGATGTCCTGCGTGGCCGAGCCAAAAGCCACCGCCAGCGCGCACCAGATCACCGGGTTCAACGCCAGCCGCGGGTCGGTCAATGCCATGCCGACCAGCGCCGCAATGATGGTGAGTTGCGACAGCAGCAACCAGCTGCGTCGCCGCCCGAGCCAGCGCGTGAGCAGCGGAATTGGCAGCCGGTCCACCAGCGGCGCCCAGACCCATTTGAAGCCGTAGGCCAGCCCGACCCAGCTCAGGTAACCAATCGTGGTGCGGTCTATGCCGGCTTCGCGCAGCCAGAAGCTCAACGTGCCGAAGACCAGCAGCAGCGGCAGGCCCGCAGAAAACCCCAGCAGCAGCATGCGCAGCGTGGCCAGTTCGGTGTACACCCGCCAGACATCGCGCCAGGCGGGTTTGATATCAACGGTGGCAGTCCCCGGATGCGCAGGGGGAGAGATATTTGGAGAGCTGAGGGTCTTGTCTGACATGGGCGCTTTGAATTTTGTCTATTATTCACCCATGTGCTTCTTATGTGATTCCAAAAACGCGGCCTGGCCCGGACGGCGGGCTTTTTTGCTGGCGGCGGCCGGCTCTGCGGCTGCTGCCGCGACCTTGCCCGCGCTCGCGCAGGTCGATGTCGGCAAGGCGTCGCAGCTTCGCAACCTGGTGCCGGCCGAAGAGCTGGAAACCGCGGCCACGCAGGAATATTCAAAAATGATGGCCGAAGCGAACAAGCAGGGCGCGCTGGCACAACCCGGCAACCCACAGTTGCAGCGCCTGCGCACCATCGCCGCCAAACTGGTGCCGCAAACGGCGCAGTGGAACGACCGAGCCAAATCGTGGAAATGGGAAGTCAATCTGATCGGCAGCAAGCAGATCAACGCCTTCTGCATGCCCGGCGGCAAGATCGCTTTTTACACCGGCATTCTTGAGCAGCTCAAGCTCACCGACGACGAAGTCGCGATGATCATGGGCCACGAGATGGCCCACGCGCTGCGCGAGCACGCCAGGGCCCGCATCGCCAAAACGCAGGGCACGGGCACGCTGCTGTCGCTGGGCGCGCAGTTGTTCGGCCTGGGCGATCTGGGCGGTGTCGCAGCCAACATCGGCACGCAACTGATTTCGCTGCGTTTCAGCCGCGACGACGAAAAGGACGCTGACCTGGTTGGCCTCGAACTCGCTGCCCGCGGCGGCTACAACCCGCAGGC
>JANNKV010000347.1:0-2356 GCA_031396485.1 Polaromonas sp. | reverse complement strand
GTGACGACCACCACAAAGGTTTCCACAATCACATTCATGTCCATCTGCAGATGCGCCGGCTCACGCGGCAACTGCAGCGCACCGGCCAGCCCGGCCAGCGCGCAACCCAGCACCACGGCGCCCAGCATCAGCGGTTTCGGGTTCACGCCCAGTGCCGCCAGCATGCTGCGGTCCTGCGTAGCGGCGCGCAGCCGCTGACCGAACAAGGTCCGCTTGAGCAGCAGGTGCAGGCCCAGCCAGACCAGCGGGCCGAGCGCGATCATCGCCAGCTGATAGACCGGGAAAAACTCCTCGCCGATCTGCACCGCGCCTTTGAGCCCCGGAAAGCGCGGCGCAAACACCTCGTCGGGGCCAAACGCCCATTGCATGGCATCGTGCATCGCCAGGCTCAAGCCAAAAGTCGCGACCAGCTGGTACAGCTCAGGCGCCCCCACCATTCGCCTTAACAACAGATACTCGGCTGCAGCCCCCGCAATACCTGCGCAAGCAGCTCCCAAAATAATAGCAACCAGGTACAGCAACGCGCTGTCGCCCCAGGCCGGAAACCAGCTGGTGACCCAATGCGCCGTGAACAACGCGCCCAGCATGAAAAAACTGCCGTGCGCAAAATTGACAATGCGCGTCACGCCAAAGATCAGCGTCAGCCCCGCCGCCATCAGGAACAGCGTGGTGGCGTAGGAAAGCCCGCCGAGGAGCTGGACGATGGAGACGGTCATGCCGTTACGCGGGAACCGACATGTGATGCGACGCGCCAGGCTTCAAAACTTCAGTCCAGAAAGGTTGTAAATTCATACGCACTGACTCGCGGCGTGCGAAAGGTATTGACCAGCGCTGTTTCATCGGCGTAGCCCAAAGACATGCCGCAGATCAGCATCTCATCCGGCCCGGCACCGATATGCGGCAGGATGATTTTTGAAAACCCATTCCACGCCGCCTGCGGACAGGTGTGCAGGCCGTGGCCGCGCGCCGCGACCATGAGGGTCTGCAAAAACATGCCGTAGTCGACCAGAGAGCCGCGGCCCATCACGCGGTCAAGTGTGAACATCAAACCGACCGGCGCATCAAAGAAACGATAGTTACGCTGATGCTGCGCATGCATCTTGTCTTTCTCGCCCTTGGCAATACCCAGCAAGCCATACAGGCTCCAGCCGTTCTCGCGGCGGCGGTCGATGAAAGGCGAGACCCATTTCTCCGGGTAGTAGTCGTACTCTTCCTTGTACTCTCCTGCCAGCGCCGGATCCGCGCGCAGCGCATCGTGCGCCGCGCAGACTTTTTCGACCAGCGCATCGCGGCTGGCGCCCTGCAGCACATACACCTTCCAGGGCTGCGTGTTGGTGCCCGACGGCGCGCGGCTGGCCAGCTCCAGCAGATGCGCGATCGTCTCACGCGCCACCGGTGTCGGCAAAAATTCGCGCATGGACTGACGGCTCTCGATAGCGTCATCGACCGGGTTGGGATCGATATCAGCGTGGCTGCGGCTGGCATGTGAAAAAGCGGCTTGGGTCACTTCAGGGTCTCCAGTAGATGAATCAAGGGGGCAGGCAATGCAGCCGGTTTTCGCTCGATGCGGTCGACATACACGTGAACAAAATGGCCCCGGGCGGCGCAGTGCGCAGCGGGGTCTTCCGGGAAAATGGCGATCTCGTAGCGGACACTCGACGCGCCGATACGGGCCACCCGAATACCGGCTACGACCTTGCCCGGGAAAGCCAGCGGCGCAAAATAATTGCATTGGGTTTCAACCACCAACCCGATCACGGCACCGCCCCTGATATCGAGCGCGCCGCTGTCGATGAGCAGCCCGTTGATGGCGGTGTCAAACCAGCTGTAGTAAACCGTGTTGTTGACATGACCGTAGATGTCGTTGTCAGACCAGCGCGTACTGATGGAGCGGAAAACGCGGTAATCGCTGCGGGGCTCGGCGTGGGGCCGCATGGATGAACTCATCACCCTATTTTGCCAGCGAAGCCCGCGCAGCGAAGGGCCGCCCCGATCAAACAACGGCCCCTCAGCGGCAGGAAGCGACACGCAGCGCGCGACCTTAGCGGCTTCACATGCAAGCAGGGGCCGCAGAACCGGCTTTGCCGAGCTGCACTCGCAGTGGCCCTCTCGGGGGGCAGGAAGGCACGCGCCGCGAGCGACTGTCGGGGGTCACATGCAAGCAGGGGCCGCAGAACCGGCTTTGCCGGGCTGCAGGCGCAACGGCCCCCTCGGGGGGCAGGAAGTTACGCGAAGCGAACGACCGTGGGGGCCACATCTACTGCCATCGCCGCCAGTACTCAAAGGCCACGCGATACGTGTTGACCTGCACCTGCACGGTGTCGTCGATGTTCACGCCGTAGCCGCCGGCCATCAC
>JANNKV010000311.1:0-1852 GCA_031396485.1 Polaromonas sp. | reverse complement strand
CTTGCGCGAGTTTGTGGTTTTTGTCATTTTTACGAGTACTTATGGCCATTTCCGCACTAAGCATGGGTGCTAGTTGCTCCCAAATTTGTAGCAACGGGCGCTTCAGCACCGGCTCGACGATGCGCATGATGGTCGCCGGGTCGGTGTAATGCGCGCCGAGCTGGCTGCGCTTGCTCGGGTCCAGCCCGCGCTCGAACAGCGTGCCGAAGATCGACACGTCAATCGCGCTCCAGTTCAGGCCGGCGGCATTGCGCAGCTCGGTCATTTCCATCACGCTGAGCGGCGGCACCTTGATGGTCTTGAACAGCCCGCCGTTGAACCACGGAATGTCGTCGTTGCCGTACAGCCCGCCGTCACGCATCACGGTGAACAGGTTGCGCAGGCCGGCAGTGAGTTTGTCGCCGGTGAGCTTGCGGTTGTTGACCAGGCCTTCAAACATGCGGCCCGGCAGCAGGCCCACGTCTTCGGCAAAAAAGCAGAACAGGCATTGGGTGAGGAAGTGGGCGACCTGATCAGCCCGGGCCTGCAATGCCAGCTTGTACGCCTCGCTTTCGGGGCCACCTGCAGTTGCGGGCGCCTTCCAGTTCCTGCGCAGGCTGTCGGCCAGCGTGGCAAAGCTTTTGGCAGCGGCTTCTGTGATGTCGCGGCTGGTTTTCTTGGGGCGGAAGCTCTCCGGGTCCAGCCAGATGCGGCGTAACAGCGCGAGCTTTTCGGGCTGGTCCATTTCGGCCAGCAGCACGTCATGCGTTTCGGTGGGGTGGCCGTTGAACTGGGTGTAGATGCGGGTCGTCAGGCGGTCGCACACGACCAGAATCGGCGGGTTGCTGAGCGCCAGACTGTAGGTTTGCAGTTGCCGCAGCGCAGTGACCAGGTTTTTGCCGGGGGCCTTGTTCTCCCACGCAAAGGCGCCACGCCGGAAGACATCGGCGTAACCGGTGCGCCCGCCGATGACGGCATTCTTCTCTTCAAACAGGTAACCGTCTTCGGTGCCCGGCTTGGGCACGTCGAGCAACTCGCACAGATCAATAAAATGGCTTTGCGCACCCTGCTCTTCGTTGAGGTGAAAGGCCGGGCCACCGGGGCCCCATTTTTGTTTGAATTGTTGGGGGGTCATGGGTAAACGGTTAAATCTGGCACTCAGTAGCCGCGAAGCATAAATTCAATCGACGCCTCGGCAACGGCCTGGTCGCTCGCACTGAGCCGCAGCACGGCGGTCCGAAGTAGCGCCGCGGGCACCGCGAGTAGATTGGGGGCGTCGATTACGTAGCTGACGCCGCCAACATCGAGCAGGCCCTGCGCGCGTTTGACGATCGGCTGGCCCGGCAGTTGCGGGCGCAGGGGAATGCACCAGCGTGTGGCCGTGCTGACCAAATCGCTTTGAACGTCAAGGTAAAGGGGATGGCTGGCTTGCGGGTTGGGATTGCGGTAGATGTCGAAGCGCGGCATGAACGCTTTCAGTTGGCCGACGGGTCTGGCCGGCCCGCCAGATAGTGCTGAAGCTGCTCGGCGGCTGTTCCTTCTGCCGCAATCTGGCCTGCGTAGGCTTCCAGCGCCTCGCGGTTGTCGAGTGCCCACTGGGTGCAACGGTCGTAGCCCCCCGGCGGCACCCATCCATCATCGGGCAACACCCGCTGCGGCTCGGGCGCGCGGGCCTGGGGCACTGCTTTCATGGGGAGCATTTCAACCCGGTCATCGGGATGGACGATGACGTCGAACAACCTCCCGGCAAACTTTTTACCCAGCGAGATTTGGCCGCTAGCGCCAACTTCTTTGAGCATGGTGATTCCTTTCAGAATAATTCATGCCATCATGCCGCATGAAAATTGGCGCGTCAAGTGGGTGTGGGATCGGC
>JANNKV010000282.1:0-2151 GCA_031396485.1 Polaromonas sp. | reverse complement strand
GACGCGTTTGTGTGTCAAGCAGTTACCATTTCAATTTTCCGGAACGCAGGGCCGCTCCAGCCGTCCACACTTGCCAACAACAATGGATATCGAAACCCCCCGGATCGAACAGCAGGACACCCCCGAAGGCGCGAGGCTGTTCGCCCTTGGTGCGTGGACGGCTGCCGATCTGACGGGCAAGGTGGTGTGGGACAGCCTGACGGCGCAGCTGCAAGCCCTTCATCCCGGCGCTGCCCGAGGCGCCGTGCCCGCAGCGGCCCCAACGGACCACTGGGACTTGCGGCGCCTCGACAAGCTCGACTACCTCGGCGCGCAGGTGCTGTGGACGCATTGGGGCCAGGTATGGCCGGCGCAGCTGGACCTTGAGCCCGATCAGCGCGCCATGCTGGAAACCGTCGCCAACTTCACCTGCGCCCCGCCCAAGAGGCCCAAGCCCGCGTGGGGTGCGCCGATCATGGTGCTGGGTGGCCGCCTGATCGCCCTGCTCGGCCATGCCAAAGGCCTGGTGGGCCTGATCGGCCAGCTGCTGCTCGACATCCTGCGGCTGTTCCGCCGCCCGCAGCAGGCGCCATGGCGCGATTTGTCGGGTCACCTGTTTCATATGGGTGCGACCGCGCTGCCCATCACCGCGCTGGTCGGGTTTTTGATTGGTGTGGTGCTCGCCTACCTGATTTCCCAGCAGCTGCGGCAGTTCGGCGCGGATGCGTTCATCGTCAACATTCTCGGCATTTCGCTGATCCGCGAGCTGGGGCCGGTGCTGGCCGCCATCCTCATTGCCGGGCGTACCGGTTCGGCCATCACCGCGCAGATCGGCGTGATGCGCGTCACCGAAGAGCTTGATGCGATGCGCGTGATGGGCATTGCGCGGGGCTTTCGGCTTGTCATGCCGCGTGCCCTGGCGCTGGCCGTGGTGATGCCACTGATCAGTGTGTGGACGACGATTGCCGCGCTGCTGGGCGGCATGCTGGCGGCCGATGTGTCGATGGGCGTGACGCCCGCCTTTTTCATCAATGCCCTGCCCGAAGCCGTCGGCGTGGCCAACCTGACCCTGGCCACCGCCAAGTCGGTGGTCTTCGGTCTGCTGATCGCGCTGGTGGGTTGCCACTACGGCCTGCGCGTCAAACCCAACACCGAGAGCCTGGGGCAGGGTACGACCGCGTCGGTGGTGACATCGATCACGGTGGTGATATTGGTTGATGCGCTGTTTGCCGTGCTCTTCAAAAACGTAGGCATTTAGATGGTTGACCCCCACGTTCGTTCGCTTCGCGTAACTCTCTGCCCCCCAAGGGGGCTGGCCTTGCTTGGGGCGGCCCTGCGCTGCGGCCTTATATGACCGAAGCCGTCGTTGAAATCAAGAAGCTGTGGACCGTGTTCAAGAACGGTGAAAAGGAAGCCGTGATCCACAAGGATCTGGACCTGACCGTCGTGCGCGGCGAAGTGCTGTCGCTGGTTGGTGGTTCGGGCACGGGCAAAACCGTGCTGCTGCGCCAGATGCTGGGGCTGGAGCATCCGACGAAAGGCGAGATCACGGTGCTGGGCCGCCCGGTGGCCGAACTCGGCAAGCGCGGCGCGGCCAGCAAGGTCGGCATGCTGTTTCAGCAGGGCGCACTTTTTTCGGCCTTCACCGTGCTGGAGAACATCGCGTTCCCGCTGCGTGAACTCAAAACGCTGCCGGCCGAACTGATCCGCGAAGCCGCCATGGTCAAGCTGCAGATGGTCGGGCTGGCGCCCGAAGTAGCCGACAAAATGCCGAGTGATTTGTCGGGCGGCATGATCAAGCGAGTGGCACTGGCGCGCGCCCTCATCATGGACCCGCCGCTGCTGCTGCTCGATGAACCCACCGCCGGGCTGGACCCTGAAAGCTCCGACAGTTTCGTCACGCTGCTGCGCACGCTGCACAAGGGCATGGGCCTGACGGTGGTGATGGTGACGCACGACCTGGACACGCTGTTCGAGCTGAGCACCCGCATCGCCGTGCTGGCCAACCAGAAGGTCATCATCAACGACGTGCCCAAGCAGGTGGTGGCGTTTCCGCATCCGTTTATTCACGAATTTTTTCTGGGCGAACGGGGGCAGCGCGCGATGGCACTGCTCCGCGAATACCCGTTTACTGTTTGAAAGGCTCCGATCATGGAAAACAAGGCCCACGCG
>JANNKV010000234.1:0-24884 GCA_031396485.1 Polaromonas sp. | reverse complement strand
CATTGAGAGTTTCTGGAGCTATGCCAAGAGGCGGATGGTGCAGTTCAACGGCGTGCCCAGGCACACGCTCTACCTGCACTTGAAAGAAACCGAGTTTCGATTCAATCACCGTCACTCAAGTCTCTACAAAGCGCTGCTATCCCTACTGAGAACCAATCCCCTATAACGGACTTTGCTTCCTAAGCCCCTCATTTAATAGCAGTGAGGTCATTGCGCTGCTGCCAACTCTCACTCACCCCGGTTGCGCATCCAGTCTGCCGTCTGGAAGAACGAGGTGTTGAGTCGTGCGCGCATTGCCTCGTCAACGCCGGTCTCGCGCATGGCCTGGTACATGCACGCCAGCCACTGGTCGCGCTCGGCGATGCCGATGGAGCCGGTGGCCCCGCCGCCCGCCTGCTGGGGCATGTGGCGCATGCGCAGGCGCGGGTGGCCGAAGCGGTCGGTGTAGTGCTGTGGCCCGCCCATCCAGCCGCACAAAAACCAGAACAGCCGCTGGCGCGCATTCTCCAGCGTGCTGCCGTGGGCGGCGCGCAGCGCCGTGTAGCCTGGCTCCAGGTCCATCAGGTCATAAAAGCGCTCAACCAGCGCCTTGATGCTGGCTTCGCCGCCTATCCAGGCGAAAGGGGTGTCGAACAGGGCGGTGCCGGGGGGCTTTTCTTCGATTTGCATGAGGCTCATTTTATTGAGCCTTGCGCAGCGTCTCGACCACCGGCGTGTTCAGCACCGACCGCAAACCCCACCAGCCAGCCGCCAGCGCCAGTGCCGCGCCTGCGATGCTGCCGAACAGCGGCACCGTCCAGGAACCGGTCCAGTTGAAGTCGAACACATAGCGGGCCAGGCCCCAACCGACGGCTAGCGAGACGATGGAGGCAAGAAAACCGGCCAGCAGGCCGACGCCGGCCAGCTCGGCTCGCTGCACCTGGCGCAGCAGTGACGCGCGCGCACCGACGGCGCGCATGATGGCGAACTCTTTAGCGCGCTCTTCTCTGGTGGCGGTAATCGCCGCGAACAGCACGACCAGGCCAGCCGCCAGCGTGAAGCCGAACAAGAATTCGACGGCGCGGATCACCTGATCGAGCACGCGCTGCACCTGGGCCAGCGTGCTGGTCATGTCGACGTTGGTGATGTTGGGGAAGGCGCGGACGAGGTCGTTGTCGAAGCTGCGGGTTCGTGGATTACTGGCCGGGGCCGCGCCGCTGCCATTGGAGCCGTTGGCGCCATTGCTTGCGTCGGCAGGCTGCTGCTGCGGCTCGGGCGCGCGGAAGGCGCTGATGAAGGACACGGGCACATCCGTCAGCGCGGCCACCGGATACATGACAAAAAAGTTGACGCGCATAGAGCCCCAGTCGACCTTGCGCAAACTGGTGATCTTCGCCTCGCTCAATTGCCCGCCGATGTCAAAACGCATGCTGTCGCCAAGCTTGAGGCCCAGCGTCTTGGCGATGCCCTCTTCGACGCTGATGGCGCCTTTTTCGCCCGGCGTCCAGCGGCCGGCGACGATCTGGTTGTGGCTCGGGGCCTGTTCGCTGTTCGACAGGTTGAATTCGCGGTCAACCAAGCGCTTGGCGCGGTCGTCTGCAAAATCGTCGGGCGTCACAGGCTTGTCGTTCACAGCCACCAGCCGACCGCGAATCATCGGAAACCAGTCAAACTTTTTCACGCCGCCGTCGCGCAATGCCTGCTGAAACGCGTCGCTTTGCTCGGGCTGCACATTGATGACGAAACGGTTCGGCGCGTCAGGCGGTGTGGCGGCGCGCCAGCTGCTGATCAGGTCGGTGCGCAGCAGCACCAGCAGCATCAGCGCGAGCAGGCCGACAGCCAGCGCGCTGGTTTGCACCACCGCATACGCGGGCCGCGCAGACAGCTGTCGCGTGGCCAGCACCAGCCAGCGCGGCGCTACGTCTTCATTGACGCTGGCGCGAAGTAGCTTGACGGCGGCAAAACTGGCAGCGGCAAACACCAGCACCGCGCCGGCAAAACCGCCGACAGCGATGAGGCCGAGCTTCAAGTCACTGCTGGCCGCCAGCAGCAGCACGGCAAAGCCCGTCACGCCGACGAGCATTACCGCCAGAGATGCCGGTTTGAGGTTGCCGACATCGCGGCGTATCACGCGCAGCGGCGGCACCTGCGCCAGTTGCAGCACCGGAGGCAACCCGAAGGCTAGTAGCAGCGTGAGACCCATACCCATGCCGAAAGCCACCGGCCAGAGCGTGGGCGCGGGCAAACTGGTTTCGACCAACCCGGCCAGCAGCATCACAAAGCCGTAATGCACCGCAAAACCCAGCGCTACACCCAGCGCACTGGCCGCCAGCCCGGCCAGCACAAATTCAAACGAATAGGCCAGCGCAATCGTGCGCTGCGGCTGACCCAGCACGCGCAGCATGGCGCAGTCGTCGAGGTGTTTGGCGGCGAAACCACGTGCGACGATGGCGACGGCGACGGCGCTGAGCAGCGCGGCCAACAGCGCTACCAGATTCAAAAATTTCTCGGCGCGGTCCAGCGTCTGCCGCATTTCGGGGCTGCCGGATTCGAGCGACTCGAGGCGAATGCCGCTGACGCGGCGCGGGCCGTTCGCATCAAGCGGTTTGGCAATTTCATCGGCTGCCCATTTGACGTAAGCCTTCACGGCCGCGTCGTTGCCGGCGACGGCGAATCGGTAGTTGACGCGGCTGGCCGGCTGGATCAGGCCGGTGGCGGCCATGTCGGCCTGGTTGATCATCACGCGCGGCGAGAAGCTGATGAAGCCGGCGCCGCGGTCGGGCTCCTGCACGATGATGCGGGTCAGCTTGAAGCTGGAATCGCCGAGCAGCAGCGTCTGGCCGAGCTTGAGGCCGAGCGCGTCGAGCAGCGAGGCATCAGCCCAGGCGGTGCCTGGCGCGGGGATGTCGCGGGTGCTGACGCCGGTGCCAGCGTTCTCTAACTGGTCGGACACCTTCAAGCTGCCGCGCAGCGGGTAGCCTTCGGGCACGCCCTTGAAGGCGACGAGCTTGCTGGCGCCACCGTCCACGTCGGTCGCGCGGCCCATCGTCGGGAAGGTGACGGTGAGTGCCGACTTCAGGCCCAGCGCCTGCGCCTTGGCGATGAACGCGGGCGGCGTGGCACCGTCACTGCGCACCACGGCATCGCCGCCCAGCAGTTGCAGGGCGTCACGCTGCAGGCCGCCGTTGAGCCGGTCGGCAAAAAACCCGACCGCCGTGAGCGCGGCGACGGCCAGCGTGACCGCAACCATCAGCAGACGCAGTTCACCCGCGCGCAGGTCGCGCAGCAGGGTTTTCCAGCCAAGCTTGAGGAAAAGCGTGTTCATGCCGCTACGTTAACCGAGAACGCATGGCCGGCGCCGCTGTGGGGCTTGTAACAAGACCCTGAGCGGCGCTTGCCGGTTATTCGAGTGCCGGAAAGCACTCGAAAGGAGTGAAAAATGCAGCCAGCCCAAGAAATTCGTGCCCAAGCAGCTATTAAAAACATAGCATCCATGGCGCCACGTGCTGGTAGCTGGGTCAAAGCGCGAATGGAAGTTGCGGAAGCTCGATTCAGCAGCCCATCGCCAAGTCGAACCAACTCAGCCGCGCGCCAATGTCTCAACTTCGGGCCGCACGACCAGGCCAGGCTCAAGGACCAGGCGCTGCGGACTGGCATAGCAGACAAAGCGCCTGTTCGTGGCTCGGCCGATCGCGCACAAGCCGACCGACTGCGCCACCTGATGCCCCATCTGCGTAATGCCGCTGCGCGACACGACGATGGCTACGCCCATCTGAGCCGACTTGATGACCATCTCGCTGGTCAGGCGGCCGGTGGTATAGAAAACCAGACCTTCCGAGCCAGACTCCGTGGATGGAAAATCTGACTCGGTGGCAACGTCTTCACCAGCAGGGGCCGCGGAACCGGCTTCGCCGGGCCCCAGGCGTAGCACACCCTCGGGTGGCAGCGCACTACGCGAAGCAACCAGCGTGGTTCTTTCCTCTTTACCAGCACGGGCCGTGGAACCGGCTTCGCCGGGCCGCAGGCGCAGCGCCCCCTCGGGGGGCAGCGCACTACGCGAAGCGACAAGCGTGGGGGCCATATTCAGCCACATCCAGCCCGCGATGGTGTCAATCGCGTTGTGGCGACCAACGTCTTCGACGAACAACAGCATCTCCGGGTCGTTCGCCGCCGTGTCGAACAATGCGCAGGCATGGACAGAGCCGGCCGACTTGTAGGTGGTTTCTTTGAGCCGGATGGTGTTGACCAGCGAATAAAGCTGGCTTTGCGTCAGGCTGGCGTCGGCCGACAGCTGAATCTGGTCAACCTCGTCCATCAAGCCACCGAACACACTGCCCTGCCCGCAACCCGTGGTCACCACGCGTTTCGCCGTTTTCTCTTCAATGTCGGCAATGCCGTGTCGGGTTTTGACCGCTGCGACGCCAACATCCCAGTCGACGGTGATCGATTCGATGTCATGTACCGAGGTGACCAGCCGCTGGTTGCGCAAGTACCCCAGTACCAGCCATTCGGGGTGTGCGCCCAACGTCATCAGCGTGACCAGTTCGCGCTTGTCGACGTACACGGTCAAAGCGCGCTCAGCCGGAATGGAGACCGCCAGGCGTTCACCGAACTCGTTGATGGCTTCGACCTCGCACGTCAGCGGTGCTTCGGCCTGCGTGAGGCGAGGCATGAAAAGCGAGGTCGGCGAGGCCGTTGATGAAGTCATTAAACAAGCCTACAACAAAAAAAGGCCGCACCTGAAAGGCCGGCCTTTTGTGGGGCAAAAGCGCTCAGGGCTTTTTTGCGGGATTGACTGCCGCGTCAGTCTGCTTGCCGCTGGGGGGGCTGGCCGCCGTAGCTGTGGGCGAATGGGCACCGGCGGCTTCGATCGGCTTGGCGGCCTCGGGCGGCGCGTAGGTAAACGCGCCCGGATCGGCACACGGCGGCACGGTTGCAGCCGGTTTGGTCGGCTTGCCGGTTGCCATCGCCACCTTGTAATAGCTCGCGGCCACCTTGTCCTGCGATTTGCAAAGCAGGTAGTTGTCCATCTTGCTGGTCCACGCCGCCTTGGCTGCAGTTTCTGCTGCCTTCGCCTTGGCTTCGTCGCTCAGAGCCGGAAGTTTGGCCAGCGCGGCTGTGGAAGCGGCGACCAGCAGGGCAGCAAACAGGCCATGGGTCAGTCCGGAAGAAAGCGCTTTTTTCATGAAATCCTCGTTGCTTTGCTCGTTGCTTTGCTCGTTGCGTTAGTCAGGGCGATGCCCGAAGCGATGTTCAAGCCTGCACCGGCTGGTTCGGCGACGCCGGCGTACTGCGCTGGGCTGGAATCTTGCCGGTCTTGACATCGTCATACCAGAACTCGTGGTGCTCTTTGGCCCAGGTCTCATCGACGTAACCGGTTCGCATGCCTTTGTAGGCATCTTGCATGCCGAGAGTACCCAGGTAGATATGCCCTATGAACATGGCCATCATGAGCACGGTGGCGACCGCGTGCACCATATGGGCGATCTGCATGGTTGAACGTTCGTAGACCAGCCCGGGTACCAGCTTGTCGAGCACGAAGCCAGACGAAACGACGACCAGACCGAGGAAGAACACGCCGCCCCAAAAAACTACTTTTTCGCCAGCATTGAATCGGTTTGACGCGACTTCCTGCTTGGACAACAAACCGCCGCCTTTGAGCAGCCAATTCAAATCGCCTTTCTGCGGCCAGTTGTCGCGAAGAAAGGTCAAAAACACTATCACCAGCGACACCGCGAACAGCGGGCCGGCGAAGTTATGCATGTTCTTTAGCGCGTAGGTCAGCCAGCCAAACAGCGTGCTGCCCATGACCGGCAGCAAAAAGAACTTGCCAAACGCCATCACCACGCCAGAGACGGCAAGGATCACAAACGCGATCGCGTTGGACCAATGCGCCGCCCGCTCGAACGGCGTGAAGCGTTCGATCTTGCGCCCAGTATCAGGCGCATGGTTTTTAATCATGCCCTTGCTGAAGTAAAAAATGCCAATCGCGAGAATGACGATCAACAGCAACGCGCCACCGTAAGGAATGAGCCAGTTGTTGCGCACCTGCCGCCAGGCTTCGCCGGCATTGGTCAGCGACGAACCGGGGTACTGTACAAAAGGCTGGATCAGGTTGCCGGCCTCTGGCGCTTCGGATTTTGGCAGGCTGCTGAAGCCGGTCACGCCTTGGCCGACCTGACGCCACATTGGCGCATTGTTGCCCGGCTGGACCTTGGCGCGCTCGGCATTGGTTTGTTTGTCATAGCCAGGCTCGGTACTGGCATCGGGTTTGACCTCAAAAATATTCTGACCCTGAATTCCACCCGGCGCTGGTGCAGGCGCTACAGCAGGTGCCTGTGCCACGGCCAGCCCAGACAAGCTCATTGCCGCTAAAAATAGCGCCAGGCGCGCACGTTCCATGATTGCCATAGGGATTCCAGTCACTTATTTCGTAGCAGCCGTTCTGGAGTATTCGTTCTGGGTGTTCTGGGCTCGGGCCTTGAGACCCTGTTCCCAGCTGGTCTTGTCCCCAGCCTTCCAGCCCGGTGCGGCATACTGATTGTTGACGCCCTGAAAAGGTGCCACATCGCTTTTCACTCCACCCATCGACTGAGGTTTTTCTCCGCAGGCGGATAAAAGAGCAAGCGCAGCCACCGCAGCCGTTAGCAAGACCGGGCGCATCATGATTTCACCCCGGCAGGCACCTGAGCTGCCTGTTTGGCGCCATAGGCTGTTCCCCAGCCCCAGACTTCGGCGCCTTTGCCCCGTTGAACCACGCGATTGCGGAAGATATCGGCCACCACGTCGCCGTCACCTGCAAGCAGCGCTTTGGTTGAGCACATTTCGGCACAAGCCGGCAACTTGCCCTCGGCCAGCCGGTTGCGGCCATACTTTTCGAACTCAGCCTGGCTACCATTGACTTCAGGGCCACCGGCGCAGAAGGTGCATTTATCCATCTTGCCGCGCACACCGAAAGTACCCGACGCAGGAAACTGGGGCGCGCCAAACGGGCAGGCATACGAGCAGTAGCCGCAGCCGATGCAGACGTCCTTGTCATGCAGCACCACACCTTCATCGGTGCGGTAAAAGCAGTTGACCGGGCAAACAGCCATGCACGGCGCGTCGCTGCAGTGCATGCAGGCGACCGAAATGGATTTTTCGCCAGGAACACCGTCGTTCAGTGTGACCACGCGGCGGCGATTGACGCCCCACGGCACTTCGTTTTCATTCTTGCAGGCGGTAACGCAACCGTTGCATTCAATGCAACGCTCAGCGTCGCATACAAATTTCATTCTTGCCATATCGATTACCTCTTATGCACGTTCGACGTTGCAGACCGTCGTTTTGGATTCTTGCATCATCGTCACGCTGTCATAGCCATACGTTGTGGCCGTGTTGATCGCCTCGCCACGCACGACAGGCGCTGCGCCATTCGGGTAATAAGCCAACATGTCGGCACCCTGCCAGCGTCCGGAGAAGTGAAATGGCATAAAGACGGTGTCAGGGCCGACGCGCTCGGTCACCATCGCTTGCACATTCAGCCGAGCACCGGTCGGGGTGCTGACCCAGGCGCGCTCGCCGTTGCGAATGCCCTTTTCAGCGGCGATCTTCGGATTGATCTCGATGAACATTTCCTGCTGCAGCTCGGCCAGCCACGGGTTGGAGCGCGTTTCCTCGCCGCCGCCTTCGTACTCCACCAGACGGCCAGACGTCATGATCAGCGGGAACTTCTCGTGAACCTTGTCCGCGATGTTCTTCTGCTGGATGGTCTTGTAAAGCGTCGGCAGGCGCCAGAAAGCCTTCTTGTCGTCGTGCGTCGGGTACTTCGCCATCAGATCCGCGCGGTTACCGTACAGCGGCTCGCGGTGCTGCGGAATGGCGTCAGGGAAGTTCCAGACGACGGCGCGTGCCTTGGCATTGCCGAAGGGATGGCAGCCATGGTTTTTCATCGCCACGCGAATGATGCCGCCGGAAGAATCCGTCTTCCAGTTCTTGCCTTCGGCCGCTGTTTTCTCGGCGTCGGTCAGTTCGTCCCACCAGCCAAGTTTCTTCACCAGCATGTGGTCAAACTCGGGGTAGCCGGTCGTGATGTCGGCTCCTTTCGAATGCGAGCCGTCTTCGGCCAGCAAGTTTTTACCGTCTTTTTCGACGCCAAAGTTGGCGCGGAAATTACCACCGCCTTCCATGACGTGCTTGGAGGTGTCGTACAGATTGGGCGACCCCGGGTGTTTCATCTCGGGAGTGCCATAGCAGGGCCATGGCAGGCCAAAGTAATCGCCTGTCGTGTCGTAGCCGGTTTCCTTGTCCTTGCCGCCCTTGCTCCTCAAGGTCTTGACGTCGAACAAATGCATGTTGCGCATGTGCGCTTTCAGGCGCTCCGGGCTCTGCCCGGTGTAGCCGATGGTCCAGCAGGTCTTGTTGATCTCGCGCAGGATGTCTTCAGGCACGGGCTCGTCCATGCCCTTGACCTTTTGCATCTTGTAGTTCTTGGATAACTCTTTGGCAAAGCCGAGCTTTTCAGCGAACTGATGCATGATCATGTGGTCGCTGCGGCTTTCCCACAGCGGCTCGATGACTTTCTCGCGCCACTGGATTGAACGGTTTGATGCCGTGACGGAACCGGTGGTTTCGAACTGGGTTGCTGCCGGCAGCAAATACACCGCACGATTGGGGTTGAGGTCTTCAGCCTTACCGGGCATGGCCGCCATCGCCGCTGTTGCCGACGGATACGGGTCAATAACAACGAGCAAGTCCAGCTTGTCCATCGCGCGCTTCATCTCCAGACCGCGGGTCTGCGAGTTGGGCGCATGGCCCCAGAAAAACACCCCGCGCAGGTTCGAATCCTGATCGATGAACTCGTTTTTCTCCATCACGCCGTCAATCCAGCGCGACACAGTGATGCCCGGCTTGCCCATCATGGCGGCCGATGCATAGCGAGCCTTGATCCAGTCGAAATCAACGCCCCAAGTCTTCGCGAAATGCTTCCAGGACCCCTCAGCCAAGCCGTAGTAGCCCGGCAAAGAATCGGGGTTTGGACCGACGTCGGTCGCGCCCTGCACGTTGTCGTGGCCACGGAAAATGTTGGTACCGCCGCCCGACACGCCGACGTTGCCGAGTGCGAGCTGGAGAATACACGAAGCCCGAACTATTGCATTGCCGGTCGTGTGCTGGGTCTGGCCCATGCACCACACAATCGTTGACGGCCTATTTTTAGCCATCATCTCGGCAGCCATGTAAACACGGGCTTCCGGCACGCCGCAGGCTTCTTCGACCTTGTCGGGCGTCCACTTGGCCAGGATCTCTTCCTTGACCTTTTCCATGCCGTAAACACGGTCGTTGATGTACTTGGTATCTTCCCAGCCATTTTTGAAGATGTGATACAGCATGCCGAACAGGAACGGAATATCTGACCCCGAACGCAGTCGGATGTATTCGTCGGCCTTGGCGGCCGTGCGGGTGAAGCGCGGGTCGACCACGATCATCTTGCAGCCGGTTTCCTTCGCGTGCAGCATGTGCAGCAGGCTGACGGGGTGCGCCTCGGCGGCATTGGAGCCGATATACAGCGCGCACTTGCTGTTTTGCATGTCGTTGTACGAATTGGTCATCGCGCCGTAGCCCCATGTATTCGCCACGCCCGCCACGGTGGTCGAATGGCAGATACGCGCCTGGTGGTCGCAGTTGTTGCTACCCCAAAGGCTCATCCATTTGCGCAGCAGGTAGGCCTGCTCGTTGTTGTGTTTTGACGATCCGATCACATAGACTGAATCTGGGCCGCTGGCCTTGCGCAAATCAAGCATGCGCGCAGAGATTTCATTGAGGGCGGTGTCCCAGCTGATGCGCTCATATTTGCCGTTGACCAGCTTCATCGGGTAGCGCAGGCGGAATTCGCCATGGCCGTGTTCACGCAGCGCCGCGCCCTTGGCGCAATGCGCGCCGAGGTTGATCGGAGAATCAAAAACGGCTTCCTGACGAACCCAGACACCGTTTTCAACCACGGCATCAACCGCACAGCCCACGGAACAATGTGTACAGACAGTGCGTTTGACTTCAATTTTTCCGGTGCCGTCACCAGCGCCCGGTGTTGCGGCCGACGCCTTCTTGACCAGCGTCAGCTGCGTCGCGGCCAGGCCGACACCGACGCCCAATCCGGAGCGACGCAAAAACGCGCGTCGGTCCATCGTGGGAAGCGCGTTGGACAAACCGCGCGACAGGCTGTGGACAAAACGGGACGAGCCAGCGAGTTGCGCCAGCTGACTATGAACGCTATTTGATTTTTTCGTGAGCAGCATAAAGCTCTCCGTAACAGTAAAACAGGGGATGCTGAATGAGACTAGATTCGAGTGGTCTTGTAGTACTGCTTGACGTGGTCGGTCAGGCTGTATCCGCCGCCTTTTTCAGGCGCCGGCTTTGGCTTTTCCAGTTCTGCGACCAGTGCGGGCGCGCCTGGTATAGCCACAATGGCAGCGGCTGCAGCACCCGTGGCGGCTGCGCCGAAAAAGAAGCCTCTACGCGAAGGCTTGGGTTGGCTGTCCTGCATACGGATCTCCAAAAATACCATCAAGGTATGTAACAGATTGCCTACTGTACGACATAAATACGGCGCAGGCACCTACTTGCGCGATACAAACTAAAAGACTAGGGAAAACGATTAATTTTTCTGTCAGGCAGCCGTCAGCTTGCAGCCATCTATTTCAATTTGAGACAGTCACACCGGGAATGAACTTGCATGACGCCAAACGCAACCCTCAAGCCAGCATGTCGAAACCCTGCGACTCGACACCGACGAACGTCTGCGTGAACGCCGCAAGCGCCCGGTAAAACCGCGCCCGCGGGTGCGCCATGATCGCGTCGCACATCATCGGCAACCAGGGCTGCGCGTGGCGGGTAAAAAATTCGCGCTGTCGCGTCAGATTGGCTACAGCCACATCGTCACCTGCGATCAGGTAACGCATGACTTCGCACAGGTACGCTACGTGATCCTCCGTTTCTGGCATGGACTCGTCCCGGGCCAGGCCCAAAGCCGCAATGTCGGTACGCAAGGCGGCCAGTGGCTTTTCATTGAGAAATCCGCTCAGGTAATGCGAGCCGAACAAATAGACCTCGGGCTTGCCGACGCCGCCGAACAGCACGTCGTATTCGCTGCTGATTTCAGCCACGCTTTGTTCGCGCGCGGCGGCTACCAGCTCGGCCCATGAGCTTTCAAGCACCGCCCCAGGCGCCGGTGCCTCCGTGACGGCCACGCGGATGTTTTCGTGCAGTTCGGCCGAAGGCGCTGAGTAATACAGCGCCGCCAGCAGCCCATACACCTCGGCGCGGGCGGTTTCTTCGTCTAGCGATGTCGGTACCAGTTCGGCTTGTGTCATGTTGTTTGGCTATTTGGCGATTCACCGTACGTCGGTGATCTTGACTTCGTTGTCGGCGGAATAGATATCGATGACCCGGCAATCGCCGCACATTTTCAAACGATCGGCGGCGGCCCCCTGAAACATGGCGTGGCCGGCCAGCTTGCCCAGCATCGATTCGATGCCTTTGAGCGTGCCGAACGGTTTGCTGCAACGAATGCACTGGTACGGCTGCGCCTCGTTCAGCACGCGGGCCTCTTTGCGCTGCGGCGTGAGCAGCAGGCGCGGCTGCAGCGTGATGGCGTCTTCCGGGCAAGTTGAGGCGCACAGCCCGCACTGCACGCAGTTTTTCTCGATGAATTTGAGCTGCGGCTTGTCGGGGTTGTCTTGCAGCGCGCTGGCCGGGCAGGCACTGACGCAGCTCAGGCACAAGGTGCAGGTATCGGTGTTGACGGTCAGGCTCCCAAACGGGGAAATCTTTGCGGGCAAAGCAATCGCCTCGGGCAAGGCCACTGGCGCCTGCGCCATCAGGTGATCGATGGCCATGTCCAGCGTACTGCGCTTTTCCTGTGCCACGGCAAACCGGGCCGGCGCGGCGGGCACCGTGGCGGTGGCTTTGGCGATGGCCTGCAGACGGGCATCCAGACCCGGCAAACCAGCTGAACTGCCAGCCCCATCGCAGCGCACCAGATGAAAATGTACGCCCTGATAACCCAGCCCGCTCACCAGCGCCTGGGCCACGCGCATCTGGCCTTCCAGACCTTCAAGATAAGCCGGCGCTTCCTCATCAGTCACCAGTACCGCGACCTGCCCGGCACCGAAGGCCAATGCGCTCAGCCACAAATCAATGCCGACACTGGCCGTGTGGAAAAGCGCCAGCGGAATAACGTTAGCTGGCACGCCGCGCACGGTCTTTTGCAGTTGAGCCGCGCGGCCCAGCGCCTCTACCGCTTTTTGCCCAGCGCCCTGGCTGTGAAAGAGCAGCGTTGCGTGCTGCCCACCCGCCTTGGCATAGGTCGACAGCAGGGTTTTCAGACGCACGCCCTGCTCGCTGGCGCGCGGGTAGGCGTAGGTCAGCGCGCCGGTCGGGCACACCGTCGTGCAGGCGCCGCAACCGATGCAAAGATTGGGATTGACGACGATCTGGTTGCGCTTTTTCTCGCTGCTGATCGCGCCTGCTGAACAGATATCGACACAGGCATTGCAACCGACGGTTTCATTGCGGCTGTGCGCGCAGATTTTCTGCTTGTAGGCGAAAAACTTCGGTTTCTCGAATTCGCCAACCATGTCGCGCAGCTTGACCACCATCGGCAATAAACCGGGTGTGGCCAAGCCAGCCGACGCATGGATCGCGAAATAGCCTTGCGGCGGGGCGTGCAGCGTGATGAGCGGTTTGGCACCGAGGTCCAGCACGATGTCAAAAGACTCGCTCTCGGCTTTGGGCATCCGGGTGAAATCAATCGCCCCGGCGACCTTGCAGACCGCCACGCAGTCACGGTGCGAGGTGCACTTGCTGCTATCAACCTGATAGCTGAGATCGATAGCGCCTTCTGGGCAAACGGCCACACAGGCATTGCAACGGGTGCATAAATCGAGGTCGATGGGGTTACTTTTCGTCCACGTGGCTTCAAACGCGCCCAGCCAGCCCTTGACGGCCAGAGCGTCGCCGCTGATCACCGGGTACTTGCGTTCCTGCTCCGGCAGGGCCGCAGACAAGATGCCGGAAACACCTTGCGCAAAAATCGTCACATCCAGCGTGTCGGCTACTAGCGCCGCCACTTGCTCGGCCTGATCGACGGGGCCAACGAGGAGCACCCGGCCGGTACTCTTGTAGGTCACGGTGGCAACCGGCTCGGCGTCAGGCAGGTGCGCCGCCGCCAATAAGGCCGCGATTTTAGGCGTCGCGTCAGCCGCGTCTTTGCTCCAGCCGCCGGTCTCGCGAATATTGACGAACTTGATGACCGACGTAGCGCGCTCGGTCTGCTCGCCGACCTCCGCGAAAAGCCGTTTTTCCTGTGTGCAGGCCACGACGATGTCGTCGCCGGTTTGAATCGCTTTTTGAAATGCACCGGCTTCACGCCGGCAGAGCGCTGAGTGCAGCGTCAGGTTTTCGTTAAGTACGGCGCCCAGCTTCAGGGCCTGGAGCGGCATCGTCCGGTTGCAGTCGCAGATCAGTGTGGTCATGTTTTTGAGGGCTGGCGCCGGAGTCTGCAAGCAGCTCGGGCTGGCTGGAATCTGGTGAGGCGGGAATGCTGGAAGCGCTGTCTGCAGGAGAAGGAGCGATCTGCGGCAATCCCTCAGAATGTGCCACGGATTCTTCGTCCAGGACATTCGCATTTTCCCTCGAAGTGGCGCCTGCAACGCCTTGACTGTCCGCGCTGTTCGCGCTGTCCGCCGACAACTTGTCCTTTCCGCCGCTTTCGTCTTCTTCCTCATCGTCAAACAACTTGAGGAACTTGGCGCTGGTCATCTGCCGCAGCATCGACTCGGGAATCGGCTCGGAAATGGAGTAATCGTCGATGTAAATGTCCAGCCCATCCATCACATTGAAGTGCGGGTCGGCGAACAGTTTTTTCATCGCTGCGTTGCGTACTTCGGGCCCGACGTTGCTCGCCATGAAAGGCTTGAAATCAGAATCTTTGGTCAGCAGCTTCGCATCGTCCAGCGACAGCTCGCGCACAGGCTCAGGCGCAGCATCTTTCGCTGGAGTGTCCTGACCAGCCACCGCTGCGTTGACCGCCCCACTTGCCGCAGCCACGGAAACAGGCGCAGCTGGTACGACCGCCGTTGGCTCTTCCAGCGGTTTGCCCTGCAGCGCGTCGTTTTTGCGCCGCGCCCACCGTCCCAGAAAACCGTCCGCCTTTTCAACCACGGCCACCACCACCACCCCGGTCTTTATCGGTGCTCACCCGCACCGGGTTTCCGAAGCGGTCCTGCAGCGTCTTGAAGCTCTGCGGGCGCTGCCTGCGTTTGACTTCGGGCACATGGTGTTCGGCGACAAAATCACGCAGCCACGCGGCGACCTCCTCGGGCGCAGGCACCTGATCGACGTTTTCCTGTGCGTCCAGCCAGCGCCCGGCATCGTGGTAGCTCAGCGTGACGATCTGCGGCACCGCAATCGGCAGCTCCGCCAGTGCGGCTTCTTCTTCCATGCGCCAGACGACCCAGAAGCAAGGCTGCTCGGTCGTCACGTTCAGGTAGTAGCCCTCGGCATCGCCAGGGAAAAGCTCGACTTCAAAGCCGGGATGCAGCCACCGCTCTTCGCTGTCGTTTCTGAACAGCAGACGCGGCACGGTGCCAAAGCCCGGCTGCTGCTCGGCTACGTCGTGCAGCACCCACCGCCAGTCCTGCCAGCGTGCGGCGGCACCCGTCAAGCGCTCTTTGAGCAGAGTAACGGCGACGGTGATAGAGGGTCGGAGCGACAAGAGGCGTGGCTTTCAAAAAAGACGATTTTTGCATATCGGTCTGACGCGCCATGCCCTTACCCGTAGCAAGGTTGCCCCGCAGGGCACTGACGCAGCTCAACGTAATTCAGGCAACACAGGCGATGCAGGGACTGAAAAACGCAGCCGAAGCGCCTGCGCTGCCTCATGGTGCCCGCTGCGCTGCAAGACCTGTAGCAGGCGCTGGGCTCGTTCGACCACCGCCGCCGTGACCTGTCCGACCTGGCATTCCACCAGCAGACGGCAACGCTCGATGAACACGTCGGCCCAGGGGGTGGGCTGCGATCGCGTGTGGTCTTCAAGCCGCTGTGCGTAGCCAAGCGCCGCGTCCGGCCAGCCATGGTCCAGGCAGGTTTGCATGGCGTGTTTGTAGAACCAGAAGTAGTTGTGACCAACGCAGCCTGCGTCGATTAGTTGCTGGCCCTCTGCAAGCGCAGCCTGAGCGCTGTCAGCGCCCTGCGCCAGCAGAGCGCGCGTGCCGCAAATCCACGGGCCGATAAAGCGCAGCACATTGGCCGACTGCGCAAGCGCCCACGCTTCGTCGATGGCCTGCGCGGCCCCGTCGCGGTCACCCTGGGCCAGCCGGATGCGCGCCACGCTTTCCAGCAAAAACGCCTGAAAGCGCGGCGCACCCAGCTCGCGCGCTACCTGCAGGCCGAGCGTCGACTGCTCGCACGCCTTGTCGGGCCGGGCCTGCAACAGGTGTATCCAGCCAGCCGTCAGGCGAGAGACAATCTGCGCCCGCTGGTGGCCCACCCGTCGACCCAGTTCAGCCGAGTGCAGCGCATCATCAAGCGCCGCATCCAGCTCATTCATGTACATGCGCACGGTGGCCACCATGAAGCCGTTGGCGGCCTCGATTCGGCCAAAGCCCCTGGCGCGGCACAGCTTCATGCAGCGCTCGAAATAGCCCTGAGCCGTCTGCATATGGCTGCGTGCGTAATGGGCATCGCCCAGGCCGCTGAGCGCACGCGCCTCGTCGATAGCCGAATCGCCTTGTTGTGCCCACTCCAGCGCCTTGCCATGCTGCTCCAGGCAGGCGTCCAGCTCACCGCGCGGGAAGTGCAGATTGCCGCGCAGGTAGTGCAGCTCGCTGAGGTCGGTTGCCACCCGGCTTTGCAAAGCCAGCGGCTCGGCCCGGGCCAGTGCGTCGAAAGCGCCATCAAGGTCGTCGGTCAGGCGCATGCCCATCGCCAGACCGAGCCAGGCCTGGCCCTGCTGACCGGCGTCAGCGGCTTCATCAAGCGCGAGTTGATAGGACTGCATCGATTCCCTGACCAAACCCTGGTCGTGCAGCGTGCGGCCCTGCAGCAGTCGAAGCGCGGCCCGATCAAGCGGAGTGCTTGCCAGCTCGACGCCCCTGAGCAGCAATTCGCGGGCGCGATCAAAGTGAAACAGATCGAGCTGCTCGGTAGCCGCGTCGAGGTAGGCGCGCGCGGCCTCGTCGGCTTTGGCGCGGTCCAGGTGCTGGGCACACAAAATCAAATCGATGGGCCGGTAATAGGCTGCCGCCTCACGGTGCATCCCCCGAGCGGCGCTGTGCAGCAAGGAGCCGTAGGCGCTTTCCTGCACCAGTGCGTGGGCAAAAATCCAGTCCACGCCATGACTCTTGATGATGTTGGCAACGATCAGCGAATCCGGGTCATAGGCCAGGTCGGGCAAGAGCTGGCGCAGCAGGCCCAGGCCGAAACGCTGGCCGATCACGGCAGCGCACTGCGCGGCATGGCGGTCTGGCGCAGGCAGGCGGTCAAGCCGGGCCAGCACCACGTTGTGAATCGAGCCGGGCACTGTGGTCTTGCCGGTTTCGGCAGCATGACGCAGCAACTGCTCCAGGAAAAGCGGGTTGCCTTCGGCCTGTGCGATGCACGATTCGATGGCCTGTTGATGTTCAGCATTGAATTCCAGCGCAATCTGGCGCGCCGCAGTCGCCGAGATCGGACCGATCTCCAGTACTTGCGCCGAAGCCGGTGCGTCAGACTGCGCGAAACAGGCGCGCAGTGGGTCGCCGACCACACGCGTGGCCGTCGCCACCATCACCGGCTCGATGCGCGCCAGCCCACACAGCGCGACCAGCTGGTCAATCTCGGATGCCGGCGTCCAGTGGATGTCTTCGACGGTCAACAACAGGGGACAACGCCTGGCAGCGTCAGTCACCAGCTTGAGCACAAAGGCCTGCAACGCAGCCCGCCGCGCGCCGGTTTCCAGCGCGTCGAGCACAGCCCGGTCTGCAGCGATTTGCGGCAACTGCAAAACGTCCGCGGCGAACGGCGTGTCTTCGGCATGCAGCAACCCGCTGACTATGGCCCCGGTCAGCGCCGCCCGGCGCGCCTCAACGTCGCCGCCCGGCTGCAAGCCCAGCAGCGACGCGACCAGTGCCGACATGCCCGAAAGCGTCTGCTCAAGCCCAAAATCGAGGTAGGCACAGCCATGCGTGGCGAGCCCGGCAGCCTGACCGAGCGACTGCAGCTCTTCAAGAAGGCGGCTCTTGCCAATGCCAGGTTCGCCGCGAAAGTGAAGCCATTGACCACTGCCTGGCTCCCCTGTCCGGCCCTGCGCGCATTGCGTCACGGCCCCGCGCATGACCGCCATCTCGTTGTCCCGCCCCAGCAAGCGGCTTTGCACACCCTGCGCCGCCTCGAGCAGGCCACCAACGCGGTACAGCCTGACCGTGCGGGAAATACCTTTGAGCAGCTTCTCGCCAAAAAACTCTGCTTGCAGGCGCGGCCCACAAGCGGAATGCAGGGTGTCGCTGACGACGATAGTGCCGGCACCGGCCTGGCCCTGTACACGGGCCGCCAGATTGACCGCTTCGCCGACCACCGACAGCCCCTCGGGATGGCCAGCCTCGCCCTGGGTGAACATGACCTTGCCAAAGCCAATACCGATAGAGGCCTGAAGCGTACGGCCAAATTGCAAACTGAGCGCAGGCAGCACCTCAGCCTGGATCGCAAGCGCGGCCCGAACCGAGCGCAGCGCATCGTCGCCATGGGCCACGGGCGCACCGAAAACCGCCATCACCGAATCGCCGATGTAGCGCTCTATCACGCCGCCGAACGCATGCACTACGGCATCCACGCGCCGGGTGTAGCTGCGAATGATGGTGTGCAGGTCTTCGGCGTCGATCTCGGTCGACAGGCCGGTGAAGTTGGTCAGGTCGGCGAACAGGATGGCGACATCGCGGCGCTCGCCCATCGGCCGATCAGGTGACGCCATTGCGATAGCGGATGAATCGGGCGAAACTGCGAGGCTGTGGGCCGGTACCCCCTCAACGTGCAGCGCCGCGCCGCACGCGCCACAAAAGCGCTGGGCCGGTTGGTGTGGGGCCTGACAGGCAGTGCAGATCATCAAAAAAGTCCGGGTCGTTATAAATCGGGAAAAAGGCGGTCAGCGCGGCTGCATTGCCCGCACGATGTGCGGTGGTGCCGCACCAGCCAGGCCAGGCGCCGAAAACGGCCCACCGCTGCTCGCCGCCCGCGCCACCGCCTGCGACTGCTGCCAGCACTCTTCGTGCAGACCCGAACCGTAGCTCCAGCCGCCGGTGAAGTACAACCCGTTTTGTCCCTGATGCGCGTCCAGCCGGACCTGCGCGTCCATACCACCGAGATCAAGCACGTTGTGTGGAAAATCCCATTTAATGGCTTCGTGGGTGTTGGCATCCCACAGCATGTAGCGGGTCCGGGTGCGCCCGGCGATTTCGTCGTCGAGGATGACTTTCACCTCGTCTCGTGGGCTCAGCGTGACGAGGATTTGCGGCCCGCCGTAGCGGTCGTGCTGGCCGCTCTGGGCGTCGTTTTGGTGCTTGTTGCACAGGTAAGTCATCGAATAGGGATGCGGCTGCGCAGCCGGCCCGTCTTCAGCATGCACCGTGACGTTATAGGTTCGCCACAAGTTGACATCCGGCGGCAGGATGCCGGTGTAGGTATACGCGTAGGCGGTACTGGGCGCATAGCGAATGTGCTGCAACACGTCTTGCTGAACCGGCTGGATCACCGGGGCGTTCTGCATCAGGCCGGCAATCGCGTCGGCCTGGCAGGCGAAGATCACGGTGTCGAAGGACTCCTGCACCGCCGCGCCACCGCCTTGCGTGCAGGTCACGGTGTATTGACCCGACTGCTCGGCGCTGATCTGCACGTCGGCCCCCGTCACGATGCGCCGCCCCAGGTATTGCGCCAGCCGCTTGAGCCAGTTTTGCGCACCACCGTGGAAGTACATGCGCAGCGGGCCGTAGGCCGTACCAAAGCCTTCCTGCAGGATGTAGTAATGCATGACAGCCTTGAAAGGCATGTCTTCGGCGCGCCGCGTCGGGTCCATGAAGTACATGGCATTGACGCGCGGAAAAATGCACTGCCGGCCGAAGTCTTCGGAATACGGCGGCGATGCCACGCGGCTTAAATACTCGCCAATCGACACGCGTGTGCCCGGGTCTTTCAAATAGTCTTGCGCAGCTTCTTGCTGAAAACGGGCGTATTCGGCTGCGAGTGCAAGCGGCATCGGACTGTGATTGTCCAGCCCGCCAATCGTGTACGCAAACGAGCCGTCCGCAGTGTGAAAGCAGGCGCTGTCTTCAAGCAGGCTGTAGCCGATGCCGACTTCGTCCATCGCCTCGACCACGTCAGCGTAGGCCCGGGTGTTGAAGTCATTGACACCCAGGTCGCAAAAGCGGTAGTGGCCCCCGATGGCAACCCAGCGCGACTGGCAGTTGCCGCCGATCTTGTCACCCTTGTCATACAAAACCACGCGGCCCGGGTAGTCACGCAGGCCCCAGGCGGCGGCCAGCCCTGAAACCCCGGCGCCAATGATTGCAATACTTTTGTCCATGCTGGTCGTCCCGCCATTTTTGTTTTTTTAAACCAATCGCCTCGCGCGAGCGAGCCGCCTGCCCCTTGTGACAAGGGCTTCAGGTGTTCTTCGAAATCGTTATGGTCGGAAACTTGGCAGAAAAATCCTTGGCTTTGGCGGCCACAGTGATCGCAACCTGCCGCGCGACGGCCTTGTAAATGCCGGCCACCTCGCCGTCCGGGTCGGCCACCACGGTCGGGCGGCCGTTGTCTGCCTGCAACCGGATCTGCATGTCCAGCGGCAAGGCGCCGAGGTAATCCATCTTGTAGTCGGCCGCCATTTTCTTGCCACCGTCTTCACCAAAAATATGCTCGGTGTGGCCGCATTTGCTGCAGACGTGGACCGCCATGTTTTCCACGATGCCAAGGATCGGCACGCCGACCTTCTCGAACATCTTGATGCCTTTTTTCGCGTCCAGCAAGGCAATGTCCTGCGGCGTGGTGACGATCACCGCGCCGGTCATCGGCACGCGCTGGCTCAGCGTGAGCTGGATGTCGCCGGTGCCGGGCGGCATGTCGACGATCAGGTAATCCAGGTCTTTCCAGTTCGTCTGGCGCAGCAACTGCTCCAGCGCCTGCGTGGCCATCGGGCCGCGCCAGATCATCGCTTCGTCCTGCGCCACCAGAAAGCCAATCGACATGACCTGTACGCCGTAGTTTTCCATCGGCTCCATGTTCTTGCCGTCCACGCTCTCGGGCCGGCCTTCGATGCCCATCATCATCGGTTGGCTGGGGCCGTAAATATCGGCATCGAGCAGGCCGACGCTGGCGCCTTCCGCAGCTAACGCGAGCGCCAGATTGACGGCGGTGGTGCTTTTGCCGACGCCGCCCTTACCCGACGCCACGGCAATGATGTTTTTCACATTCGGCAGCAGCTGCACGCCGCGCTGCACGCTGTGGCTGGCGATCTTGAAGCTGACATTGACGGACACATTGCCCACGCCGCTGACAGCCTTGGTCGCGGTGATCAGCATCTTGCGCAGGCTGGCGATCTGGCTTTTGGCCGGGTAGCCCAGCTCGACGTCGAACGACACATCGTCGCCGCTGATCTGCAGGTTTTTAAGCGCTTTGGTGCTGACGAAATCCTTGCCGGTATTCGGGTCGGTGACGGCCATCAGCGCGTCGAGTATCTGTTGTTGCGTGGGCATGCGTGAAATTTCCTGTGAACTCCCCATAGTGTAGTCAGCCCTCTAAAATGACTGGTTAACCCCAGAAAAAGCACTACTGATGTCTCGCAAGCTCTTCGTCACCACCGCCCTGCCGTATGCCAATGGCAACTTCCACATCGGCCACATCATGGAATACATCCAGGCTGACATCTGGGTGCGGTTCCAACGGATGCAGGGCCACGACGTGAACTTCGTCGGTGCCGACGACGCCCACGGCGCGCCCATCATGATCGCCGCTGAAAAAGCCGGCAAAACGCCGCAGCAGTTCGTTGCCGACATCGCCGCCGGGCGCAAACCGTACCTCGACGGTTTTCACATCAGTTTTGACAACTGGAGTTCCACCGACTCTCCTGAAAACCACGACCTGGCCAGGCAGATCTATCTCGACCTGAAAAAGGCGGATTTGATCGAAACGAGGGTGGTCGAGCAGTTCTTCGACCCCGAAAAGAACATGTTTCTGCCTGACCGCTACATCTAGGGCCAGTGCCCCAAATGCGGTGCGAAAGACCAGTACGGCGACAACTGCGAGGTCTGCGGCGCGGTGTATGCGCCCACCGATTTGATCAACCCGTATTCGACCCTGTCGGGCGCAACGCCGGTGCTCAAAAGCTCGGAGCATTTTTTCTTCAAGCTGTCTGATCCCCGCTGCGTCGAATTTCTGCAGGCGTGGACGCAGGACGGCAAATTGCAGCCTGAGGTCGCCAACAAGGTCAAGGAGTGGTTTTCGGTGCGTACCAACGCCGACGGCACGACCAGCGAAGGCCTGGGCGACTGGGACATTTCACGTGACGCGCCCTACTTCGGCATCGAGATTCCGGACGCACCGGGCAAGTATTTTTACGTCTGGCTCGACGCGCCCGTGGGCTATCTGGCGTCACTGAAAAACCTGCTCGACCGGCGCTGCATCGAAGCCGGCGAAGACGGGCTGTCGTACACCGAATACATGGCCGACCCGGCGCTGGAGCAGTACCATTTCATCGGCAAGGACATCGTCACGTTTCACACGCTGTTCTGGCCCGCGATGCTGCATTTCAGCGGCCGCAAGACGCCCGACAACATTTTTGTGCACGGCTTCTTGACGGTGAATAACGGCGAAAAGATGAGCAAGAGCCGCGGCACTGGCCTGGACCCGCTCAAGTACTTGAGCCTGGGCATGAACCCGGAATGGCTGCGGTATTACCTGGCGGCGAAGCTCAATGCGAAGAATGAAGATATTGATTTCAATGCTGATGATTTCATGGCGCGGGTGAATTCGGATTTGATTGGTAAGTTCATTAATATCGCCAGCCGGGCAGCAGGATTTTTAACCAAGCGATTTGATGGGCGTCTTTCTGAGGAAAACTACTCATTTGGCGGGCCGTTGATTGAATATATCAAGCGGGCACATACAAATATCACTGAGCTTTACGAGCAGCGCGAATTGAGCAAAGCCGTTCGGGCCGCAATGGCATTGGCTGATGAGGTGAATGTCTATGTGGACTCAGAACGGCCATGGGAAATAGCGAAAGACCGCTCGAGAGATCAAGAGTTGCAGCATGTTTGCTCAACGCTCATACGCGCTTTCGCCTTGATTGCCAGATACCTTGCCCCTGTATTGCCTCGCCTCGCGAGTTCGGTAGAAACCTTCACAGGTGAATCGTTCAAATCCTGGGGATGCGAGTTAGACATCAAATCCATCAAACCCTATGAGCACCTCATGCAACGCGTCACGCCAGAGCAACTTGAAGTACTGTTTGAGCCTCCAACCCAGGCAGAACCTGCGCAAGCAGCTACTAAAACAATTGCAACAGCGGGATCGCCCTCACCCCAGCCCTCTCCCGCGGACGGGAGAGGGGGTAATCAGGGGGGCGAGGAGCTCGCCCCCACCATCACGATTGACGACTTCGCCAAAATCGACTTGCGCATCGCCAAAATCGTCAATTGCGAAGCCGTTGAAGGCTCGACCAAGCTGCTGCGCCTCACCCTCGATGTGGGTGAAGAAAAAACCCGCAACGTCTTCAGCGGCATCGCCAGCGCCTATAGACCCGAAGACCTGATCGGCAAGCACACCGTGATGGTGGCCAACCTGGCGCCGCGCAAAATGAAGTTCGGCATCAGCGAAGGCATGGTCCTTGCTGCAAGCCATGGAGACGAAAAAGCCCAGCCCGGGATTTATGTGCTGGAGCCCTGGCCCGGAGCCGTTCCGGGCATGCGAGTCCGCTAAAAAAAGAACTCATGCACCTGCCCGCCTACCTCGCCCCGTTTCAGCCCCGCATGCGGGCGGCGATGGCGGGCTACAGCCGGGAGCGGTTTTTCAAGGACGCGGGGGCCGGCTTCACCGTCGGCATCGTGGCGCTGCCGCTGGCGATGGCATTCGCGATTGCCTCGGGCCTGAAACCCGAAGCCGGCATCTGGACGGCGATCATTGCCGGCTCGCTGGTGTCGCTGCTGGGCGGCTCGTCGGTGCAGATTGCCGGCCCGGCCGGCGCCTTCATCGTCATCGTCTACGGCATCGTCGAACGCTACGGCATCGCCAACCTGCTGATCTCGACCGCCTGCGCCGGCGTGCTGCTGTTCATGCTCGGATTCTTGAAACTCGGCACGCTGGTGCGCTACGTGCCGGTCAGCATCGTGGTGGGTTTTACCAACGGCATTGCGGTGCTGATCGTGCTGTCGCAGATCAAGGATTTGCTGGGGCTGCAAATCGCCAAAATGCCGGCTGATTTTTTCTCGCAGATCAAGGTCATGGGGCCTGCCATTGGCTGGGATGGGGCCGGCATCAATCTGCTGGCACTGGGGCTCGGGCTCGCGTGTCTGCTGGGCCTTTTTCTCTGGCCGCGGCTCTTTAACGCACAAGCCGGTTTTACCAACGCTTTTGCCAACCGTTTGATGAAAATGATGCAGGCCGTCGAGGGTGTGCAGCTGCGCCGCGCCACGCGCATGGCCTCGCGTGTGCCCGGCCCCATCGTGGCACTCGTCACGCTGACAGCTTTTGCTTTTTTCCTCGAACTACCGGTTGAAACCATCGGGTCGCGTTTCGGCGGCATTCCGCGCGCACTGCCGGCTTTCGCGTTTCCTGATTTTTCGTGGGACACGGTGCGCCTGCTGATCGCGCCGACCATCACGATTGCCCTGCTGGGCGCGGTCGAGTCGCTGCTGTGCGCGCGCGTCGCTGACCAGATTTCGGGCTTGCCGCGGCACGACCCGAACCAGGAGCTGATGGCGCAGGGCGTCGCCAATTTTGTGGTGCCGTTTTTTGGCGGCATGCCGGCCACCGGCACCATTGCCCGCACGGTGACCAATGTGCGGTCGGGCGCGACCTCGCCGGTGTCGGGTCTGGTGCATGCGCTGACACTGGTGGTCATTGTGCTGGCCGCCGCGCCGCTGGCCATGCATGTGCCGCTGGCGGTGCTGGCTGGCATCTTGCTGTACGTCGCGTGGAACATGGGCGAATGGAGCGAATTCACCCGCCTGCGGCAGGCCAGCAACCACTACCGGCTGATCATGCTGGGCACGTTTTTTCTCACGGTGATTTTTGACCTGACAGTGGCGCTGCAGGTCGGGCTGATTCTGGCCTGTGTGCTGTTCGTGCGGCGCATGAGCACGCTGTTCCAGGTGGTCGAGATTTCACGCGGCCCGGATGCCGCAAACTTTCAGCTCTACGGTTCGCTGTTTTTCGGCGCGGTGGCCAAGATCGATCCGATCTTGACGATTGTCGAAAGCGCGCCGCAGGGCCTGGTGATTCGCCTCGACGTGCAGTCACTGCAGTCGCTCGACACCTCGGGCCTGGATGTGCTCGAGCAGCTGCGCAAGGCGATCGTGTTGCGCGGTGGCCGGCTGGTGCTGGCGGGGCTGAATGCGCAGCCCAAATCGGTGATGGAGCGGTCGGGCTTTCTGGAAAAGATCGAAGTCGCGGCAAACGCGGTGGTCGCCTGACCAGTCTCCGCCCGCTATTAAAAATATAGCTGCTCGCGCAGGCATTACCTGGGCTAGAGGCCGATTTGACCTGACTAGCCACCTGCCTCAGACACTCAAAAGGATGTCGTTCCCGCGAAGGCCCAAATCCAGACGTTTTCCAGCGGGCGCGGACACTAGATTCCCGCCGTCGGGGGCATGACGGGCATTGCAGTCTGAGGCAGGTGGCTAATCAGG
>JANNKV010000203.1:0-2145 GCA_031396485.1 Polaromonas sp. | reverse complement strand
TATCACCGCGCCTCGGATTATAGCGGCTTCGCAAGCGGCTTGCCCCGCCTGGCCATCGTGGGGGCCTCTCCCGACCCTACCTGCCGGGGCCGCAGGCGCCGGGCTGCGAGACGCAGCCCATCTGCGTGCCGTCCAAACCTGCACTGCAGGTCCGGAGCCGCGGCACGCAGCCCCCGGCGGGCAAAGAGCTATGCGAAGCGAGCGCTCGTGGGGGCAAGTTATTCCAGCAGGGGCCGCGGAACCGGCTTCGCCGGGCCGCAGGCGCAGCGCCCCCTCGGGGGGCAGAGAGCTACACGCAGTGAGCGAACGTGGGGGCTCTACATTCAGCGGTGGGTGAATGCCGGCTTGCGCTTGTTGACGAAGGCGTCCATGCCTTCCTTCTGGTCGCTGGTGGCGAACGTGGCGTGAAAAAGCCGGCGCTCAAACATCACGCCGTCGCTCAATGAGCTTTCAAACGCCCGGTTGACCGCCTCTTTGGCGGCCACGACGGCGATCTGGCCATAGCTGCAGATCGTCAGCGCGGCGGCCATCGCCTCGTCCATTAGCTTGTCCAGCGGCACCACCCGGCTGACCAGGCCGGCGCGCTCGGCTTCCACAGCGTCCATCATGCGGCCTGTGAGCGCCATGTCCATCGCCTTGGCTTTGCCCACGGCGCGCGGCAGGCGCTGAGTGCCCCCGGCGCCCGGAATGATGCCCAGCTTGATTTCGGGCTGGCCGAACTTTGCGTTGTCGGCGGCGATGATGAAGTCGCACATCATGGCCAGCTCGCAGCCGCCGCCCAGCGCAAAACCGCTGACCGCGGCAATCACCGGCTTGCGCACGCTGCGAATCTGCTCCCAGTTGCGGGTAATGAAGTCGTTTTTGTAGACATCGGCAAAGCTGTAACCCTGCATACCGCCGATGTCGGCACCAGCGGCAAAGGCTTTTTCGCTGCCGGTGATGATGATGCAGCCGATGGTGTCGTCGGCATCGAAGGCCTTGAGCGCGCTGCCCAGTTCGGTCATCAGCTGGTCGTTCAGCGCATTGAGCTGCTTGGGCCGGTTCAGGGTGACGACGGCGACCTGGCGTGAATCCGGGCCTTCGGTGCGGGTGGTGATGGTCTCAAAAGTCATGGGAGGTTTCCTTCAGCAGATTGAAATGAATCGAGTATCCGGAATCAGATATTCGGGGTCAGCCAGCGCTCCAGCAGCACGGCATCTTTCACGACCAGACGCCAGGTGCTCATCGCAGGCGGCATCGCCAGCTCCAGGCGCAGCAGGCGCTGGTCTCTGGCGATCAACGCGGTGACTTTTTTGGCGCTTCCGGCGTACAGGTTCAGGTCGTCGAGGCGGCTCATGCGCCAGCCGCCGGTGGGTGCCGCCCCGGCGCGGCTCAGGGGCTCCACACCCAGCCACTCGTCGCCCGCGGCGAAACCGGCTTTTTCTGCCGCACCGCCACGCAAAACCGTCTTGACCTGCACGCCCTGGTTTTCGGCCACCCGCAGGCCCAGCCGATGCGCCAGCTGTGCGGGCTCGTCCAGCACGCTCACGCCATGCTGCTGCAACAGGTCTTTCAGCGGGAGCTCGCTGCGGCCGTGCACCCACTCGGCCAGCTCCGGTGCGAACGAGCGATTACCCAGCGCTTCCAGCACGTCGGCAAAGTCAGCCTCGCGCATCGGGCCGGCCTGGCAGCGCAGCCACAGCGCGCGCATGGCGTCGTCCAGCGAGGCGGCGTGGCCGGAGCTGCTGCGCAGTGTCAGGTCAAAACACAGCGCCACCAATGCGCCCTTGGTGTAGTAGCTGACGGTCGCGTTCGGCGTATTTTCGTCCTGCCGGTAGTATTTCACCCAGGCATCGAAACTCGCCTCGGCCACCGACTGCACCAGCCGGCCCGGCGTCTGCATGACCTGGTTGATGGTTTTGTTGAGCAGCTTGAGATAACCCGGGTTGTCGAGCAGCCCGGCGCGGCGCAGCAGCAGGTCGTCGTAGTAGCTCGTGAAGCCCTCGAAAAACCACAGCAGCGAGGTGTAGTTCTCACGGTCGTACTGGTAGGTGGCGAGCTCGGCCGGGCGCAGACGCTTGACGTTCCAGGTATGAAAGTATTCGTGGCTGATCAGCCCGCGCAGCGTGGTGTAGCCCTCAAGCACCTTGGACTCGTTGACCCGCG
>JANNKV010000161.1:0-5736 GCA_031396485.1 Polaromonas sp. | reverse complement strand
CCCAAGCAGGTGGTGGCGTTTCCGCATCCGTTTATTCACGAATTTTTTCTGGGCGAACGGGGGCAGCGCGCGATGGCACTGCTCCGCGAATACCCGTTTACTGTTTGAAAGGCTCCGATCATGGAAAACAAGGCCCACGCGCTCGCCGCCGGCGCATTTGTGTTGATCGTCACGGCGCTGCTCGCGCTGCTGGCGGTGTGGCTGACGCGTGACAACACGCAGCGTGATTTGTATGAGATGAGCACCAGCGAAACCATCTCGGGTCTGCAGCCGCAGGCGCCGGTGCGCTTTCGCGGCGTGCCGGTCGGCAAGGTCGAGCTGATTGGCTTTGACGAGAAGGTCAAGGGCAACGTGCTGGTGCGCGTGTCTATCGACCGCACCGCGCCGGTCACCAAATCGGCCTACGCCACCGTGGCCTCGCAGGGTGTGACCGGGCTGGGTTTTATCCAGCTCGATGACGAGGGCGAATCGAGCGAGCGGCTGGTGCCGAATGACGATGATCCGCCGCGCATACCGCTCAAACCCGGCGGCATCGACAAGCTGATCAAGCAGAGCGAAGTGATCTTCAACCAGGTCGAGCAGGCATCGACCAAGCTCAATCAGCTGCTGGGCGAAGACACGCAAAAGAGGGTCGCCGCCGCACTCGACAACGTCAGCCAGGCGGCTGTCGGCGTGAACCAGCTCACCACCGGCATGAGCACCATCCTCAATGCGCAGCTGGGCCCGGACCGCGTCAACTTCCCGGCGTTCGTGAAGAACGCCGATGCCACCGTCACGTCGCTGCGCCGCACGTCAGAACAGGCCAATGCCAGCGTGGCCGAAATCGGCAATGCCGCACGTCGCCTGAACGAAAAAGGCGGCGCCATCGACAAGCTCACCGAAGGCGGCGCGGCGCTGTCGGCCGGCGTGCAGACCTTCAGCGCCGCCACGCTGCCCAAGGTGGGTGAGGTGGCCGACGAAACCGCACGCACCATGCGGCAGCTGCGCCGCACCGTCAACGCGGTGGACGACAACCCGCAGTCATTGATCTTCGGCAACGGCCCAGTCGTGCCGGGACCGGGCGAGGAGGGCTTTTCGCCCAACGGAGACAAAAAATGAGCCAGCAATCTTTCAGCAAACCAGAAGGCAAGAATTCAAGCGCTATGTATTTAATAGCTGCTCGCGCAGGTTTTTCATGGGCTAGAGGCACTTTCTGTTCGATAACTGCGGCCCTGGTGCTCAGCGCGTGCTCCGCGCTGCCGTCCAAGCCGACCCGCGCCACCATGTACGACTTCGGCCCCGGCCCGCTCGCCGCGCAGCCAGCCCAGCCCGCCGCAGCGCAGACGCCACTCGCGCCGGTGGCCATCGAAGAGATCAGCACCAGCGGCGGTGCGCTCGACAACATGGCCGTGCTGTACCGGCTGGGTTATGTCGATGCGCAGGAGTTGCGGCCCTATTCGCAGTCGCGCTGGAGCATGCCGCCAGCGCAGCTGGTGCGCCAGCGCCTGCGCGATACGCTCAGCCTGCGCCGCCCCGTCTTCAATGCGCGCGAGGGGCTGGCGCTCAACCGCAGCCAGAACCCGATGCTGCCGCTGCAGCTGCGGCTGGAGCTGCAGGAATTCAGCCATTTCTTCAGCGCGCCCGATGCCAGCGTGGGCCTGGTGCGGCTGCGCGCTACGCTGGTGGACGTGACGGCCGCCGGCGAAAAACTGGTGGCTCAACGCATCGTCGTGGCGCAAAAGCCAGCTGCGACGGCCGACGCGCCCGGCGGCGTTCGCGCCCTGACGGCGGCGACCGACGCGGCCATCGAAGAGCTGGACCAGTGGCTGCAACAGCAGGCGCCGCGGCAGATGGCGCAGTAAAGAGTCTCATCCGATGAACATGCTCGAACAACAGCTGCAAAGCGCCGGCCTTCAGGTGGTCGACCACTGCGAGCGCTTGACCAGCTACAGCCCCGATCTGCTCGAACACTCGCCCCTGCTTGAAGACTTCACGCCGGAAGAGGCCGACGTACTGGCGGCGTCGATGCTGCTGGTGCGCGCCGCGCCCGGGCAGGTGCTGATCCGCGAGGGCGATGCTGGCGACTGGATGATGCTGATCCTCAAGGGCACGGTGGATGTGACCAAGCACATCGAGTTGCGCGCGGACGAGGGGGCCGAATCGCCGCCCGGTGCCGTTCCCGATGTCGCTGGCGTCGTGAAGATGGAATCGTCCGAGTCGCGCGTGGCCGTGCTGCAGCGCGGCGCGGCGATCGGTGAAATGTCGATGCTCGACAGCGGCCTGCGCTACACCACCTGCACCGCGATCGAGCCTGTCGAAGCCGGCGTTCTGGGCAGCCACGCCATCGGCCTGCTGATCCGCGACCATCCGGGCGTAGGCGCCAAACTGCTGGTGAAAATTACCCAGCTGATGGCCCAGCGACTGCGCAATGTCAGCAATCAGCTGGTCAAGTTGCTACAAAAATCGTAGCTGCTTACGCAGATATTACGTGGGCTAAAGGCTGATTTGACGCTGAATCAGCGCGTTCTGGCACTTTTAGCGCACCGCAGGCAGCGTGTGCGCCAGCAGCGGAAATAGCTTGCTCAACCCATCGGCCATCACCTCGACGGCCAGCGCTGCGAGGATCAGGCCCATCAAACGCGTCATCACATTGATACCGGTTTTACCCAGCACGCGTGAGATCGGTTCGGCCAGCGAAAAACACAGCGCGGTCGCCAGGCCGATAACAACGCCGTAGCCGACCAGCGTGCCCAGCTGCCAGAAGGTCTTGGCTTTTTCGGCGTAGATCACCACGGTGGACATGGTGGCCGGGCCGGTCAGCAGCGGAATCGTCAGCGGCACCACGGCGATGCTGGCGCCCATCGCGGCTTTTGCGGCACCGTCTTCCATCTCGTGCGTTTGCGTCTTGGCTTCGGCGGGTTGCGCGTTCAGCATGTTCATCGAGCTGATCAAGAGCAGCATGCCGCCGCCAACCTGAAAACTCGCCAGCGAGATGCTGAAAAATTCCAGGATCTGCAGGCCGAAAAGCGCGCTGACGGCAATCACCAGGAAGGCCGAGAAAGACGCAGTGAGGATGGTGCTTTTCTTCTGCACATTGGAAAAACCCTGTGTGTAGTGAATGAAAAACGGCACGATGGCCAGCGGGTTGACGATGGCGAGCAGCGTGATCAGTGGTTTGAAATCCATCACCTGCCGCCCGTGACGTCCAGCAATGCGCCGGTTGTGTAGCTCGCCGCGTCCGACAACAACCAGACGATGGATTGCGCCACCTCGTCAGCCGAGCCGGCGCGCTGCATCGGCACCTGCGGCGCGACGTCGCGGGCGCGGTTAGGCAGGCCACCGGACGCGTGGATGTCGGTTTCGATGATGCCCGGCCGCACTGCGTTGACGCGAATGCCCTCTAGAGCGACTTCCTTCGCCAGTCCGATCGTGAAGGTATCGATCGCGCCCTTGGCCGCCGCGTAGTCGACATACTGGCCCGGCGATCCCAGTCGCGAGGCGGCGCTCGACACATTGACAATTGCGCCGCCTTGTCCCCCGTGGCGTGTGCTCATGCGCTTGACCGCTTCACGCGCGCACAGGAAGGAGCCAAACACATTGACGGCAAACATGCGCTGCAGCCGCGCCAGCGTCATCGCGTCGACGCGGCTGGTTTGGTCCACCACGCCGGCGTTGTTGACCAGCGCGTCGAGGCGGCCGAACTCGGCATCGACTTGCTCAAACATCGCCATGACTTCTTTTTCCACGGCCACGTCGGCCTGCAGCGCGATCGCCCGACCGCCGCCCGCGCGGATCTGCTGCACGACGTTGCCGGCTGCCCCAGCGTTGCTGGTGTAGTTGACGGCGACCGCATAGCCCTGGCGCGATGCCAGCAGCGCCGTGGCCGCGCCGATGCCGCGCGAACCGCCGGTGATCAAAAGAGTTTTCTGCATTTTCTGCAACTGCGCCTCCTGCTATAAAAGTAAAACCGGTGTACAACCTCTGTACGACACATCCCGTACGACATGTTCAGCCGGGTCAATGTACCCGACGCGCTTCTTCGCGTCACGCTGACGTGCCAGCACACGGAAGCCGCTGGCGGCCAGACTTGAATAAATGGAGACGACATTGAGCACCCCTGTTGACTACTACTTCACCCCCCAAAGCCCGTGGACTTACCTCGGCCACGAACGTTTTGCGCAGATTGCGCGCGCGGCCAGCGCGAAAGTGCGTGTGCTGCCCATCGATCTGGGCGGCAAGGTGTTTCCGGTCTCGGGCGGCCTGCCGGTGGGCCAGCGCGCGCCGCAACGCCAGGCCTACCGCCTGCTCGAATTGCAGCGTTATTCAGACCATCTGCGCGCGCCGATCAACGTCAAGCCCAAATATTTTCCGGTCAGTGGCGACGAGTCCGCCCGACTGATCATCGCCGTTGACCTGCACGACGGCAGCGACGCCGCCATGAAGATATCGGGCGCCGTTTTCAGCGCGGTGTGGGTACGCGAGCGCCACATCGCCGACGAAAAAGTGCTGGCAGAATTGCTTGCAGAATGCGGTCTGAACCCGGCGCGCCTCGAACAATCCCACAGCCAGGCGGTGCAGGAACGTTACGAGGCCAACACACAACAGGCGATTGATGCCGGTGTGTTCGGCGCGCCCAGCTACGTGGTGGACGGCGAGATTTTCTGGGGCCAGGACCGGCTTGATTTTGTCGAGCGCCGGCTGGCTTTGGGTTAACGCCATCCCGTTTTTTTAAACTTTTTTCTGGAGCAGCATCTCATGGGTCAATTCATCAATCTCAAAGCCGCTGACGGCTTCAGCGTGCCCGCCTACGTCGCCGAACCGCAAGGCAAACCGCGCGGCGCCGTCGTGGTGGTTCAGGAAATTTTTGGGGTCAACTCGCACATCCGCTCGGTCGCTGACCGCTTTGCCGCAGAAGGGTATCTGGCGGTGGCGCCAGCCACGTTCGAGCGCGTGAAACTGGGTGTGGACCTCGGCTACACAGAGGCCGACATGAACGCCGGCTTTGCGTTGAAAACGGCAGTCACTGACTTGCCCGGCGCCGGCGTGCTGCAAGACATTCAGGCGGCGATTGACCACGCGGCTAAATTCAGTAGCGCCGGCGGCGGCAAGGTCGGCATCATCGGTTTTTGCTGGGGCGGGCTGCTGACCTGGCAGGCGGCCTGCACGCTCACGGGCTTGAGTGCGGCGGTGCCGTACTACGGCGGCGGCGTCACGGCGCCTCTAGAAGTCGCGCGGCAGCCGCAGTGCCCGGTGATGGCCCATTTTGGCGACCAGGACCACTGGATTCCGATGGACGGCATCGAAGCCTTCAAAAAAGCGCATCCTGAAGTCGAGGTGCACATCTACGCCGCCAACCACGGCTTCAACTGCGACCAGCGGGGCTCGTACAACGAAGCAGCGGCAACCAAGGCGCGCGAGCGGACGCTGAAGTTCTTTGCCGACAAATTGGGCTGAAACGGTGCTCTCTGCGTCAGTTTTTAAGGCATTTCGGCCTCTGGCCCAGGTGATTCGTGCGCAAGCAGCTATTATTTTAATAGCGCTTTGCGTGCCGGCCGTGGCTGCGGATTACGCCGGACCGCTGTTTGACGCGCATCTGCATTACAACGATGAGGCGTGGAGCGGTAGTAACGCGGCGCACGGGCCGGCTGACGTGCTGGCCCGCATGCAGCGCAATGGTGTGCGCGCCATCGTCGCCAACTCGCGGCCGAACGACGGCACCAAATCACTGGCGTCGCTGCCGCAGACCCGGCAGGCGGG
>JANNKV010000131.1:0-24401 GCA_031396485.1 Polaromonas sp. | reverse complement strand
GGGTGGACGTGGCCGAGAACGAGCTGGCCATCGGGATGGTGTCGGCCGTGACCGGCCGGAATGGGCTTCAAGACCGCGACTTCGTGGGGCGTGGCGTTGATGCCACAGCGGCAGCAGACTTGCGTGACGCTGCCGGCGGCGGGATAGCCGATTCCTTGGTTGTGGTTGTGCCAGCAGTGTTTCATGGTTTTCTCCTACCGAGCCTCACCGGCCCGATATCAAGCGCCGGTTTAATTTCGTCTGGTCCAGTCGTCCGTGGGCCCTGATGGAGCGAACCGGACTTGAGCGCCTGAGCGCATTTACAACACAGCCCATCGAGCATGACTTTAGCTGGCTCGCGGCAGTTTGAGCAGCAATCGCTCATTCCTCCACCCCGAGCGCGGTGGCTAGACTGACCAATGGATTTTTCCTGTTGTCGCACAAGACGGTGTTCTCGCTGAATTCCAACACGGCCTGGGCGAGCGCACGAGTCGTATCGTCGGCTCTCTTTAGATGCGGTAGGCTACAACCGTCCTTGGCCAACTCCCGCAATTTGGCTTCGAGTGCTGGGTTCATTTCTTCTTCACCTTCTTCCGCTTCGGCGGCTTTCCGTCCTTGGTAACGACGAGCCGATACTGCTCCGGGGGGAACATCCCGAGCAGGATGTTCATGGGGTGCGGTCCTTCGTCGATGTAGACGGTCTCACGCTTCATGTTTTTTCCTGATCCGCGCCGCTTGTCGATCGGACACGTACGCGTTCAGCGCCTCGGCCTCGTCCTTGCCGGCGAATGCCACCGTGTATTCCCCGAGCGAGAAAACGTAGATCTTGTTTTCATCCATCCACTTGCGCTGCATGTGAATGGTGTCGACGACACTCTTGAGTTCGTCAAAGCTCGTGAAGTGCGAGGTCACGTGTGCTCTTTGAAAATATCAACAGTCTTCTGCTGGAACGTGGCAATGACGCACGCCACCATGGCGAAGCCTCCTAGCCCGTAGAAAATGCCGAGGCCGAGCGGCCCGACCTGAAATCGATCGAGCAGTAACCAGATTATCACCAGCGTTGTGATCGGCAGCCGCTCAGACATTAAAAAAACCGCCCGCAGGTTTCCCCGCGAGCGGCTCCGGTGTGAGCCTCAAGCCTGGCTTTAAGCCAGGCTGAATTTAGAACTTATGCTGAACGCCCAGCGCGAAAGTGTCCGTCTTGACTTCAGCACTGCCGGCACCTTCGTTTTTGGCGAGCAGCAAGCCGGTGTAGAAGAACGTGCGCTTGGAAACATCGTATTTCGCCGCAAGGCCAAAACCGGTGCTCTTGATTTCGCCACCGCCTGGAAGCGTCAGCTTGCCGCGGGCAACGCCCGTTGACAACGTCAGAGCATTGCCGAGTGGCACGTCTACGCCGACCTGAAACTCCCGCGACTTGTCGAAAGCAATGGTTGCAGGTGCAACCGCAAACAAACTGGTCGTGCCGTTTTTGACCTGCCCAGCGGCTGCCCGAATCTTCACCACGCGCAAGTCATACGAAGCGTTGAGCTGCGTGAACTTGACGTTCGTTGCGGCGCCATTGGCTTTTTCTTGCTGATGCGACAAGGCCACATCGACCGGGCCACCCGCATAACGCGCGTTCACGCTGATCAGTCGGCCAGCGTCGGTATTCGGAGGCGTGCCCGTAGCTCCCGTCTTGTTTTCACCGAATGCATACAACGCCGCAGCGCTAAAACCACTGAGATTGGGTGTGGAGTAGTAGATCGAATTGCTCGGATTGGCGTTGTAGTTGTTGCTGGCCCAGACGTTGGCGTTGGCTGGTGCAAAAATCTCGTTGAACGCACCGGCGCCCAAGCCTTTGACCTCGTCATAAGGCGAATACATTTTGCCCAGCTTGAGGACGCCGAAACCGCCCGAGAAACCGACCCATGATTGACGGTTAAAAACCGAGTTGGTGCCACCAGCGCCGGTGCTCATGTCCACGCCGCTTTCCAGCTGGAAGTTGGCTTTCAAGCCGCCGCCCAAGTCTTCCGAACCGGTCAGGCCAAAACGACTGGTGCCGAAGCCGCCGCTGTCAATCACGGTCTGGCGAAGAGATGACGTCACGCCAGCGGCATTGGTGGTCTTGACTTTGGTGCTACCCAGGTAAACGTCAGCCAGGCCGTATAAGGTCACGCTCGACTGTGCGGACGCAACGCCGGAAGCGGCCAACACCGCAAAAGCAATAAGAGTTTTTTTCATTTAAAGATGTCTCCAAAGTTAAACAGACTGCCCTCCCGCGCGATAGGCGCGGGCTAACTCCCGCCCGGAAGTTGCCGCAATTTCAGCAGAGCCAAAGGGTTTTGGCTCCTACTTTGATGACAAAATGAAGAAAAACTTATCCAGTGTTGCCTCTACACGTCAAGGACATTAGTTACGAAAGCGGTACATTTTCAGACTTCGCCGTTTTCTACACTGATCTGTACTATTTCGACAGCGGATCGCACAGCCGCTAGATTCCGGTTCCACAAAGAAAAAAGTCGCTTCGGATAATCCGAAGCGACTCTCAATTCAAATTAAATCTGGCTTCAAGCCAGATTGGTGTTTAGAACTTGTGCTGAACGCCGACTGCGAATACGTCGGTCTTGGTTTCCCCCGCGTTGTTGGCCAGTTCATTCTTGGAGAGCTGCAGGCCGGTGTACAGGAACGTACGCTTCGACAAGTCGTACTTCGCAGCGATACCGACAGCCGTGCCCTTGCTCTCGCCAGCGCCGAGAAGCAGTGTGGTCTTCGACCGCGCGACACCGCCCGACAACGTCAACGCGCTGCCAAGTGGTACGTCTACGCCGAGCTGGAACTCACGCGATTTGTCGGTACCAGCAACATCGTTGGTTTGGCCATAGGCGCCAAGCAATTTCACGACGCGGAAGTCCCACGAGCCGTTGAACTGGGTGAACTTGCCGGTCCTCGCGTTTCCGTTGGCTTTTTCTTGCTGGTGCGACAGAGCAGCAGCGAATGGGCCACCCGCGTATTGAACGTTACCGCTGATGATGCGGCCTGCGTCTTGAGCAGGTATGAGAGGAGTGGTCAACGTTGCAGGAATGGCGTTAGCCTTGTTCTCACCGAAGCTGTACGACAAAGCAGCGCTGAAGCCGCTGATGTTTGGCGTTGCGTAGTAAAGCGAGTTGCCAGGACGATCCTGATAGGCGTTGCTCAACCACACGGCATTGGCCGGTGCAAATGCGTTGGAATCGAACGCACCGGCGCCGATACCTTTGACTTCGTCATAAGGCGTCCACATTTTGCCGAGTTTGATCTCACCGAAGCCACCTGACAGACCAACCCATGACTGGCGACCGAAGATAGCGTTTGAAGTGGCACCCGTGAATGGATTGGTGTAGTTATTAGCAGCACCGGTGCTGATGTCATAGCCGGCTTCCAGCAGGAAGTTGGCTTTCAGACCACCGCCGAGGTCTTCTGAACCTTTCAGGCCAAAGCGGCTGGTATTGAAACCACCGCTATCAACCTTGGTTTGACGCAGGGACGTCGAAGGAACGCCTGGCGCGGATGTCTTTTCCTTGACGCTTCCGAACCAAACATCAGCCAAACCGTACAAAGTGACGTTGGATTGCGCCGAAGCCACGCCCGACGCGGCGAGCACTGCCATAGCGATCAAACTTTTTTTCATAAAAACTCCAAAAGGTGGGGAAAACAAAAATTGTTCACAAACTTGCTTGAGGGCCGTCTGGTAAACCCTGATGAGATTTAAGCAAATAGCGAGACTATTCGCAAAAATCTTTCGGTAAAGACGCAAGTTACATGCCGTTTTCGTCGGCAAATGGCAACAAACTTCCTGCTTTCTGATTTCGTCGTAAGACAGTTCTTACAAAAGCATCGATTCACCGCCTTGGCAGCTTTTCCCCTCGCTTGCTTGCGAGTAAAGCACGATTCCATACTTTGCAGTATTCAGCTCCCAAGTTAGGGCCGCTGTCTTGCCACGCGCCAACAAAAAAACCGCTTCAGATTTCTCTGAAGCGGTTTTCACCATGAATCTGGCTTCATGCCAGAACTAGATCAGAACTTGTGCTGAACGCCGGCAGCGAAAGTGTCAGTTTTGACTTCGACACCGGCGGTTTTGCCCTTGGCCAGTTGCAGGCCCGTGTACAAAAAGGAGCGCTTCGACAATTCATACTTGGCAGCCAGGCCAAAAGCGGTGCTCTTGATGTCAGCACCGACACCCGTCACCTTGGAGCTTGCAATGCCGGTAGACACTGTCAACGCGCCGCCCAGTGGCACGTCAACGCCGATCTGGTATTCGTTGGCCTTGGCATTGCCATCTTTCACGTTGCCGTAAGCTGCCAGCAATTTGACAACGCGCAAGTCGTACGAAGCGTTCACTTGGGTGAATTTGACTTTGTTGGGATTTGTTCCCGTCAGATTACCCTGTCTTTCGACCTGGTAAGCAAACGCAGCCGCCACAGGGCCGCCTGCGTACTGGATATTGATGCTGCCGATTGCACCGGCCTTCACGGTAGCGCCCTTGTTTCCACCCAAGCTGAGCATACCGGCTGCGCTAAAACCGCTGAAGTTGGGCGTTGCGTAATAGATCGAGTTGCCTGGACGGTCCTGGTATGTGTTGCTCGCCCAGATAGCGTTTGCAGGTGCGAAAATGTTGGCATCAAACGCGCCGGCGCCAGAGCCTTTGACTTCGTCATACGGCGTCCACATTTTGCCGAGCTTGATCTCGCCAAAACCACCCGATACGCCGACCCATGACTGGCGGCCAAAGATGGCGTTGGACTGAACCAGGCCGTCAGGATTGGCGGTAGTTGGTGCGACAAAGTTGTAAGGGCTGACGTAGTTGTTGGCTACGCCCGTGCTGATGTCAAACCCGCCTTCGAGCAGGAAGTTGGCCTTCAAACCGCCGCCCAGATCTTCGGAGCCCTTCAGACCGAAACGGCTGGTGTTAAACCCGCCGCTGTCAATCACGGTCTGGCGAAGCGAAGTCGAAGCACCACCCACAGTGGTTTTAACCTTCGTGCTACCCAAATAAACATCAGCCAGGCCGTACAAGGTCACGGTGGACTGCGCCGATGCCACGCCGGAAGCAGCAAGCACTGCCAAGGCGATCAGATTTTTTTTCATGAGGAAACTCCAGTGGAGAGAACAAAAAAACGGTCTGCAATTGCCGACTTGTGTAAGGTAAACCCGATGGAATTTAAGCTAATAGTTACATTTAAGTCAGCTTATTTTCATGTTTTTCAACTTGCCTCATCATTTTTGTAGGGCGATCGCAACGTTGACTGGGCGTCTTGTGCGATTTGTCCTCTTTTTTGTAGAGCGTCGGCCTCACCAAAATGGTGCAGCGACAGATGAACAGGCTCTTGAGTCGCGCTCTGGCGGAGACAGGCATGAACACGCGTTCGATTCATTACTACCCAATCAATCGGCAATCGCCGACCAGCTACAAGCGCAAACATCCGCAGGGCTGGACCGGTTTTCATAGCCCTGCCATCGTCAATCAGCACCGCAATGTGGCGTGAGCACCACGCTGGCCAACAATAGGCTTCGTTCCCTAGCAGCCAAAGTGTGCGCAAGGCAAGCGTCTGATCGCGCCAAACTCCATATGCGCGCATCGCGGCTGTCCAGAGGGAAAACTGTCCACAAACTCACATTTTGCGTACCGATTACTTCGCCAGCAGACGAGGGTTTTTCCCTGTCGCGAAAGTGATTACCCCGGTAAAACCACTCTTTACGTGCCTTTACATGAACATTAATCTTGCGGCCATCGATCCAGCGCCAGCGCACTGTTTTTTGGCGCTCAGAGATTGACCTTTTCCCTTATCTGAAACCCTTGGAGACTCCATGAAAAAATTGACTCTGGTTGCTGCAGCAGCCATGGGACTGTTGTCCGGCACCGCCGTGATGGCGCAAAGCACCGTGACCCTTTACGGCCTCGTAGACGCTGGTTACAACCGCGTGTCTGGTCTGCGCCAGGGCACCGTCAACACGATTGCCAGCGGCATCATGGAAGGTTCGCGTTTCGGCTTGCGCGGCACTGAGGACCTCGGTGGCGGCTACAAGGCTATTTTTGTGCTGGAAAACCGCCTTGAAGCGGATACCGGCGCGATGTCGAATCGGCCGAACTCCGGCACGCAGGTGCCTGATCGTGTTGCCACCTCGGTGTTAGGCACTACGTCCACCCTTCCGATTCCCCTGATTAATCGGACCGCCATCGTCAATACCGTGAATACATCCCTTGCATCGGGCGGATTTGGGGTGAATCTGGCCAGCAATCTGTTTGATCGCCAGTCCTACGTCGGGCTGATCACGCCTGTTGGCGCCATCACTGCGGGTCGTCAATACACGCCAGGCTACCTTATTTCTGCCAATTTCGACGCGTCGCAGACCCAGTCGAGCCTGGCAGCCGGTCAGGTCGCCAGTCTGCCTGCGGCGTTTGACATTCGCCTCAGCAACACGCTGCAGTACGGCATTCAGGTTAGCGGCGTTACCGCAGCTCTGATGTACGGTGCCGGCGAGGTGGCGGGCAACAGCTCGGCGGGTCGCTTCCTTGGCGGTATGGTCATGTACAAGACACCCGCGTTCGCAGCAGGTATTGGCTACAACACCCGCAAAAATGAACTGGGCCAGAAGTCGCTGACAAATGCGGTTGCAGGTGCCAATGTCACCATCGGCCCTGGCGCGCTGTACGGCCTCTATGCCACTATCAAGGACGACAATCCAACCAATCTGTCCACCATCGGCGCATCGGTGTCGACGGCAGTCGGCGGCGGCGCCCTAGGTGCACTGGCCGGGCCTGCGTTCCAGAATGCCTACAACATCGCCTTCCGCCAGGACGCCCAGTTGTTCCACATCGGCTACCGCATGACCATCGGCGCCCACACCATCGTCACGGCGTTCAACCGCCTGGATGACAAGCGTGCTGTCAATGCCGACACCGATTCGTACGGCGTGACATACAGCTACGCGCTGTCCAAGCGCACCGACCTGAACGCTGTGTTGACCCGTTTCAACAACAAGGGCCAGGGCCAGATCGCACCGGGCGGCAATGGCTTCCTGGGCGGCGTGACTTCTGCTGCTGGTGTGGATTCGACCAACATCGCGCTGGGTATTCGCCACCGCTTCTAAATTGTCCAAAAAGAGGTCGGCTTTTTGCTGAACCTCAATGGCTTCATCAAGCCCCCCGACGCCCGACGTCTGGGGGCTTTTTTCATGCGCAGCTGATGCCCGCGCGCATTGGCGCTACCATCAATGCAGAGTACAGAAGATCCGAAGGAGCCCGCCATGACACCAGCCCTCGACACCGCCTTGAACGCAGCCGACAGCGCGCTGCGCACCCTGTTTGCCAAACCCCGCGCCAGCCGTACCTGCCCGACCGTCGCTGGTCAGAAAACCGAGCTGAGCGTGCCGGAAAAGACTTTGTCGGGCGCCCTGATGCGCGTGAACCACGTCGGCGAGGTCTGTGCGCAGGCGATGTACGCGGCGCAGGCGCTCAGCACGCGAGACCCGGCGCTGCGCCAGCAGTTTCTGGCCGCCAGCCGGGAAGAAGGTGACCACCTGGCGTGGACGCGTGAACGGCTCGATGAACTGGGCGCCCGGCCTTCGCTGCTCAACCCGCTCTGGTATGCCGGTGCATTCGGGCTGGGTCTGGTCGCGGGCCGGCTGGGGGACAGGGTGAGCCTGGGCTTTGTGGTGGAAACCGAACGCCAGGTGGAAGCGCACCTGGCCACCCACCTGGAGCGCTTGCCTGAAGGCGACCACGACTCGCGAGCCATCGTGGCGCAGATGAAAGACGATGAAGCGCGCCACGGCCAGGAAGCCCAAAACGCCGGCGCGGCCACCATGCCTGCGCCTGTACGGGCCTTGATGCAGGCATCGGCCAAGCTGATGACCACCACGGCGCACTACCTGTAGCGGTTTTCTGGGGTTTTGCAGCCCCGTAAAGCGCTGAACGCCCGCGCCAGACGCTATTATTTTCATAGCTGCTTGCGCAGGTATTACCTGGGCTAGAGGCCTAAAACACTCGAAATCAGGCTTCCTGCAGCTCAAAACTGGTGGTGATGGCTGCCGTCTTGCCCAGCATGATGGTGGCCGAGCAGAATTTGTCGTGGCTCAGGGCAATGGCGCGTTCGACCGCACGGGCCGCCAGGCCGCGTCCGGTGACGACAAAATGCATGTGGATTTTGGTGAAAACTTTCGGATCGACCGGTGCGCGTTCCGATGTCAGCTTGACGCTGCATCCGCGCACGTCATGGCGGCCGCGTTTGAGAATCAGCACCACGTCATAGGCCGTGCAGCCCCCGGTGCCGGCCAGCACGGTTTCCATGGGCCGCGGGGCCAGGTTGGCGCCGCCGTTTTCCGGCTTGGCTTCGTCCGGTGCGCCGTCCATTACCAGCGTGTGGCCGCTGCCGGTTTCTGCCACAAACTGCATGCCTGAACGCGACCCGGTAGTCGCTGCCAAACCTGTCCAACTCACTGTGCATTCCATAAGTCATTCGCTCCCGGGGGAAAACCCATTAATAAAACCCATTGATCCGTGAAATTTTCACCACAAAACCAGGGTGGATATTGTGCAGCGCAGCATAGCGGCGCTATACTGAATCATCGCATCACATACCACACGGTATTTTTGCACTGGTTGTCTCCTCCACCTCCTGAAAGGGTGGATTTACCGGCCCCGCACCGCAAGGTTCGGGGCCGTTTTTTCTGGCCCCTTATCATCGGCGGTTAAGAGAAAAACATGACGCCACACCACAAGCCTGCACTTGCCAGTACTTCTTCGCCGCCCGCCAAAGGCGCCAAAACAGGGGGAAAGCCGCCTGCGAAACCGCTCAATCCGGCTGACTATCTCAAAAAAATCCTGACAGCCCGGGTGTATGACGTGGCGGTCGAATCTGCACTAGAGCCGGCCAAAAACCTCAGCCTGCGTCTGCAAAACACGGTGCTGCTCAAGCGCGAAGACCAGCAGCCGGTCTTCAGCTTCAAGCTGCGCGGTGCCTACAACAAGATGGCGCACCTCAGCGCCGCCCAGCTCAAAAAGGGGGTGATCTGCGCCTCGGCCGGCAACCATGCCCAGGGCGTGGCGATGAGCGCCAAAAAACTCGGCACGCGCGCGGTGATTGTGATGCCCACCACGACGCCGCAAGTGAAAGTCGATGCCGTCAAAGGCTGGGGCGCGGATGCGGTGGACGTGGTGCTGCACGGTGACAGTTACTCCGACGCGCATGCGTATGCCTTGCTGCTGGAGAAAAAACGCGGTCTCACGTTTGTGCATCCGTTCGATGACCCCGACGTGATCGCCGGGCAAGGCACGATTGCGATGGAAATGCTGATGCAGCTGCAAAGCCTGGGCACGACCCGGCTGGATGCGGTGTTCGTCGCGATTGGCGGCGGCGGACTCATTTCAGGGGTGGCGAACTACATCAAGGCGGTGCGGCCGGAGATCAAGGTCATCGGTGTGCAGATGAATGATTCCGACGCGATGATGCAGTCCGTCAGCGCGAAAAAACGCGTAGCGCTGCATGACGTGGGCCTGTTTTCAGACGGTACGGCCGTCAAACTGGTGGGCGAGGAAACCTTCCGCATCAGCCGTGCGCTGGTCGATGAATTCATGACGGTGGACACCGATGCGGTGTGCGCCGCCATCAAGGACGTATTTGTCGACACGCGCAGCATCGTTGAGCCGGCCGGCGCGCTGGCGGTGGCCGCCATCAAGCAATACGTGGCGAAGCACAAAACACGCGGCGAGACTTACGCGGCGATTTTGTGCGGCGCCAACATGAACTTCGACCGGCTGCGCTTTGTGGCCGAGCGCGCCGAGGTGGGTGAAGAGCGCGAAGCGCTGTTCGCGGTGACGATTCCTGAAGAGCGCGGCAGCTTCAAACGCTTTTGCGAGTTGATCGGCGAGCTGCCCGGCGGTCAACGCAACGTAACCGAATTCAACTACCGCATCAATGACGGCGCCAAGGCGCATGTGTTCGTCGGCCTGACCACGTCAACCAAAGGCGAAAGCAGCAAGATCGCCGCCAATTTCTCGCGCCACGGCTTCAAGGCGATCGATTTGACGCACGACGAACTGGCCAAGGAACATATTCGCCACATGGTCGGCGGGCACAGCGCGCTTTCCAAAGACGAGCGCCTGCTGCGCTTCGTCTTCCCCGAGCGGCCGGGCGCGCTGATGAAATTTTTGTCGAGCATGCAGCCGGGCTGGAATATCTCGCTGTTCCATTACCGCAACCAGGGCGCCGACTACGGGCGCATCCTGGTCGGCCTGCAGGTGCCCAAGGCCGACGGAAAGGCCTTCCAGGCGTTTTTGGACGCGCTGGGCTACCCGCACGTGGAAGAGACCGCGAACCCGGCTTACCGGCTGTTTTTGCAAAGCTGAAGCCATGTCTACGCAACCCCCGGCGCCCGCAGGAAGTTCAGACAGCAGCTCTGTCTGTACCCGCTGCGGCGCCCGCTTTCGGTGCGGCATGGTGGCGGGCGATCGGGCCTGCTGGTGCGCTGATTTGCCGCCGCTGGCTGCGCTTCCGGTACCCCCTGACGCCACCACACCCGCCGCTGACGAATGGGCGTCACAAGCATCCTGCTTCTGCCCCGCCTGCCTGAAATCACTGACCACCCCGACGCCCTGATGACGCCTGCCCCTTCGCCTGTTTCGCTGCCCCTCATCCTGCCCGCCATCACGCCGATCGCCGACGCAGACCTGCAAACCCGGCTCCAGCACAAGATCGACCACAAGACGAAGCCACTCGGGGCGCTGGGCCGGCTCGAAGGCCTGGCGCTGCAGCTGGGCTTGATCCAGCGCAGCGAAACGGTTGCCTTGACGCAGCCGCAGATGGTGGTTTTTGCCGCTGACCACGGCGTGGCCGCGGAAGGCGTGTCGGCGTTTCCGCAGGCAGTGACGGTACAGATGGTGGCCAACATGCTGGCCGGCGGTGCGGCTATCAATGTGTTCGCGCGCCAGCATGCTTTTGCGCTGCAGGTGGTCGATGCTGGTGTGGCGGCTGACTTGCCCGCGCACCCGCAATTGCAGCAGCGCAAGGTGGCTTTCGGCACGCGCAACCTGTGCGTGGAGCCGGCGATGACCTTGAACGAAGCGCACACGGCTCTGCGCGCCGGCATGGAAGTCGTGCAGGGCCTGCCCGGCAACCTGGTGGCGTTCGGCGAGATGGGGATCGGCAACACCTCGGCGGCAGCACTCTTGCTGGCGCGACTGGCCGGCGTGTCCGTGATGCAGGCGACGGGGCGCGGCACCGGCCTCAGCGATGAGCAGCTGACGCACAAGCAGTACGTGCTGGCGCGGGCACTGGCACGCAATCCCGCGGCCACTGCGCCGCTGCAAGCGCTGGCCGACGTGGGCGGGTTCGAGATCGCGATGATGACGGGTGCCATGCTGCAGGCTGCTTCAGAACGCCGCGTGGTGCTGGTCGATGGCTTCATCGCCGGCGCGGCCGCCCTGGTGGCGCATGCGCTGGTGCCAGCCGTCAAGGATTACCTGGTGTTTTGCCACCGCTCGGCCGAGCGCGGGCACGACCTGCTGCTGGCCCATCTGGACGCGCGGCCGCTGCTGGCGCTGGACTTGCGGCTGGGCGAAGGCAGCGGCGCGCTGCTGGCGTGGCCGCTGGTGCAATCGGCGGGCGCGTTCCTCAATGACATGGCGAGTTTTGAGGCGGCCGGGGTCAGCGGCAAGGCTGCCGAAAATTCCTGAGTTGGCTTGTATATGCAGTCGCATGACTGCATTGCGCTACTTTTTTGATAGCTGCTCGCGCACGTTTTACCTGGGCTACAGCCTTAATTGACCTGGAAACTGATGCTTCAACTGGTTCGCGACTATCTGCTGGCCGTGCAGTTTTTCACCTGCATTCCCATCACCGGGCGACTGGCCGAGTGGGTCGGCTACAGCCCCGAGCAATTGCGCGCCAGTGCGGCGCACTTTCCGGGCGTGGGTCTGCTGGTGGGCGCGGTCGCAGCAGGCGTCTTCACCGGCGTGCAGGCGCTGCTGCCAGAGAGCACCTTTGCCCCGTTGCTGGCTGCTGCGCTGTCGACCGTGGCCACGGTGCTGCTCACCGGCGGGTTCCATGAAGACGGCCTGGCCGACGTGGCCGACGGGCTGGGCGGCAGCTATGACCGCGATCGGGCGCTGGAGATCATGAAGGATTCCCGCGTCGGCGCGTTCGGCGCGCTGGCGCTGGTGCTGGCGCTGCTGTGCAAGGTGGCGCTGCTGGCGATTCTGGGATCGACTGAGAGCGTGCCGCTGGAGGCCGATGACGCACCGTGGTCGGGCTGGGCCATCGCGGCGGCGCTGGTGCTGGGCCATGTGGTTTCACGCGGCCTGCCGCTGCTGCTGATCCGCTGGCTGCCGCATATCGGCGACACCGCCACATCCAAGTCCAAACCGCTGGCCGACAGCATCTCCATTGGCGCCCTTGTCATGGCATTTGCGTGGTGTTTTATACCGCTAGCCCTCGGATTACTTGCGCTAGACGCTACTAATTTAATAGTGGCCTGCGGTGCTGCCATGCTGGCCCTGCTGTGGATGGCCCGCCTTTTCCGGCGCCGTTTGCAGGGTTTCACCGGCGACTGCCTGGGTGCTACTCAGCAGGTTTGCGAGATCGCGTTTTATTTCGGGCTGGTTGCCAGCCTTTAATCCCTCGATGCAAATGTTCAGCAGAGAGCCACACGAACTGGGCGAACCTGGGCGTCTGAAATGCAGGCAGGGGCCGCGGGACTTGCTTTGCCGGGCCGCAGGCGCCGGGCTGCGAGACGCAGCCCTTCTGCGTGCCGTCCAAGCCTGCATTGCAGGCTTGGAGCCGCGGCACACAGCCCCCTCGGGGAGCAGGAAGCTACACGAAGCGAACGAACGTGGGGGCTACCCTTCACGCCAGCAGGGGCCGCGGGACTGGCTTTGCCAGACCGCAGGCGCAGCGGTCCCCTCGGGGGGCAGGAAGCTACACGCAGTGAGCGACCGTGGGGGCTAACCACCTCTGGCTAGCCCGCCATGCCCAACCGCTGATCGAGCCGGGGGTTTGCTACGGCCAGCTGGATGTGCCGGCCGACCTTGAGGCCACCGCGGTGTGCGCCCGGGCACTGGCCGATGCCCTGCCGCACGGCATCGGTATCATCTGCTCACCGCTACAAAGATGTGAGCAGCTTGCGCAGGTATTGTCTGGGCTACGGCCCGATTTGGCTTATAAAACAGACCCCCGGCTGAAGGAAATGGATTTTGGCCAGTGGGAGGGCCAGCGCTGGGACGACATCGGTGCTGCGGCGATCGACGCCTGGGTGGCAGATTTTTCACATCACCGGCCGGGCGGCGGTGAATCGGTGGGGCAATTCATGCAGCGCGTCGCGGCTGCCTGGGATGAACCTCGCAGCCCGTCAGGCACGCTCTGGATCACCCACGCCGGGGTGATTCGCGCCGCCACGCTGTTGCAAGGCGGCCAGCGCCAGATTTCCGGCGCCTCGCAATGGCCCGTCGCCGCCCTGGGGTTTGGCGGCTGGATCCAGCTGACGGCGCCCCCTACGTCAACGGCGATCCCTCGGTTTTAACCACTACGGGTTTGTACGAAGATTTAACAAAATATCAAAAATATCTATTATTTACTCTTGTTACTAAATAACACAACTACAGCCAGTCTCACCTCGGCTTCTCAAGCACGAATCTGCAAACGCTTCAAACAACGGCGTCGCTCGTAGCAAGTCTGTACTTTCTTGCGAAGGTCCGTCTTCTTTCTCCAGAAATAGCCTAAACGACTTACCTTAATCTGGTGATTGTTTGTCGTCACATTCGGCAACACACTTGATCACGTTCAAGGATAGGTGTAACAGCCACAACGCTCTGCTGTAGCAACTCATTACATCCTGTGAGCCGCAAAAAGCTGGGAACAGCTTTTGCAGACGACTGCCTTGTCAGACTCCCCTGAACCAGCGGCCGGAAAGTGAGCGAGGAGGAAGAGATGATGCAAGCTAAATCTGCGGAGCAGCCAAAAATCAGCCGCCGAATGACGCTACAAATCGGCGCTGCCTCTACGGCCGCCGGGCTTGTTGCAGTCAAGGAATTTACCGCACCGGCCGAAGCCAAAGACCCGCCCCGAGGCCCCCCGACCCCGGCTTTCATGGACGCGCTGCCGGTTTACACGGCCAAGCTGCCGGTTGACAGTTTGAGCCCTCCCTCGACCGAGACACCCAACGTGAGCGGCGGCGAGTGCGGCAGGGAACCCCACCAGCGGCGGAGCAACTGGCCCGCTCAAAAGTTCTACACCCTCCGCACCAAAGAAGGATGGCACAGCTTTCACAAGCAGCTGGCGCCCCAGAAAATCTGGGGTTACGACGGCATCTTGCCCGGACCCACTTTCGTGGCGCGTTACGGCGAGCCCATCATCGTGCGCAATTACAACGAGCTGCCGAGCAACTCTTTTGGCTTCGGTTCGCCCGAGATCAGCACCCACCTGCACAATCTGCACTGCGCCTCGGAAAGCGACGGGTATGCCGGCGACTGGTACAGCGCTGACCCACTCAAGGGCAAAGGGGACACCCTGGATGCTGCCGGTGGCTACAAAGATCATCATTATCCCAACTGCTACGCAGGCTACGACGCGTACTACGCAACCAACGGCGACCCGCGTGAGGCCCTGGGGACGCTGTGGTACCACGACCATCGGGAACACCACACGGCGCCAAACTGCTACCGGGGGCTGACCGGCTTTTACCTGCTGTTCGACGACATCGATTCGGGTAACGAACTCGACCCCAATCCGAAGGCGCTTCGACTGCCCAGCGGGGTCGGCAAGTACGACATTCCGCTGAACATTCAAGACATTGCGCTCGACGCCAGCGGCTACCTGTTTTACGACCCCTTCGAAAACAAAGGCATCCTGGGCAACAAGTTTTGCGTCAACGGCAAGATCCAGCCGTATTTCAAGGTGGAGAAACGCAAGTACCGCTTCCGGCTGCTCGACGCCAGCCTCGCCCGTTTCTACGAGTTCTATCTGACTGACGCCAACGGCGTGAATCAGAGCTTCACCTACATTGCCAACGACGGCAACCTGCTCCCCGCGCCCATACCGGGCATGAAAAAAATACAGGTGGCACCGGCCGAACGGGCAGACATCGTGATTGACTTTGCCCAGTACCCGATCGGCACGCAGCTCTTCCTCGTCAATCGTCTGATCCAGACCGACGGGCGGGGCCCGGAGGGTTCAGAGACCAATGTCCGCAATACCAGCGGACTGCTGACCAAAGCGGGCACGCAGCTACTGCGCTTTGAAGTGAGCAGCGAGGCGCCCCTGGTCAGGGGGCTGGATGGAATCGATACGAGGGATCCGAGTCAGGTGCCGGCAAAGCTCCGCGAACTGCCCCTTATCAACACGTCCGAGGTGGTGAAAACGAGAACGTTTGAATTTGACAAGGTCAACGAGGTATGGACCGTCAACGGCAAGCTGTTCGACGTCAAGAATGCGACCGTCAAAGTCAAGCGCGGCACCGCAGAAATATGGAAGCTCATCGGCCATGGCAGCTGGCACCACCCGGTGCACATCCACCTGGAAGAAGGCCGCATCTTGACCCGCAACGGCAAGCCACCGCCCGCCCATGAGATCGGTCGAAAGGACGTGTATGTGCTGGCGCCCGACGAAGAGGTGCGCGTCTTCATTCGCTTCAGGGACTTCACCGGCAAATACATGATGCATTGCCACAACCTGACACACGAAGACCACGCCATGATGGTCCGTTTCGATATCGAGACCTGAACAGGGAGAACCAAAATGAGCTCAAACGACACAACTTTCGGCGCCAACGTTCAAACCAGCAAGCGCGACTGGCTTAAATGGGCAGGCAGCGCGGCGCTGGCGCCGGTGCTGGCAGCCAGCGCGCCCGCCCTTGCCGCGAAGCCGGGGCCACGTGCCGGCTACTTTCCCAACACCATCGTGCAAACCCACGACGGCAGAAAACTGCGCTTCTACGACGACGTGGTTCGCGGCAAGGTCGTGGTGTTCAACATGATGTACTCGGTGTGTACCGGTATCTGCCCAGGCAACACGGCCAACTTGCTGCAGGTGCAGGAAGAGCTGGGTAGCCGGTTGGGCAAGGACATCTTCATGGTCTCGATGACGCTGCAGCCCGAGTTCGACACGCCCAAGGCGCTGCACGACTATGTGAAAAGCTACGGCATCAAACCAGGCTGGACCTATCTGACTGGCCAACCCAAAGAGATGGACGTCATCCGCCGCAAGCTCGGGTTTTTCAATGATGACCCGAAAATTGACTCGGATCTGGCTAACCACACGGGCATGGTTCGAATTGGCAACGAAGCCCTGGACCGCTGGTTCATGATGCCCGCACTTGCCGCACCGAAACAGATTGCACGGGCGATTTTGCAGGTTTAGGCAACCCTTCGGTACAGCAGACCCCAAGGCATTGACAGAAAAAAACCGATCATAAAAGGCGCTGCGCCACCCAGGGTTCCTCAAGCACCTTGGGTGGCGGCCAACTATTTCAAAGATTCGCTATTTTTCCGACTGCCTGGTGAGGCACATGTTCCCAAGCGGTCACAACTGCCAAGGAGCATGCCATGTCTACGTTTAACCAACCCAGCCTTGGGAAATGGACCCGGCGACAGTCGCTACAGCTCGGTGCAGCGACCTCGGCGGCCGGCCTGCTCGGTATCGAGGAGCTTGCCTCTCCGGCGAAGGCCAAGGATTTGCCGGCCGGTCCCCGGACCGAACCATTCGCGGACTGGCTACCGGTGTATGCGGCCAAACAGCCCGTCAGCGAGTTGAAGCCTGCATCAACACCCTACCCGGACACAGTCGATGGGGAATGCGGCCGACCACCGCATCAGCGGCGGGATGACTGGCCGGCGAACAAGTTCTATACCCTCAAGGTTCAAGAACGAAAGCACCAGTTCCACCGCGACTTGCCATGGCAAACCATCTGGGGCTACGACGGCATACTTCCCGGCCCCACGTTTGTAGAACGCTACGGCGTGCCGGTCGTCGTGCGGATCAGCAATGAACTGCCAGCCAACGCCATGGGCTATGGGTCTCCGGAAATCACCACCCACCTGCACAACCTGCATTGCGGCTCCGAAAGCGATGGTTTTACCGGTGACTACTACAGCGCGACAAAGTTCGGGCCGACATTGACCGCACCCGGCGGCTACAAGGACCACCACTATCCCAACTGTTATGCAGGCTATGACGATACGCGCTACCACGCCACCAATGGCGACCCGCGCGAAGCCCTGGGGACGCTGTGGTACCACGACCACCGCCTGGACTTCACGTCGCCCAACGTTTACAGGGGCCTGGCTGGCTTTTACCTGCTGTTCGATGACATCGACTCCGGCGACGAGAACGATCCCAACCGGTACGATCCCAGCCGGAATCCTCCCGACCTGACCAGGCGCGCGCTCTGCCTGCCAAGCGGCGTAGGCAAGTACGACATCCCGCTGTTGTTCAGCGACAAGCAGTTCGACTCCAGCGGCTACCTCGTCTTTGACCAGTTCGCCACCAAGGGCATCCTCGGCAACAAATTTTGTGTCAATGGCAAAATTCAGCCCAAACTCGCGGTGGAGCGCCGCAAGTATCGCTTTCGCCTGCTCGACGGTGGGCCGTCACGCTTTTATGAGTTTTACCTGGTCAAGGACGGCTTGAACCAGAGCTTCACCTACATTGCCAACGACGGCAACCTCCTCCCCGCGCCCCTGACTACGAGCAAGGTGCAGCTTGGCGTCGCCGAGCGGGCGGACATCGTGATCGACTTTTCCCAGTACGCCATGGGTACCAAGCTGTATCTGGTCAACCGCCTGGTACAAGTCGATGGCCGCGGACCCGAGGATGCCACGGTCAACATCCGCGGAGCAGATGGTCTGCTGACCACCGCCGGAACACAGATCATGCGTTTTGATGTGGGCGACCTTCCCGCAAAGCCCGACATGAGCCAGGTGCCTGCAAAGCTGCGCGAGTTGCCACTCATCAATCTCTCGGAAGTCGTGAAGACCAGGACATTCCGGTTTGACAAGCTGAACGAAGTCTGGACCGTCAATGGCAAGATTTTCGACGTGGACAGTCCGGTCGCCTCGCCCAGGCGCGGAACTGCCGAGATCTGGGTGCTTCGGGGCAATGGCAATTGGCACCACCCGGTTCATATCCACTTTGAAGAAGGGCGCATCCTGACCCGCAACGGCAGGCAGCCACCGCCGCACGAGCAAGGTCGCAAGGATGTCTATGTGCTGGAGCCGGGCGAGGAAGTGCGTGTGTTCATACGGTTCAGGGATTTCCTGGGCAAATACATGATGCACTGCCACAACCTGACGCATGAAGATCACGCCATGATGATTCGCTTCGACATCGTGGACTAGCCGGCCCGCTCGCCCTGCCCGGCTTTACTGGCCGGCGCCTGCCCGTTCACTGCCGACGTTTTCCGGCACCGCCCGCAGCCGTGCAGGCGGCGTCGGACTGTGCACAATGGGGCACACGCAAGCGCATCGGTCATCACCGCTTGCGCGCACCAATCGACGCACTCATCGAAGCACAGCAGGGCAAAACTTTCACCATGGCAGCCAATCTGGACGGACAACTGGTCGTTGCGATTTCATCGCGGGCGCTGTTTGATTTTGAAGAAGAAAACCGCGTCTTTGAAACCGGCCACGCCGAACAAGCTGCAGCAGGGGTGAAAAAGGACGCCGCCTACATGAAGATGCAGCTCGACCGGCTCGATGTGCCGGCCAAACCGGGCGTGGCATTTTCTCTGGTTAAAAAACTGCTGGCTTTCAACCAGGCGCCCGAGATCGACGCCGAAGCGGCCAGCCCGGCCGCGCCCGACCAGCGGGTCGAGGTCGTCATTTTGTCGCGCAACGACCCGGTGTCGGGCATGCGCGTTTTTCGATCGGCCCAGCATTACGGCCTGAACATTCAGCGCGGCACCTTCAACCGCGGCGAAGCGCCCTGGCGCTATCTGAAACCGCTGCATGCCAATCTTTTTCTGTCGGCGCATCTGAGCGACGTGCGGGAGGCATTGGCGGCCGGCGTGCCTGCCGCGCAGGTGTATCCGCACTCGGTTCGCGCCAGCGAAACGCACCCCAACGAAGTCAGGATTGCGTTTGACGGCGATGCGGTGCTTTTTTCAGACGAAGCCGAACGCGTTTTTCAGTCCGAAGGTCTTGGTGCCTTTCAAAAACACGAGCTTGAGAAAGCGGCGCAACCGCTGCTCGCCGGGCCGTTCAAACCACTGCTGGAGGCGCTGCAACGGCTGCAGGCGGTCGGCACATCGCGCATGCGCATACGCACCGCCCTGGTGACGGCGCGTGGCGCGCCGGCCCATGAACGCGCCATCCGTACGTTGATGAACTGGAACATCGAGATCGACGAAGCCATGTTTTTGGGCGGGCTGTCAAAGGGCGAATTTTTGCGCGAATTCGAACCCGACTTCTTTTTCGATGACCAGACTGGCCACGTCGATTCGGCTGCAAAACATGTGCCTGCTGGCCACGTGGCCAGCGGCGTGTCGAACCAGTTCCCGTAAATCACCATCGAACACCCGACCACACGACCCCTGACGCGAAGCAGTCCATCGCAATCAACCCAACCAGCATGAACCCAACCAGCCCACCTTCCGGCTTCTTAGCCAAGTTCAGTGCCTTCAGACAGTTTTGTGCCCGGGTCTGGGCACTGTCAGCGCCCTACTTCAGGTCAGAGGAAAAGTGGAAAGCGCGCGGCCTGCTGGCGGCGATCGTCCTGCTCAACCTGGCTGCCGTCTACATGCTGGTGCTGCTGAACGACTGGAACCGGGTGTTCTACGACGCACTGCAGAACAAGGACGCCAAGGTGTTCTGGGAGCAACTGGCGCGCTTCACTTACCTGGCCTTCGGTTTCATCATCATCGCGGTTTACCGCTTCTACCTGACGCAGCTGCTTGAAGTGCGCTGGCGCGCCTGGATGACCGCCGACTACCTGCAGCGCTGGCTGGCGGACCACGCTTTCTACAAGCTCGAACTGGCGCGGTTTTCTGCCGGGAAAAACAGCGGGCCTGATCTGCCGACAACCGATAACCCCGACCAGCGTATTCAGGAAGACATCAACCTGTTCACGACGTACAGCATTTCCCTGAGCATGGGCCTGCTCAATGCCGTGGTCACGCTGGTTAGTTTTGTCGGCATCCTGTGGTCACTGTCAGGTGCGTTTGCCTTCACGATGGGTGGCAGCAGCTACAGCATTCCGGGCTTCATGGTCTGGATGGCTGTGCTGTACTGCGTGGCGGGCAGCGTGATTACCCACTACATCGGCCGGCCGCAAATCAAACTGAACTTTGACCAGCAGCGCTACGAAGCGGACTTTCGGCACCACATGGTGCGGGTGCGTGAATACAGCGAGTCGATTGCCCTGGACAAAGGCGAAAGGGTTGAGCGGGGCCAGCTGGATCTGCGGTTTGCAGCCGTGCTGAAAAATTACCTGGAGCTGATCAAAAAACAGAAAAACCTGGTCTGGTTCACCAACTTCTTTGGTCAGGCCGCGGTGGTTTTTCCGTTCATCGTGGCGGCGCCGCGCTTTTTCAGCGGGGCGATTCAGCTTGGCCAGCTGATGCAGATCTCGTCGGCCTTCGGGCGCGTGCAAGACTCATTGAGCTGGCTGGTCGACAACTACAGCAACCTGGCCGCCTGGCGCGCCACCACCGATCGTTTGACCAGCTTTGAAGACAATATCAGTGCTGTAGCCCAGCAAGGACGTGCACAAGCAGCTACTAATTTAATAGCGGCTAGCGCCAATCCGGCTGCTGAAGAGGGTGTGCTGACGGCCAGTGGTCTGAGCCTGAACCTGCCCGGCGGCAGCACCTTGATGAGCGACGTCTCGCTGACGGCACGGCCCGGTGACCGTGTTCTTTTCAAAGGCCCGTCGGGCAGCGGCAAGTCAACGTTGTTCCGGGCCTTTGCCGGCATCTGGCCGTTTTTGAAAGGCCGGTCACACCTGCCCGACAACGCCATGTTCATTCCCCAGCGCCCCTACTTTCCCGATGGTTCGCTACGCAATGCGCTGGCCTACCCACAGCCCGCCGCGCAATACAGCGACGATGCGCTGAGGCAGGCCCTTGGCGATGCGCTGCTGCCGCAACTGGCAAGCCGGCTTGACGACAACGACGCCTGGAGCCAGAAGCTGTCGGGCGGCGAGCAGCAGCGACTGGCCATTGCGCGGGTACTGCTCAAAAAGCCGACCTGGATTTTTGCCGACGAAGCCACCAGTGCACTCGATGAAGTGGCCGAAAAATCTGTTTATGAAAAACTGCTGGCACACGTAAAAGGGGTGGGTGGTGGACTCGTGTCGATCGCACACCGACCCAATGTGGCGGCGTTCCACAACCGGCTGTGGGAGCTGGAAAAAACGCCCGAGGGGTCCGGTGCCCGCTATGGTTTGGTCGCGCGCCAATTGGTTGAAACTCCGCTGAAAACTGTCTGAATGCCTGAAGAAGCGACAGCGCAAACCTCTGCGCCCAAACCCGCATCGCTCTCAGCGTGGGAGCCCTTGAGACTGCCGGTCTTTCGCATGCTGTGGGGCACCTGGCTGGTGGCCAACATCTGCATGTGGATGAATGATGTGGCCGCCGCGTGGATGATGACGTCGATGACAACCTCGCCGATCTGGGTGGCGCTGGTGCAGTCGGCCTCGACTCTGCCGGTATTCTTGCTGGGCCTGCCGAGCGGCGCACTGGCCGATATTCTGGACCGCCGCCGCTATTTCGTGATGACGCAATTCTGGGTGGCTGGCGTCGCCACCTTGCTGTGCATCACGGTGATCTCTGGCGTCATGACGCCGCCGTTGCTGCTGGCCCTGACCTTTGCCAATGGCGTTGGGCTGGCCATGCGCTGGCCAGTGTTTGCAGCGATTGTTCCCGAGCTGGTACCGCGCCCGCAACTGCCGGCAGCGCTGGCCCTGAACGGCATTGCCATGAACGCCTCGCGCATCGTGGGGCCGCTGGTGGCCGGCGCGTTGATTGCCAGCGCAGGCACCGCGTATGTGTTCGTGCTCAACGCGGTGCTGTCGGTCATCACAGGTCTGGTCATCATGCGCTGGCGGCGCACGCACGTGCCCAGCCCGCTGGGCCGCGAGCGCTTGACCAGTGCCATGCGCGTGGGGCTGCAGTTTGTCGGGCAGTCCAGCCGCTTGCGGGCGGTGCTGCTGCAGGTGTCGCTGTTTTTTCTGCACTCGACCGCGCTGCTGGCGCTGCTGCCGCTGGTTGCCCGCAATCTGCAGGGCGGCGATGCGGCTACGTTCACGCTGCTGCTGGCCTCGATGGGCGCAGGCGCCATCGTGGCAGCCACGTACTTGCCCCGGCTGCGCCAGATGATGCCGCGCGACGCATTGGTGCTGCGCGCCACCATGCTGCAGTCGGTGTCGACCGCGGTGATCGCGTTTGCGCCAAATACTTATGTCGCGGTAGCTGCCATGCTGCTCAACGGCATGTCGTGGATCACGTGTGCGAATTCGCTCAGTGTTTCTGCTCAATTAGCCCTGCCCGACTGGGTGCGCGCACGCGGCATGTCGATGTACCAGATGGCGATCATGGGCGCCAGTGCGCTGGGCGCAGCACTGTGGGGGCAGGTGGCCACACTGAGCAGTGTGAACACGGCCTTGCTGGTGGCAGCCGTGAGCGGCACCATCGGCATGTTGCTGGCGCAGCGGCTGGTGCTGGACCTGAGCATTGAGGAAGACCTGACGCCGTCACGCGAATTCAAGGCGCCGGTGGCCGCTGCGCCGCCGGGGCTCGGCCATGTGGTCATCACGATCGAATACATGATTGACCCGGCGCGCGCTGAGGAGTTTGGCGTGCTGATGCAGGAAAGCCGCCGCAGCCGGCTGCGCCAGGGCGCGCTGGAATGGGCGCTGCTGCGCGACATCGGCAAGCCTGGCCATTACATCGAGCAGATCATCGACGAGTCGTGGACCGAACACCTGCGCCGCTTTGACCGCGTGACGACCAGCGACGTGACGCTGCGCGAACGCAAGCTGGCATTTCATCTGGGTGAAGAGCCGCCGGTGGTCAATCGCTGGGTGACCACCGCTTGAAAGAAATTGAGATTATTAAAGACCAACTAAGTTGTGCTGGAAGATCGTATTTCAGTGACCTCGTCAGATCCAACTACCCGAAACACGAAGTCCTTTTTCTTCGCTGCCAACGAGACTACGAGGAAAGAACCATCCAAACTTCTGAGAAGTCTCCACGATCTACCGGAGGTGTCTTCCTTCAGAATAACGATGGGTAATGCAGAAAAAGCAAAATCTCCGTCAAGCTTTGCATGAGCTTCGCCAACCATTTGCGGCGCCCATAGAAAACCTAGTACGAGCGCAAAGTGCCCAAGAAAAACTGAGTGTTTGTCCCACTCCGCGCCTCCTTTCTGGGCAAGGTGCGCTATCAGCTCGCCAATGGTAAGTGCAGCCGAAGCCGCGATAAAAAGTCCGGCCGCTGATGCGCATGCGTTAACAGTCCTAGGGCTGACCCAACTTCCAGGGAGTACGCTTGTTGAAAAGAGCGCAACGCCGATCACGTAAACGATTACCGACCACCAAGTCAACCCCCGGCGAGTAGCCGCCCCTTGCAGCAGCATCAATATTGAGATGAGAGAAATCGTAGTTACAAAAGCGAAGAAACTTAAACTGCTTTTGACCAACTCCGTAGACGAAACCATTGGGATGATCCAAGATGCGCCCAACTCTGAAAAGTAAGCTGAGGTTTGCCTCCACCCAACAAACAGCGCGAGAATTCCAACGCCAGCGACCATAGCGGCCAGCTTAGGCAGCAGACCGGCAACTGAACCGGTTGCGCGCAATGTTGCCGCCATTCCGTAGCTTTCGTTTGTATTTTTCATGTGTTTAAAGAATAGTTCGTGGCGATCGTCCAGCGAGTCTCAAAAAAATTAAAGCTTCTGCGGGGTGTCCAAATACCGCGCAAAGCCCCGCGCCCGCAACTCGCACGCGGGGCAGGTGCCGCAGCCATAGCCCCAGGCATGGCGGTGCACCCGGTCGCCCAGATAACAGGTGTGGGTGTGCTCGATGATCAACTCAACCAACGGCTGACCACCCAGCGAATCGGCCAGGCGCCAGGTGTCGGCCTTGTCGATCCACATCAATGGCGTTTCGATCAAAAAGCGTTTGTCCATGCCGAGCGACAGAGCGAGCTGCATGGCCTTGATGGTGTCGTCGCGGCAGTCGGGGTAGCCTGAAAAATCGGTTTCGCAGACACCGGTGACCAGTACCGGCAAGTCACGTCGATAGGCGAGTGCCGCCGCCAGCGTGAGAAACAGCAAATTACGGCCGGGCACGAAAGTATTGGGCAGACCCGAGCTTTCCATCTTGAACGCCACGTCGCGCGTCAGCGAGGTGTCGCTGACCTGCCCCAACACAGCGAGGTCAAGCAAATGGTCTTCGCCGAGCTTGTGGGCCCACTGCGGA
>JANNKV010000121.1:0-3355 GCA_031396485.1 Polaromonas sp. | reverse complement strand
GCTGGCGCTGGCGGCCAACATTGCGCTGGGCGCGTCGTGCGGCTGGCTGGGCTGGGCGCTTTTTTGCGTCAGCTCCAGCTTCATGGGACTGGCGCAGCCGGCCGTCGGCATGGCTTTTCGGGCGTCGCTGGCCGGCCGGGCACTTTCCGGCTACAACCTGATCATCTTCAGCGGCGTTTTTGTCGTGCAGTGGGGCATTGGCTTGCTGGTCGATGGATTCCAGGCCAGTGGCTGGGGCACAGTGCCCAGTTTTCAGGGCGCCATGGCCGTGCTTTTATTTTGCTGTACGGTCTCATATATCTATTTCCTCAGCGTGAAAGGTGATAATCCCGAGCATTGATCCTAGAAACCGCAGTTGACTGCTTACAAACATCACGAAAACCGCATGGATATCGACTTTGCCCGCTTCGATCACGTTAAGCTGGTAGGTGACAGCGCTATGCGCCCGATTGCACCGCGCTTGACGCATCAGGCTGCGTTGCTCCGCCTTGTGGGCACAAGCCCACTGCGTTGTCACGCCTTGCCTGACGCGCCAATCACGGCACACTCGGGCGCATTCAACTACGGTTTCTAGGATGAACGGCATTTTCATCATCGCCCATGCCCCGCTGGCCGCTGCGCTTCGGCAGTGTGTGCTGCATGTGTTTCCCGACAGCGCTGCCGGCGTGGTCGCACTCGACGTGCAGGCCAGCATGCCGCCCGAAGAAACCCTGGCGCAGGCCCGCATCATGCTGACGCAGCTCGGCACGCCCGACACGCTGGTGCTGGTCGACGTGTTTGGCGCCACGCCGTGCAACGTGGCGCAAAAGCTGGTCGACGGTGTGCACACCAAACTCATCACGGGCGTCAATTTGCCGATGCTGCTGCGCACGGTGTCTTACCTGCACGAATCCATCGATGCGCTGGTGGCGCGCGCCCTGGTGGGCGCCACGCAGGGCGTGATGCAGGTCGCCGTCACCGCACCCCAGAATCAGACAAGAAGAAGCAATGATCAAGACCAGCACGAACATCAGCAATAAACTGGGCCTCCATGCGCGTGCCTCCGCCAAACTCACCAAACTCGCCGGCAGCTTCTCCTGCGAGGTGTGGATGAGCAAGGGCGAGCGCCGCGTGAACGCCAAAAGCATCATGGGCGTGATGATGCTGGCCGCCGGTATCGGCAGCACGGTCGAGATCGAAACCAACGGGCCGGATGAGCAGGCGGCGATGACGGCTTTGCTGGCCCTAGTTCATGACAAATTCGGAGAAGGCGAGTGATCGCCTCCCCGTTCTTCGCAAGCAGGGGCCGCGGAACCGGCTTTGCCGGGCCGCAGGCGCAGCGGCCCCCTCGGGGGGCAGGGAGTTACGCGAAGCGAACGACCGTGGGGGCCATTCCATGACCTTTTCAGTCCACGGTCTCGCCGTCTCGCGCGGCATTGCCATCGGGCGGGCGGTGCTGGTGGCGTCCAGCCGTGCTGACGTGGCGCATTACTTTGTCGATGCCGAAAAGACGCCGGATGAGATCGTGCGTATTCGCGCGGCGCGCGATGCGGTGACAGAAGAAATCACCCGTCTGCAGCGTGACCTGCCGAAAGACGCGCCGCACGAAATTGCCGCGCTGCTCGACGTGCACCTGATGCTGCTCCAGGACGAGCAGCTGATCAGCGGCGTCAAGCACTGGATCACCGAGCGCCGCTACAACGCCGAATGGGCGCTGACCACGCAGTACGAAATCATCGCGCGCCAGTTCGACGACATGGAAGACGAGTACCTGCGCGAACGCAAGGCCGATCTGGAGCAGGTGGTCGAACGCATGCTGCGGTCGATGAAGGGCGCGGCTTCTCCGGTGCAGCCTTCGGGCCAGGCGGGTGCCGGCCGCAAGCAGCAGCAGCAGGATTTGCTGCTCGACGACACGATGGACGTGCCGCTGGTGTTGATCGCGCATGACATTTCACCGGCCGACATGCTGCAGTTCAAGCAGAGCCTGTTCGCCGGTTTTGCCACCGACGTGGGCGGCAAGACCTCGCACACCGCCATCGTCGCGCGCAGCATGGACATTCCCGCGGTGGTCGGTGCGCGCAGCGCCAGTCAGCTGATCGAGCAGGACGACTGGGTCATCATCGACGGCGACGCCGGCATTCTGATTGTCGATCCGTCGCCGATCATCCTGGCCGAATACGGCTTCAAGCAGCGCCAGGTCGAACTCGAACGCGAGCGGCTCAACCGCCTGCGCCACACGCCGGCGGTGACCATCGACGGGCAGCGCGTTGACTTGCTGGCGAACATCGAACTGCCGGGCGACACGCCGGGCGCGGTAAAGGCCGGTGCGGTCGGCGTGGGCCTGTTTCGTAGCGAATTTCTGTTCATGGGCCGCGAATCCAAAGGCCAGGACAAGCTGCCGGGCGAGCAAGAGCAGTATCTCGCCTACCGCGCCGCCATCGAAGGCATGCAGGGCATGCCGGTCACCATCCGCACGGTCGATATCGGCTCCGACAAGCCGATCGACCGGCTGGCCGACAAGGCGCAGGACGGCCAGCTCAACCCGGCCCTTGGCCTGCGCGCGATTCGCTGGAGCCTGGCCGACCCACCGATGTTTTTGACGCAGCTGCGGGCGATTTTGCGTGCCGCCGTGCACGGCCCCGTGAACCTGCTGGTGCCCATGCTGTCGCAAGTCAGCGAGATCCGCCAGACCCTTTCGCTGATCGACCATGCCCGCGCCACGCTTGACAACAAAGGCAATCCCTACGGGCCAGTGCGCCTCGGCGCGATGATCGAAATCCCCGCCGCGGCACTCACGCTGAAAATGTTTTTGCGCTACTTCGATTTTCTGTCCATCGGCACCAACGACCTGATTCAGTACACGCTGGCGATCGACCGTGCCGACGAAGCCGTGGCGCATCTGTATGACCCGTGCCACCCCGCCGTGCTGCAGCTGGTGGCGGCCACGATTGCCGAATGCAACGCGCAGGGCAAGGGTGTCAGCGTCTGCGGCGAGATGGCCGGCGACATCACCATGACGCGCCTGCTGCTGGGCTTTGGCCTGCGCAGCTTTTCGATGCACCCGTCACAAATTCTGGCGGTCAAGCAGCAAATCCTGCGGGCCGACACCGGCAAACTGAAGGTCTGGGCGCAGCAGGTGCTGGCCAGCGAAGATCCTGCCGGGCTGTTGCAAGCCACCTGATTGCTATTAAAAAAGTAGCTGCTGGCGCAGGTATCGCCTGAGCTGGAGGCGGATTTGATTGATGACTGTCGAGCGCAAATGTGGCGCCGCCGCTGTTTCACATGAACCGCAGCCGGATCGCAGTGGCATCGCAGCAGATCGCGGGTCATCGCACCAGCCGTAACTTTCCCGGCTTTGTGTAACGCATTTTCTGGC
>JANNKV010000120.1:0-2184 GCA_031396485.1 Polaromonas sp. | reverse complement strand
GCCCTGCCCTGAGATCAAAATAACGATGTTCTTCTCGTAACTTTTCATAACCCCGAAGTTTATGGCCATCAAGACCCTGACCCCGATCGAAGCGCGCGTGCTGGGCACGCTGATGGAAAAAGCCCGCACCGTGCCCGACAGCTATCCGCTGAGCCTCAATGCGCTGGTGCTGGGCTGTAACCAGAAAAGCAGCCGCGACCCGCTGATGGAAGTGAGCGACAACGAAGCGCGGCAGGCCATCGACAGCCTGAAGGCGCAAAGCCTGGTGTTTGAAGGCAGTTCCAGCCGCGTGCCGCGTTTTGAACACAACTTCCAGCGCGGGGCAGGCGTGAGCGAGCCGCAGGCGGTGGTGATGGGCCTGTTGATGCTGCGCGGCCCGCAAACCGCTGCCGAACTGCGCACCAGTGGCGAGCGCTGGTACAAATTTGCCGATACGGCCGCCGTCGAGGCCGTGCTGCAGGCGCTGCAGCAGCGCGGCGATGACGGCGGGCAGCCGACAGTGCAAAAGCTGCCACGCATGCCGGGCGCGCGTGAGCAGCGCTGGGTGCATCTGCTGTGCGGCGAGCCGGATGTGGCAGCGCTGATGGCCAGCAGCGCCCCCACCGGCGAGGCGTCGGACTTGCTGGCGCGGGTCACGGCACTTGAGAATGCGCTGGCCCTGCTGAAAGCCGACAATGCCCAGTTGCGGGGCTATGTGATGACGATCGGCGAACAACTGGGTATTGCCCCAGCCGCCCCAGCCGATTCAGGTGCCTTCCCGACTGATTCTCTGGATCACGCCGAGGATTTGTCTCCGCGTTGACAAGCTGAAAAACACATTCGTGCTAAAAAGTGGACACGTGACGACATGTAGGCAACGCCAACCGTCACGCATCTGGAGACACCTATGGATTTAACCTTCACCCCCGAAGAGCAGAGCTTTCGCGAAGACATTCGCGCCTGGGTCAAGGCGAGTTTGCCGCAAGACATTTCGCGCAAGGTTCACAACGCGCTGCGCCTGTCGCGCGACGATATGCAGCGCTGGGCCAAAATCCTTGGCAAAAAAGGCTGGCTCGGGCACGGCTGGCCGAAAGAGTTTGGCGGCCCGGGCTGGAATGCGGTGCAAAAGCATTTGTTCGAGGAAGAATGTGCGCTTGCCGGCGCACCGCGCGTGGTGCCGTTTGGCCCCGTGATGGTGGCACCGGTCATCATGGCTTTCGGTAATGCGGAGCAGCAAAAGCGTTTTCTGCCCGGCATCGCCAGCGGCGAAGTCTGGTGGAGCCAGGGCTACAGCGAGCCGGGCGCGGGTTCCGATCTGGCGTCGCTCAAGTGCAAGGCCGAACGTGTTGGTGACAAGTTCATAGTCAATGGCCAGAAAACCTGGACCACGCTTGGCCAGTACGGCGAATGGATTTTCTGCCTGGTACGCACTGGCACGGAAGGCAAACCCCAGGCCGGTATTTCCTTCCTGCTGATCGACATGAAATCGAAGGGCGTCAGCGTGCGGCCCATCGTGCTGCTTGACGGCGAGGCCGAGGTCAATGAAGTCTGGTTTGACAACGTCGAAGTACCGGCGGAAAACCTGATCGGCGAGGAAAACAAGGGCTGGACCTACGCCAAGCATTTGCTCAGCCACGAGCGCACCAACATTGCCGATGTGAACCGCAGCAAGCGCGAGCTGGAGCGGCTGAAAAACATTGCGAAGCGCGAAGGCGTGTATGACCCGGCTGTGGACGGCCCTTCGGCCGGTCGTTTTCGCGACGAAATCGCGAAGCTGGAAGTTGATGTGGTGGCGCTGGAGATGCTGGTGTTGCGGGTGCTGTCGGCTGAAAAATCCGGCAAAAATTCGCTTGATATTGCGGGCCTGCTGAAAATTCGTGGCAGTGAAATCCAGCAGCGTTATAGCGAACTGATGATGCTGGCCGCCGGGCCGTACAGCCTGCCCTTTATTGAAGAAGCCATGGAAGCCGGCTGGCAAGGCGACTTCCCCGGCGGCGCGGTTGCCAATGCGCCGCTGGCATCGAGCTATTTCAGCCGAGGACGAACTGCGACACGATGTTGCGTTGCACCTCATTGGAGCCACCGTAAATCGTTGTCTTGCGCAGGTTGAAATAGCTCGATGCCAGCGGCGCATTGGCAACCGCGCCGCCGGGGAAGTCGCCTTGCCAGCCGGCTTCCATGGCTTCCTCGATAAACGGCAGGCTG
>JANNKV010000113.1:0-12844 GCA_031396485.1 Polaromonas sp. | reverse complement strand
TGAATAGCGGTCCTTTTTGGCCGCAACCCGCCATCAAAGCCAACACGACCACGAGGCCAGCAAGGCCATGCGGGCAAGCGGTTCGTCGCTGCAGGCCTAAAATTTGAAGTGAAGAAAACATGAAATGGATTGTAATGACCGACCTTGAATACCAGAACCATGCCGAACGCGCATTGAATGCCATCGAGCTGGCGTGCGACAGGATCAACGATGAGACGGAGGCTGACATCGACAACCAGCGCACCGGCGGCATGATCACGCTGACATTCTCAAATCGCAGCCAGATCATCATCAACCTGCAAAAGCCATTGCAGGAGATATGGATGGCGGCCAAATCAGGCGGGTTTCACTACAAGTTCAATAGCAACCGCTGGACTGATACCAAAGATGCCGGTGATTTTTTTGAAAGTCTGTCGCGCTGTGCGAGTGAGCAGTCGGGACAGGCGCTGGAATTTCATCCGCCGACCTAAAGTACACGAAAGGGGCGTGGGCACGCCGCACGCCCCTCCTCACCCCCATCCTGCTAGTTCTTAAATAAATCCAGAATACGGTTTTTTTCTTCGGAAGCTGGTGCGCCCATGCCCGCATCACCTCCAGGCGCTTGCTCGGCACTAGCAGCAGGGTCCTGACGACCGCCGCCTCCCAGGCTGGTGACGCCGCCGCCTCTGGCGTACTCGTTGTAATACCACTCGCCGCCCAAATTGACCACGCCTTCCGGCGGCGGGTATTCGGCGACCGGCACGCCCTTGAGCGCGTATTCCATGAAATTGATCCAGATGGGCAGGCTGAGCCCCCCGCCGGTTTCCTTGTCGCCAAGCTTTTTCGGTGTGTCGTAACCCATCCAGACGGCCGCTGTCAGGGTTGGTTGATACCCGACAAACCAGGTGTCAATGGAATCATTGGTCGTGCCGGTTTTTCCAAACAGATCAGGTCGCTTCAGCGTCGCCTGCGCTTTTGCCGCCGTGCCGGAGCGGGCCACTTCCTGCAAGAGGCTGTTCATGATGAATGCGTTTCGCGCATCAATGGTTCTCGAGCTGGCCGTCAGCACAGGCGGCTTGCTCTCCAGCAAGACTTTGCCGCGCTGGTCGGTAATCCGGGCAATCAGATAGGGGTTAACGCGATGTCCGCCGTTGGCAAAAACTGAATACCCGATAGCCATCTGCATGGGCGTCACAGAGCCCGCGCCCAGTGCCATGGTGAGGTAAGCCGGGTGCTTGTCCGCTTCAAAGCCGAAGTTGCCGATCCAGGTCTGTGCGTAAGGAGCACCTACGGCCTGAAGAATGCGGATGGACACCATGTTCTTCGATTTTTTGAGGCCGGTCCTGAGGCTCATCGGGCCTTCGAAATGACCGTCGTAGTTTTTTGGCTCCCATGGCTGGCCTCCGGTAACGCCGGCGTCAAAGAACAGGGCCGCATCGTTGACCACGGTTGCGGGTGTGAAGCCTTTCTCAAGCGCTGCCGAGTAAATAAACGGCTTGAAGCTGGAGCCCGGCTGCCGCCAGGCCTGCGTGACGTGGTTGAACTTGTTCTTCTGGAAATCGAATCCGCCCACCAGTGCGCGGACGGAGCCATCGCGCGGATCCAGCGCGACAAAAGCGCCCTCGACTTCGGGCAACTGGGTGATTTCCCAAGTGTTCTTCGGAGTCTTGGTGACCCGAATCAGCGCACCGCGCCGGATCTTGATGTTGGGCCCGGCCTTGTCAGCAAGTCCTGACTGCGCTGGCCGCAAGCCCTCACCGGTAATTTCTACCGTTTCGCTGTTCTGGCGCACGGCGAGAATCCGCTTGGGTGAGGCTTCGAGTACCACGGCAGACATGACATCGCCGTTGTCCGGGTTTTCTGTCAGGGCTTCGTCAACGGCATCTTCAACTTCCTGTGGATTGGACGGCATGTCAACGAATTTCTCCGGGCCCCGGTAGATCTGCCTGCGCTCGTAATCCATGATTCCCTTGCGCAGGGCCTTGTAAGCGACGGTCTGGTCGGTGGCGCGCAAGGTGGTGGTGACATTCAGGCCGCGCGTATAGGTCTCGTCGCCGTACTGGTTGTAAACCAGCTGCCGCACCGTCTCGGCTACGTACTCTGCGTGCACACGACCGGGATCGGAACCAGTTTTTATCTTGAGTTCTTCATTTTTCGCAGCGACAGCCTGCTCGGCGGTGATGAAACCGTTGTCCTGCATGCGCTCGATGATGTAGAGCTGGCGGGATCTGGCGCGCTTTGGGTTGATGATGGGGTTATAGGCCGAAGGCGCCTTTGGAAGGCCCGCCAGCATGGCCGCCTCTGCTATCGATATGTCTTTGAGGGGTTTGCCAAAGTAGGCCTCTGAAGCTGCGGCAAAGCCATACGATCGATTGCCCAGAAAAATCTGATTCATATAGATCTCAAGAATCTGGTTCTTCGACAGCATGTGTTCGAGCTTAAAGGTCAGCAAAATCTCGTAAATTTTGCGGGTGTAGCTTTTTTCGGCCGACAGGTAAACGTTGCGCGCGACCTGCATGGTGATGGTGGACGCACCCTGGCTCTTCGCGCGTCCTACATTGGCAAAACCCGCGCGAATGACGCCAAGATAGTCCACACCGCCGTGCGAGAAAAACCGCGCGTCCTCAATGGCGAGCACCGCATCTTTCATGACTTGCGGAATTTCGTTGATGGGCGTCAGATTGCGGCGCTCTTCGCCGAACTCACCAATCATCACGCCGTCGGCCGTGTAAACGCGCAGTGGAAGCTTGGGACGATAGTCTGACAAGTCCGAGATGTCAGGCAGGTTCGGATAAGCCACTGCAAGCGCCACCGCCACGAACAGGACAATGCCCGCCGCGACCGCAACCAACAACCCACCGCTCCACAACGAAAGCTTCAAAAGCCACCGGATCCAGGCTGACGAGGTTTTAGTGGCCGGGGCCGGCTGATGGGCGGAGGGGGAAGAGGGCATGCAGACAATCTTGATAGGACAGCGCCATTATAAAAATCTTGGCGGCGTACGGTCGGGAATCTAAACCGAAGATGTATCCATGGCTTGTTGCAGACTGGCACTTTTACCCACGTGTTCGTGAAGTTACTTGTCTTTGTAACGCCAACCTTGTCACGGATCGTCTGCTTTTGACAACGTTTAAGAGTTACACATTGAGAAAACTCCTTACAACACAAAGAGCTTGCTGCTACTATTCAAGCGATTTCTTAAGTATGCAGGGCTACATATTAGCCGTCGTTTGGGGACCGCCTTGATCTCTCTGGGATCGTTATTCAATCGTCAACAACCTGCTTTGCTGGGTATAGACATCTCGTCGTCCAGCGTCAAGCTGGTGGAGTTGAGCCGCGACAAGGCCGGAAACCTCGTGCTCGACCGGTGCGCCATTGAGCCGCTGGAGCGAGGCTGGATCACCGACGGCAATGTTGAAAAATTTGATGAAGTTGCTGAAGCTGTGCGCCGGGTTGTCAAAAAAAGCGGAACCCGCACAAAACATGTGGCGATGGCACTTCCAGCTTCAGCAGTGATCACCAAAAAAATCATCTTGCCTGGCGGCATGAGCGAAGCCGAACTGGAACTGCAGGTCGAGTCAGAAGCTAACCAATATATTCCGTTTTCGCTTGATGAGGTCAGCCTTGACTTCTGTGTGGTGGGGCCGAGTGCCAACTCCAGCGGCGACGTGGAAGTGCTAATCGCCGCTTCGCGCAAGGAAAAGGTCCAGGACAGGCAAGGTCTGGCAGAGGCTGCAGGTCTGAAGCCGATCGTGGTGGATGTGGAGTCCTATGCTTCCCGACTCGCCACATCTCGACTGATCGAAAACCTGCCCAATAAGGGCCTCAACACCATGGTTGCGCTGTTCGAGGTCGGCGGTTCGACTACGAGTATGCAGGTTCTGAAGAATGATGAAGTGTTGTACGAACGCGACCAGGCTTTCGGCGGCGCCCAGTTAACCCAGTTGATCGTTCGGCAGTACGGGTTTTCACCGGAAGAAGCGGAAAGCAAAAAACGCAGCGGGGATTTGCCTGAAGACTATGAGTCCGGCGTATTGAAACCTTTTGTAGACAGCATGGCGCAGGAAATCGGCCGTGCCTTGCAGTTCTTCTTCACCAGTACCCCCCACAACAAAGTGGACTACGTGATGCTGGCTGGCGGGTCTTCTGCCTTGCCGGGTTTGACTGAGTCAGTCACTCAGCAGACCTCGTTTGCGTGCATGGTTGCCAATCCGTTTGAAGGAATGGAACTTGGAAACAATGTACGGGAAAAGAAAATGCGGCGTGAGGCGTCGTCGTACCTGACCTCTTGCGGCCTTGCCTTGAGGAGGTTTCTACAGTGATTCTGGTCAACTTACTCCCCCACCGGGAAGCCGCTCGCAAGCGCCGGCGCGAAGCGTTTTTTGCCACCCTGGGCCTGGCGGCTATAGCCGGGCTGCTTATTTCTGGCGCTGTGTACTCCTGGTACCTCACCCAAATTGAGACCCAGCGGGGCAAAAACCTCTTTCTCAAGACAGAAATTACTCGCTTGGAAGGGCAGATCAAGGAAATCTCCACCCTTCAGGCAGAAATCGCTGCACTCAAGGCTCGTCAAAATGCAGTTGAAGATCTTCAGGGTAACCGTAATTTACCCGTGTATTTGTTGACTGAGCTTGTGAAGCAGCTTCCTGACGGGGTCTATATCACCAGCATGAAGCAGGACAACCAGAATGTCCAGATCACGGGCGTGGCGCAATCCAATGAACGGGTATCCGAATTGCTTCGCAATTTTTCGAACAATAGCCCGTTCTTGAGCAAACCTGAACTGATAGAGATCACAGCGGGTAGCGTGGCTTTGAGCCCGCGCGACCAGCGACGCGTAGCCAATTTCTCGATGCGCGTTGCGCTCAAGCGCGCCAGTGAGCCCAAAGCCGCAAGCTCCGCTGCCGCAAACTCGCTGCCCGCCACAACCACCAAGCCGGCCGCAGCCGCATCGTCGGTCAAGGCTTAGGGACGGCTGGAACAAGATCCATCATGGCAAAACCTGACAAAAAACCCACTGATTTCGCTGTCATTCAGAGCAGCTTGAAGGCTCAATTCACAGGCCTCAATCCCAACGATCCTCCTTCATGGCCTGCGTTGCCGCGGTTCCTTCTGTGCCTGGCGGTCACTGTATTCGTGGTGGTCGCTCTCTGGTTTTTTTGGTTGCAGTCGTCTGACGAAGAACTGACCGCAGAGAAGCAAAAGGAAGTTCAGCTCAAGGAAGATTACTCGAAAAAGCTGGCGCAGGCGGTGAATCTTGAAGCTTTGAAAAAGCAACGTGAACAGGTACAGCAGTACGTGACGCAGCTTGAAAAGCAGCTGCCCAGCAAGGCCGAAATGGACGCGCTTTTGTCTGACATTAACCAGGCAGGGCTAGGTAGAAGCCTGCAGTTCGAATTGTTCAGGCCGGGCCAGGTCAGCGTGAAGGAGTATTACGCTGAACTGCCGATTGCAGTGCGTGTGACGGGCAAGTATCACGACGTTGGATCGTTTGCAGCCGATATCGCCAACCTATCCCGAATCGTCACTTTGAATAACTTGAGTCTGGCGCCAGCCAAGGACGGGAACCTGGTAATGGACACAACGGCGAAGACATTCCGCTATCTGGATACCGAAGAGGTGGCCTTGCAGCGTAAAAGCGCGCCCGCCAATGCAGGAAAAAAATGAAGCCAACTAATTTTTCGCTTTGGGGCGTGATGGTTCTTGCCCTGCTGGGTATGGTCGGGTGCAGTTCTTCCGAGCAAGCCGAGTTACAGCAGTGGATGACCGAGCAGCGCAGCGCGATCAAGCCGAAAGTCGAGCCTCTGCCCGAGCCTGGCAAGTTTTCACCCCAGGCTTACAACCAGGAAGGTGCCATCGAGCCCTTCAGTAACCAGAAACTGACTCAGGCCCTGAAGCGCGACTCGAATCAGGCGACCGCCAACGTGGCCTTGATTGCGCCGGAACTCAGTCGGCGCAAGGAGCCCCTGGAAGCCTCGCCTCTGGACGCAGTTGTCATGGTCGGGAGCTTGATCAAGGTCGGCCAGCCTGTGGCCCTGGTCCGCGTGGACAACCTGATTTACCAGGTTCGTACGGGCAATTATTTGGGCCAGAACTATGGCCGCGTTACCAAGGTTACCGAGACCGGGTTGTCTTTGCGCGAAATCGTGCAAGACGCGGCGGGTGAGTGGATAGAGCGGACCGCGACATTACAGCTTTTAGAGGGCACGAAATGAACAAGCAGACATCGGCATTCAAGTCAGGGGCGATGCACCGCACGCTCGGGCGTTTGCTTGGACGCGTGATTGCCGGTATGGCGCTGGGCACGGCTTTCTTTGTACCTTTGGTACACGCGCAAAACGCGATTCAGTCGGTAACGGGTTCCATTCAGAGTGGTACGGAGGTTATCCGCATCGATTTGTCTGAACCCCTCACGACTGTTCCGACCGGTTTCAGCATTCAGACGCCTGCCCGAATCGCGCTCGACTTCCCGGGAGTTGGGAATGCCATGGGTCGGACCGCTGTGGATCTCAACCTTGGTAATCTGCGATCGGCCAACGTGATCGAGGCTGGTGAGCGAACCCGCGTTGTTCTCAACTTGAAAGCCGCCACATCCTACAAAGCCGAAATTCAGGGTAAGTCGCTGCTCATTACGCTGCAGCAAGCCGCCGTTGCGGCGCCTTTGGCTTCAACCCCGCCGGCGTTTGCAGAAAGCCGCAACCGCGATATTCTTCCCCTGAAAGATATCGACTTCCGCAGGGGCACTGACAGCGCAGGCCGTATTGTGGTGGACCTCGCCAACAACCAGGTTGGCGTGGACATTCGCCAGCAGGGACAGACACTGGTGGTGGAGTTTCTGAAAACCGCTTTGCCCGAAGGCTTGCGCCGCCGCCTTGACGTCGCCGACTTCGGTACACCCGTGCAAACAGTGACCACCTTCCAGACCGGCGACAAGGTTCGTATGGTTGTAGAGCCGCGGGGTGCCGCGGGGTGCCTGGGAGCACAGCGCTTACCAGAGCGACAACCAGTTCGTCCTCGAAGTTCGGCAACAAAAAGTCGATGCCAACAAGTTGACGCAAGGTCCCGGCTATGCCGGCGAAAAGCTGTCACTGAATTTCCAGAATATCGAAATTCGTTCGTTGCTTCAAGTGATCGCCGACTTCACCAACTTCAACATCGTGACATCGGATACCGTTACCGGTGCCGTGACGCTTCGACTGAAGGATGTTCCTTGGGACCAGGCGCTCGACATCATTCTTCAGGCCAAAGGGCTGGGGATGCGCAAGACCGGCAACGTACTGCTGATTGCGCCCAAAGATGAGTTGGCGGCGAAAGAAAAGCAGGACCTGGAGTCCAAAAACGCCATTCAAAGCCTGGAGGTACTTCGTACCCAGGATTTCAAGCTCAACTACGCTAAGGCGGCTGATGTCGCGGCCGGGCTGATCGGCTCCAGTGGGGCGGGCGCTACGAAAATACTTTCTGCACGTGGTAGCGTGATTTCTGAAGCGCGGACCAATCAGCTCTTTGTCACGGATGTGCCCTCGAAATTGGAGCAAGTGCAGGCGCTTATCGCCAAGCTGGATATTCCGGTGCGGCAGGTGCTGATTGAAGCCCGCATCGTAGAGGCAAGCGATTCCTTCGGAAAATCGCTGGGGGTCCGGTTGGGAGGGCGACCATTCACGTTGAATGGTAGTAGAAACACGCAGTTTGGTGCAACTTACATCACACCGGATATTTCGCAAACGAACCCCGCGCAGCTGGGTAGCAACTTCGGCACCACGGCCGGCGACTTTGTAAATCTACCGGGCGTTGGTCAAAACGGCTTTGCCGCATCCACATTTGCAATTTCCTTGTTTAGCTCTTCGCTTTCACGACTGCTGAATCTTGAGATATCCGCTGCTGAAGCCGATGGCAAAGGCAAGATTGTTTCTAGCCCCCGTATAGTCACGGCCGACCAAGTTAAGGCGTTGATCGAGCAGGGCACCGAACTGCCTTACCAGCAAGCCACTTCCAGCGGAGCGACGTCGATTGCTTTCCGGAAAGCCAACTTAAAGCTCGAGGTCACACCGCAGATCACGCCGGAAGGCAATATCATTCTGAATGTGGACGTCAACAAAGACAGCGTTGGCCGCGCAACCGCAAATGGCTTTGCCATCGACACCAAGCACATCCAGACGCAGGTGCTGGTTGAAAATGGCGGTACCGTAGTGATCGGTGGTATTTTTGAGCAGAATGATCGGGAGGACGAGACTAAAGTCCCTTTACTGGGCGATATTCCTGGACTCGGCAACCTGTTCAAAACCAGAACCCGCACAGCCACCAAGTCTGAACTGCTGGTGTTCATTACTCCGAGAATGCTGACTAACGGGACGCCGCTTCGCTAGACTCCTGAGATTAAAGTCAGTAGATGCCGTGGACTGCATTCCGAATAGCCACTTTCCAAGCTCGCAGGTCGGCATGGTTAATGAGCTGTCAGACTGACCACTTCTCTTGCTGCGCGTGCGGCCCATGCGATCCCCGTGAACGAAACGTCCCTGAAAATAGCCTGTGTCGGTTTGCCCGGCTCCGGAAAGTCAACAGTCGGCAGACAGTTGGCGAGGCGCTTGTCGCTCCCTTTCATTGATTCCGATCAGGTACTGGAGCAGCGAATTGGCTGCTCCATTCGGGAATTTTTCGAACGGGAGGGCGAAGTCGCCTTTCGCGATCTGGAGCAACTGACCATTGAAGAGTTGACCCGGCAACCCGGGGCCTGTGTGATCTCAACGGGTGGTGGCGCTGTGCTACGGCCTGACAATCGATTGAATCTTCATGAGCGTACACGGGTGGTGTATCTCCACTCTCCGCCAGACGAAGTATTTCGGCGTTTGCGGCATGACCGGAATCGGCCGCTCCTGCAAGTCGCCGATCCGCTGGCCAAGCTTCACGATTTGTACCAGGTCCGTGATCCCTGGTATCGGGAAACGGCCCACATCGTGATCGAAACAGGTCGTCCGTCGGTCTCTACGTTGGTTAATCTGATTCTGATTCAGCTTGAACTTGCCGGCACGGGGCCGGCGGGATAAGCCGGTCGCCTCAAGCTTCTGCGGCATTTTCCCCCGCCCCGAGGTGAACGCCGAGTCAGTGTCCAACCCCCTACACTTGTCGCCATGAAAGCAAACCCAACGAATGCTGCGGCGCAGGTGTCTATCCATTTGGGCGACCGCAGTTACCCGATTGTGATTGGCGCTGCGCTTCTCGGTGACCCTTCCAGTTATCAACATCTACCGAAGGCCAACACGGCGTTGATTGTGTCCAACAGCACGGTTGCGCCATTGTTTGCGGCGCAGCTCACCGATGCGCTGAAATCCCGGTTCCCGCGCGTGCTGCTGGTCACGCTGCCCGACGGTGAAGCCCACAAAGACTGGCCTACTCTGCAACTCATCTTTGATGCCTTGCTCGAAAACGGCTGCGACCGCAAGACCGTGCTTTTTGCTCTGGGCGGTGGTGTTGTTGGGGATATGACCGGCTTTGCCGCGGCCAGCTATATGCGCGGCGTGCCGTTTGTTCAGGTACCGACGACCTTGCTGGCTCAGGTCGATTCTTCCGTCGGTGGAAAAACAGCCATTAATCATCCGCTTGGCAAAAACATGATTGGCGCGTTCTATCAGCCGCAGCTGGTGGTGTGCGATCTGGACGTGCTCAAGACCTTGCCTGCCCGCGAACTCAGCGCCGGCCTGGCCGAGGTCATCAAGTACGGACCAATCGCCGACATGGCGTTTTTCGACTGGATCGAAAGCAACATTGACGCGCTGCGGGCCGGTGAGCCAACGGCATTGGCGCATGCCGTCAAGCGCAGCTGTGAGATCAAGGCTGAAGTGGTCGGGCAGGACGAGCGTGAGACCGGTCTGCGCGCCATCCTCAACTTTGGCCACACCTTTGGCCACGCGATTGAATCGGGCTTGGGTTACGGTGCCTGGTTGCACGGCGAGGGCGTGGGCTGCGGGATGGTGATGGCGGCGCAGTTGTCGCAGCGATTGGGGCTGGTAGACACTGCATTCGTCGAACGCCTGAAAACGCTCATCGCGCGCGCGGGGCTTCCTGTCACCGCGCCGGTCCTGTCCGCCGCAGACAACGCCGGCCGTTACCTCGAATTGATGCGCGTCGACAAAAAATCAGAAGCCGGCGAGATCCGGTTTATCCTGATCGATGGCCCCGGCAAGGCCACACTGCGCACCGCGCCCAATGCGCTGGTGCGCGAGGTCATCGACTCGTGCTGCACTTGAGCTGCTTTTCAGGCGGCACGAGATGCTATGAATTTAATAGCTGCCTACGCACGTTTTACCTGTGCTAGAGGCCGATTTGGTTGCTAAATCATGAGTCTGGCCTACTACGCCGCTGATCCTGCACGGTCCCGTGGCCGGCGTTACCCCGAGCCAGTCGCACCGACGCGTTCCGACTTCCAGCGGGACCGCGACCGCATCGTGCATTCCACCGCGTTTCGCCGGCTGGTCTACAAAACCCAGGTGTTCTTGAATCATGAGGGAGACCTGTTTCGCACCCGCCTAACGCATTCGCTCGAAGTCGCCCAGCTCGGGCGGTCCATCTCCCGCACCCTGCGACTCAACGAAGACCTGGTCGAAGCCATCGCGCTGGCGCATGACCTCGGCCACACGCCCTTTGGCCATGCCGGGCAGGACGCGTTGCATGCCTGCCTGAAGGCGCACGATGCGGGAAGCGCCGGGTTCGAGCACAACATGCAAAGCCTGCGCGTGGTCGATTCGCTCGAAGAGTCTTATCCCAACTACAACGGGCTGAACCTGACGTTCGAAACCCGCGAAGGGATTCTGAAGCACTGCTCCAAACGCAATGCGTTGCGTCTTGAGGCCCGGGAACCCGGTGGCGTGGCACGCCGTTTCGTCGAGCCCTTGCCCGGCGGACCCAAATGGCGGCAGCCCAGCCTCGAAGCGCAACTTGCCAATCTCGCCGATGAAATCGCTTACAACGCGCACGATATTGACGACGGCGTACGCTCTGGCCTGCTCGATATCGATCAACTTGACGCCGTTGAATTATTCAGAAGTTTCCGCCGCAAGGCCCTTCAATATCACCCCCACTTAAAAGATCGCCGCCTGCTCTTTGAAACCATACGCCGTATGCTCAGCGCGCAGGTATATGACGTGATGGACGCCACCCGGGCCGCGCTGGAAAAGGCCGTGCCGTCAGACATAGAGGCCGTATGCCAGCTCACTGCGCTGGTTTGTTTCAGTGACGAGATGGCACTACGGTCCACCGCCCTCAAGCGGTTTTTGCATGCCAATCTATACCGCCACCCGCAAGTCGTGCAAACCACGCAGGCCGCCCAGCAGGTGGTACGCGATCTGTTTGAGGCTTACATGAACGAGCCGGCGCAAATGCCGCAGGCGCATATTGATCGTTTTGATGGGGTTGCCGGTGTCGGTGGTTCGACGGCTATGCAAACGCCAAATACCAGATCCGAACGCGTGGTTGCCGACTACATCGCCGGCATGACCGACCGGTTTGCGACCAGGGAGCATGTCCGGCTGACGGGCAGCTCGGCATTTGCGCTTTGATTAGATGCCTTTCCATCATAGTCTTGAGTCAAAATAGCTTGTAGCCCAAGCATTACTTGCGCGAGGAGCTACTGATTTCATAGCGCTTGTGGTGAGAAATCGGGGTTGTGAGCGAGAAAATGGGAGGAAATAGAGAAAATAGAGAGAAGAAAATAGGGGTCAGATTAAAATTCCCACAATCCGAATTTCTCAAGCCCACCAATGGCCCGCCTGCCTCGCTTAACCCTTCCCGGCTACCCGCACCACGTCATCCAGCGCGGCAACAACCGTCAGGCTATCTTTTCGACGCCAGCTGACTACGAGATGCTGCTCTCGCTATTGCACGAAAACGCACAGAAATTCGGCGTAGTGGTGCATGCCTACGTCCTGATGACCAATCACTTTCACCTGTTGGCCACGCCTGAAACCGACAACGGCTTGCCGCTGATGATGCAGGCGGTGGGGCGGCGGTATGTGCGTTACTTCAATGACGCGCAGGGTCGCAGTGGCACCTTGTGGGAAGGGCGCTATTGCTCGACACTGATCCAGACTGACCGTTACCTGCTGGCTTGCATGGCTTATATCGATCTGAATCCGGTGCGGGCTGGCTTGGTGCGGGAGGCCAAGGACTACGCGTGGTCGAGTCATGGGCATTACATCGGGCTGCGTGACGACAAGATTGTTAGTCCTCACTCTCTGTTTTGGGCTCTTGGTAACACGCCTTTTGCACGCGAGGCGGCCTACGCCGATCTGGTGCGGGCTGGTGTTACGCCTGCGCAACAGGCTGAGCTGACGCGTTCGGCGCTGAATGGCTGGGCGCTGGGGGAAGAGAGCTTTGTGAGCGATCTGCAAAAACGCACGGTCCGGCGTGTGGTGAAAGGCCAGGCGGGCCGGCCTACATTGCTCAAGTCAAAAGAATAGGCGCCGCCGAAGGACTGAACAGCGCAGGTTCATAGGGGCAATGTTATCGATAAATTTGATCTGTCCCTTATTCTCGATAGGTCAAGTCTTTGCGAATTTAATTGGAATCTGACCCCAATTAAAGTACTTGGCAAGATTGTTGCACTGCACTATCCTTATTGCCGTTGACGCCCTCGCTTAAGGAAATTGCCATGACGCTCGAATCTGAAATCAAACACGCTGAACAACACGGGCTGTATGCCGGATCGAACGAGCATGACGCGTGTGGTGTGGGTTTTGTGGCGCATATCAAGGGTCACAAATCGCACGCCATCGTGCAGCAGGGTTTGAAGATTCTTGAAAACCTGGACCATCGGGGCGCCGTCGGCGCGGACAAGTTGATGGGTGACGGCGCGGGCATCCTGATTCAATTGCCA
>JANNKV010000109.1:0-5031 GCA_031396485.1 Polaromonas sp. | reverse complement strand
GGGGCTGGTCGGAGTTTTTGTATTTGTAGCAGCCCTGGTGCTGCTGGTGAACTGGATGGTCGCGCGCTGAGAAGCGCAGCAATCACGCGATTAAAATAGCGGGAAATCTAGCCGGATAGCCGAGAGATCCGAAATAGATAGAGAAATAGAGGAATCGAGTCATGTCATCAACAGCCCACGCGGCCACCCCTTACTACTACGTTCCCAACCCGTCACGGCACCCGGTCATGGCGTCCATCGGCCTGTTGTTTGTGGTTCTCGGCGCCAGCCAGTGGATCAACGGACACGACTGGGGCAAGTGGTCGCTGGCGTTCGGCATGCTGTGGTGGCTGGGCACGCTGTTCCAGTGGTTCCGCGAGTCGATTGCCGAGAGCGAAGGCGGCTTGTACGGTCACAAGGTCGACCTGTCGTTCCGGTGGAGCATGAGCTGGTTCATTTTTTCCGAGGTGATGTTCTTCGGCGCGTTTTTCACCGCGCTGTGGTGGGCTCGCGCGCATTCGGTGCCCGAGCTGGGCAACCTCGAGAACGCACTGCTCTGGCCCGATTTCAAGGCCATCTGGCCCAGCTCGGCTCCGGGCGTGACCGCATCGCCCGGCGATATCGTCGAGCCATTCACGACGATGGGCCCATTCTGGCTTCCCACGATCAATACCGCGTTGCTGCTCAGCTCCGGTGTCACGCTGACGATTGCCCACCACGCACTGCGTGAAAACCACCGCGGCCGCACCATTGCCTTCATGTGGATGACGGTTGTGCTGGGCTTGGTTTTCCTGGGTGTGCAAGGCTATGAATACGCCCATGCCTATTCAGACCTCAACCTGAAGCTGACGTCCGGCGTGTACGGTTCTACGTTTTACATGCTCACCGGTTTCCACGGCTTTCACGTCTTTGTCGGCATGCTGATGCTGCTATTCATCACGCTGCGCCTGCAAAAAGGTCACTTCACCGCCGACAAGCATTTTGGCTTCGAGGGTGCGGCATGGTACTGGCACTTCGTCGACGTGGTGTGGCTGGGCCTTTACATCCTGGTTTACTGGCTTTAATAAAAGCCAGCCAGCCAGCCACGGCGGCCCTTACCGCTGCTGAGCCCACGCTGAGCCCAAAGGCCGCTTGATGCGGCCTTTGTCATTTTTTCCTCTATTACTTGCCGACCGGAATTCCCGTCGGGCGGATATAGCCCAGCTTCCACGCAATCAAAATGCAGATAAACAGCACAATTGAAAACCCGACGCGAAACGCCAGCGCGCGCGCCATGTTGCTGGTTTTGCGTTTGCCTTCGGTGCCGTCTTTCATCATGAAAAAAAGCGCTGAGCCCAAGCTGGCAAGAATGGCGATGAACGCCAGAGCAACGAGATAAGTCATGAGCCGGATTATCTCTGCATGACAAACACTTTGCGTTCGCCCCGGTTCTGGCTGCTCACGTTCGCCGCTCTGGTTGTGGCTGTCACCACCTTTTCGCTCGGTCAGTGGCAACTGCGCCGCGCTGATCAAAAAGAAACGCTGCAGGCCGCAATTGAAGCACAAAAAGTACTTCCAGCCCTCGATAACCGTGCGCTAGCAGCTACTAAAAACATAGCAGATCAGCTGCACAGAACCGTGACGATCCAAGGCGTCTGGCAGCCTGACCGCACTGTCTACCTCGACAACCGGCCCATGGGCGGCAAGACTGGTTTCTGGGTACTCACGCCGCTGGCGCTGCTGGACACGGGCCGGGTGATCCTGGTGCAGCGTGGCTGGGTGCCGCGCAATTTCAATGACCGCGCTTTGCTGCCCGAGGTACAAACGCCGGCCGGCCCGGTCACCGTCACCGGACGCATTGCCCCGCCTCCGTCCAAGCTATACGAGTTCAAGGGCGTGGACACCGGCCGACTCCGGCAAAATATCGACCTGAAGGCATATCAGGTGGAGACCGGGTTGCCGCTGATGAGTGTTTCCCTGTTGCAGACCGGCGGCCCCAGTGAAGGTTTGCTGCGCGACTGGGCGGCGCCCAATGTAGGCGTCGACAAGCACTACGGTTATGCCTTCCAGTGGTTTGGCCTGTGCGCGCTGGTGGTCGGGCTGTATGGATGGTATCAAGTCATCGTGCCGGCCCGGAGAAAATTCGCCGGTGCCGTCACTGCACCGCCATCGCCCTCGCCACCTGACCAGTAAAGCTTCCACCTTCTCCGCTTGTATCCACCACCGTGACAAACAAAAATCCTGAATCTTCCGCCGCTCACGGGTCCGCACCCGCCGCTGCCGTCGGCATGCAAGACCAGCCGCTGAGCTTCACCGTGCATGCCATGCCCGTGCCCGATGCATCGGCGCCCGCTGGGCCGAACACCGTGGCGGGCCGCTGGAAAATGCTGCTCGTACTGCTGGTTTGCGTCTCGCCCATCGTGGCGTCGTATTTCACCTACTACGTGATCCGCCCTGAAGGCCGCCGAAACTTCGGCGAGCTGATTGATCCGCAGCGCGCCTTGCCCGCAATCAGCGGCCGCACGCTCGACGGCCAGACGGTGCAATTGCCGTCGCTCAAAGGCCAGTGGCTGTTGACCACCGTATCCAGCGGCGCCTGCGATGCCCGCTGCGAGAAAAATCTGTACTTCCAGCGCCAGATGCGCGAGTCTCTCGGCAAACAAATGGGCCGGGTCGATCGCGTCTGGCTGATCATCGACGACGCCCCCGTCACCCCTGGCCTGTTGCCGGCTTTGAAGGGCGCCACCGTGCTGCGTGTTTCGCCCGCAGCGCTGGCGCAGTGGCTGCAGCCCGAACAGGGCAGGGAACTGCAAAACCATCTGTACGTGGTTGATCCGATCGGCAACTGGATGATGCGATTCCCGGCCGACCTGGACGCCGCCGCTGCTGCAAAGGCCAAGCGCGATCTGGATCGTCTTCTGCGCGCCGCAGGTGGCTGGGATACTGAGGGAAGGGACGCGAAGTGAGGGCGGAAGCCGCCTTAACCATCCCCAATTTTTCACCCATGCCCACCCCTTCCACTTCCTCGCTGTTCGACCTGACGCCGGCCCTCAGCCTGATGCTGATGGGCCTCGCTATTGCGATCGGCCCGCTGGCGTGGGTGTGGGTGCGCAACAAGCATGCGCCGGCAGCGCAGCGCCTGCGGGTGCTGACGTTGGTCACGCTGTTTTTGACGTTCGATCTGGTCGTTTTTGGCGCATTCACCCGCCTCACTGATTCGGGCCTGGGCTGCCCCGACTGGCCGGGCTGCTACGGCAGCGCCAGCCCGCTCGGTGCGCAAGCGCAGATTGATGCCGCCCAAAGCGCCATGCCCACCGGCCCGGTCACGCACCCGAAGGCGTGGATCGAAATGATTCACCGCTACCTCGCCACGGGCGTGGGGGTTTTGATTCTCACGCTGGCCCTGGCGTCGTGGGTCGCGCAGTGGTCAGCCCGCAGCACGGCAAGTCTTCTGGGCGGTCAGCGTGTGACGCGAAGGCAGGAGCGTGCAGGTCACATTTCCCCGTGGTGGCCGGCGTTTACGCTGCTGTGGGTTTGCGTGCAGGGTGCCTTCGGCGCGCTCACCGTGACGATGAAGCTGTTTCCGGCCATCGTCACGCTGCACCTGCTGGGTGGTCTGGTTTTGCTGGCGCTGCTCAGGGCCCAGTCGGTTTTCTACGCCCAGGCCGAAGCGCGGACGCAGGGCAGGTTCAGGTCAAGGTTCATGAGCCTTGGCACCTGGCGCTTGCTGGTCATCTCTTTCGCGCTGCTGTGGCTGCAAATTGCGCTGGGCGGCTGGGTCAGCACCAACTACGCGGTGCTGGCTTGCACCGAATTTCCAGCCTGCCAGGGCTCGCTCTGGCCCGCCATGGACTTCGCGCAGGGCTTCACGCTCTGGCGTGAACTGGGCGCGGGTGCGGACGGCGGCAATCTCACGTTTCAGGCCCTGACCGCCATTCACTACGTCCATCGACTCGGCTCGTATGTGGTCTTTGCGGTGCTGGCTGCGCTGGCCGTCGTCCTGCACCTGCAAGCCACCTTCAGGGTCGAGGCGCGCTGGCTGGCTGGCCTGCTGCTGCTGCAGCTGGCGACCGGGCTGGGTAATGTGCTGCTGGGCTGGCCACTGCTGGCGGCGGTGTTGCACACCGCGGGAGCGGCCGCGCTGGTCGTGTTGCTGACGGGCGTGCTTTTTTCAGCCAGCCGCGTGGCCAGCGAGGTGCGTGCCAGTCGACCGGCGGCTCTGGAACCCGGGGAACCGAGAGAACGAACAGAACCGACGGCATCCTCATCGCCCGAGCCGTCCTGGTCGCCCAAGTCGTCCGCGTCGTCAGTTTCTCCAGGGTCGCACGCATGAGCCATCCTTCGTCTTCTGCGGCGGCGGCTGCGGCCCTGGTAGCACCGTCGCGGTTCGCGCAGTTTTACGCGCTGACCAAGCCGCGCGTGGTGCAGCTCATCGTGTTCTGCGCGCTGATCGGCATGGTGCTGGCCGTGCCCGGCGTGCCGACGTGGCTTGAGATCAGGCTGGCCCTCATCGCCTGCGCCGGCATCTGGCTGGTGGCCGGCGCGGCGGCGGCGTTTAACTGCCTGGTTGAACAACAAATCGACGCCAAGATGCGCCGCACCGCCTGGCGCGCCACCGCCCGCGGCGAGTTGAGCAACGCGCTCACCCTGGCGTTTTCCTGCGGGCTCTGCGCCGCGGGCTCGGTCATTTTGGTTGTATGGGTCAACCCGCTGACGATGTGGCTGACGTTCGCCACCTTCGTCGGCTACGCGGTCATCTACACCGTGATTTTGAAGCCGCGCACGCCGCAAAACATCGTGATCGGCGGCGCCTCGGGTGCGATGCCGCCGGTGCTCGGCTGGGCCGCTATGACCGGCACCGTCGGCCCCGAGGCATTGATTCTGTTTTTGATCATCTTCCTCTGGACGCCGCCACATTTCTGGGCGCTCGCCCTCTACCGCGTCGAAGACTACCGCAAGTCCGGCCTGCCGATGCTGCCGGTCACGCACGGCAACGAATTCACGCGGCTGCAGATATTCTTGTACACGCTGGTGTTGTTTGCCGCCTGCATGATGCCGTTTGTGTTTGGCATG